>NZ_CP114904.1:2432222-2734444 GCF_027497215.1 Micromonospora sp. WMMD812 | reverse complement strand
GGGGCACGACGATGGTATTCACGGCACCGGAAGCGGCACCCGTTGCGCCGCCGGGACCGGCGCCCGTAACGCCGTCGGGACCGCACCGATTTCGGGGATGGTTGGCGGTCGCGCTGGCCGGGGTGCTGGTCGCCGGGACCGCCGTGGTGACGGTCTGGCGGACGAGCGCGGCCCGGTCACCGGGACGCGCCGTGGTCGCCGCCCCGGTCACGGCCCGGGAAGCCGGCCCGGTCACGACCTGGGAGCTCCTCGCCGGTCTGCCCGACCGGCTGCTGCCGCCGGCCACTCCGACCGCCCTGCCCACCGATCGGGCCGTGGGACGGGGAGCCCTGCTCTACCAGATCAACGACCCCGATGTCGTCGACGTGACCGGCGGGTTGCCTCGATGGCCGATGTATCTGGTGACCGCTTCCGGTGAACAATTCGGCGTCGGGCTGGCGGACATCGCGGGCTCCAGGCAGGCGCTTTCCCCGGACGGGCGGTGGTTCGCCGAGCGCCGAGACGGGCAGTGGCGGATCCGCGACCTCACCGGGATCACCGAGCGGGCCGTCCCGCCCGGGTACGAGTTGCGGAAGTGGTCGACCGACGGACGGGCGTTGCTGCTCGGGCAACCCTCCGGCGCCAGCGAGGCGTACGCAGCGCTCACCCTGCCCGACGGGCAGCTGCGCCCGCTGGCGTTACGCGGGACGCCGAACCGCCGGATGCTGGCATTCCTGGACGGGCGTGAACTGGCCACCGCGGAGTTCAACGTCGGCCCCAAAATTCGGCCGCAGCGCCAGCTCACCATCGCGATTCAGGACGTCGACGGCGGCACCGCCCGCTCGGTGTCGCTCGCCACCACTCAAGAGGTCGGCCCCGGCGACCTGCGCAACGCGCTCGTCCCGCTCGTGCGCGGCGGCGGTGATCCGCCGGCGGTGTGGGCTCTGGTCATCGAGGATGAGGTCCCGACCGGCCTGCCGGAGGGGGCGCGGGCGGAGCCGCCGATGACGTTGGTCGGGGTCGATCTGCGGTCCGGCCGACCGGCCGGCCGAATCGACCTCGTGGTGCCCCAGGGCGGCGGGGGTGAGTACTTCGTCGGTCTCGCCGGCACCGAAGTCCTCCTGCAACGCTTCACCACGGGCGGCAGTGAACTGGTCGTCGCCGATCCGGCCACCGGCCGGCGTCGGGTGCTGACCTCGTTGCCCGACCTGACGCGGGTGAGCCTTCCCGGCGACTGAAGAGGGACGCCGACGAGTTGCCATCGTCCAGGGTGACCGACCTGCGGGTGCGCCCCGTCGCCGTCGTCAAGGGCATTGGGCAGCGAGCATGGCAGGCAGACACCGATACTTGGTCGATGGACGAACATCTCGCGCCAGTTCTTCGGGTCGCTGACGCCGATGCCACTGCCCGGTGGTACGAGAGGCTCGGCTTCGTCAAGCAGTGGGAACACCGGTTCGCGCCCGACCTGCCGCGCTACGTCGGGATCGCCCGCGGGGGCATGCACCTGCACCTGTCCGAGCACACCGGTGATGCCCGCCCCGGCACGCTGGTCTACCTCTACGTCAGTGACGTCGATGCGGCGGCCGCCGCCTGTGGCATCACGGAGATCGACGACATGGACTGGGGGCGCGACTTCGAGGTGACCGACCCGGACGGCAACAGGTTGCGCGTCGGCACACCGAAGGCTCCTTGAACCACTGGACGGCCGGGCGGACCGGTTGAGCTGCTCCTACTGGAGCTACCTGAGATCCAGCCGGGCCGTTTCGGTCCGGGACGAGACGCTGAGCTTCGGGAAGGCCTTGTACCGTTGCTGCCCGATGGTGCGCGGGCTGAGCAGGAGGGTGCGTCGCGATGTCGCGGTCGGTGGTGCTGGTGGTCGGTCTCGATCCCGTCCGGATCCCGGGCTGGGACCCTGAGCCGGTGGTGGCGGCGATAGCACGTGGTCAGGCCCGATTCGCCGATCTTGGCATCGAGGCCGACCTGTGCCTGGTGGCGCCCGGCGAAGACCCCGAGGGCGCGATCGTCGAGGCGCTGACCCGGAGGGACTACGCCTGCGTGGTGATCGGGGGCGGCATCCGCAAACACGAGCCGTTGCTCGAGCTGTTCGAGAAGGTGGTCAACCTGGTCCGGCAGCATGCTCCGGGCGCGGCGATCGCCTTCAACAGCAGCCCCGAGGACACCGCGGACGCCGCCCTGCGGTGGCTGCGGTAGGCCGGCAGGGGAGAGTCGGCCCGCGCCGTCGAGGCCGGAGACGTGCACCGGGTGAGGGTTGCCCCCCCCCGGCGCGGAGACGACCGGGGCGGGCCCGTGGAGACGACGAAGGCTCCGCCCCTATGGTGTACCGATGGCGTCGGTCAAACAGATCCAGGTCACCTTCGACTGCGCGGAACCTGAGCGCGTCGCTCGCTTCTGGTGCGAGGTGTTGGGGTACGTCGTGCCGCCGCCACCAGAAGGGTTTGCCACCTGGGACGACTTCGGTCGTACGCTGCCGCCTGAGCAGCGGGGTGCCTGGTCCGCCTGCGTTGATCCCTCGGGTGTGGGCCCGCGGCTGTACTTCCAGCGCGTTCCCGAAGGCAAGGTCGTCAAGAATCGGGTGCATCTTGACGTGCGGGTCGGCACCGGGCTCGTGGGTGACGAGCGCGTGGCCGCACTTGAGGCCGAATGCGCACGGCTGGTCGCGCTCGGCGGGGTACGTGTGCGCCTGCTGCCTGCCGATGACGACAACGAGTCGTGCCTCCTGATGCAGGACGTCGAGGGCAACGAGTTCTGTCTCGACTGAGTGCCCGCAGACGGCACCTTCCGGGGTCGACCGGTGCGGTTCGCGGCTGTCGGGGCTCAGCCGATGTGCGCCTCGCGGGACGGGACATGCGGTGCGGTGCGGGTAGCCGGTCGCCAGGCGATCGCGACGAAGGCGACGACGAGCAGCGCGTCGGCCAGGTAGGCGATCACGTCGATGCGGGGGATGCGGCTGAGCGGGAACGCGATCGCTCCCGCGCAGAGCAGGGCCGCCGTCCACAGCGGTACGAGGCGGGTGCGGGCCAGCACGACGCCGAGCGCGAGCAGGCTGAGCGGCATCACCGGGCCGGGTAGCCACAGCAGCAGGTTCGCGGCGAACGGGTGCTCGGCGAGCGCGGCGAGGGACGCCTCGCTCGACTGCGCGAAGATGTCCTCGAAGACGCCCTGGAACCCGAACGCCGCGCCGCCCATGGCGCCGTACAGGAACACCGGCAGCGCGACGGCGGCGTAGCGCGGCGCGTGCGGTCGGATCGCGTCGAGCAGGCCGATGAGTCCGTACGTCCAAACCACCATGGCGAGCACGAGGATGGTGCCGCCGGTGGCGCCGTAGCGTCCGTCGGTCCAGAAGTAGGTCGCGAGCGCGGAGCCGGCGGGGCCCAGGACGAGTGCGGTGCGGAAGGCAGCGGTCATGGTCTGATCGTGTGCCGGTGTGCGATGTGCCGAATCGGCCGTGGGCTGGATCCCGGCGTACGCAGATGTTGCGCGCGCCCCGGAGCCGTCACGGGGTGCCCGGCACGACCAGCCCTGACTCGTACGCCATGATCACGAGGTTGGCGCGGTCGCGGGCGCCGACCTTGGCCAGCAGCCGGCTGACGTGTGTGCGGGCCGTGGCCGGGCTGATCCGCAGAACGTCGGCGATGTCGGTGTTGTCGCGGCCGGCGACGACCAGGTCGAACACCTCCCGCTCCCGCGTGGTCAGCCGCTCGAGCGCGAGACGCCCGGTGTCCGGGGACGGGGACCGGGCGAAGACGGCGATGAGGCGGCGGGTGACGGCGGGCGCCAGCATGCCGTCACCCCGCGCGACGGCCCGCAGGCCGTCGACGAGGTGGCCCGGGTCGAGATCCTTCAACGCGAAGCCGCTGGCGCCGAGACGCAGCGCCCGGAACACGTACTCGTCCAGGTCGTAGGTGGTCAGCACGACCACGCGGACCCCGGCGGTCGCCGGGTCGCCGAGGATGAGGCGCGTCGCCTCCAGCCCGTCCAACTCGGGCATGCGGATGTCCATCAGCACCAGGTCGGGCTGATGCTCGTGGGCCAGCCGCACGGCCTCGGCGCCGGTGGCGGCCTCCGCCACCACGGTGAGGTCCGGCTCGTCCAGAACGACCCGCAGCCCGGCCCGGACCAGGTCGTGATCGTCGGCGACGAGGATGGTGGTCACCGGAGCATCACCGGGGAATCGTCGCCCAGACGCGGAACCCGCCACCCGGGCGGGGCCCGGCGCTGAACCGTCCGCCGAGCGCGGTCACCCGTTCCCGCATCCCGGCGATGCCGTGACCGCCGGGGGTCCGGTCGCCGCTGCCCGCGGTTCCGCCGCCCCGGTCGAGCACCTCGATCTCGACGTGGCGTGGCAGGTACGCGAGCCGGACCTCCGCCTCGGTCACGCCGGCGTGCCGGCGGACGTTGGTGAGCGCCTCCTGGGCGATCCGATAGGTGGCGGCGTCGACGTCGGGTGGCAGCGCGCCGGCCTCGCCGGACACGGTCATCGTGACCGCCAGTCCGGCCCGCGCCCCGATCGCCGGCACCGCGTCGCAGGAGTTCCCGCCGGCGGTGGCGTCGGCGCGGATGACGCCCAGCACCGATCTGACCTCACGCAGGGCATCACCGGCGACCTCGCGGACCGTCTCCAGGGTCGGATACGCCAGCTCGGGCCGGCTGTCGCGCTTACAGAGCGCGGCACCGGCCTGGACGCTGATCGCGGTCAGTTGATGGGCCAGCGTGTCGTGCAGGTCCCGGGCGATCCGCAGGCGCTCCTGCGCAACGGCGCGCTCGGCGTGCGCGTGTCGCTGCTCGCGGCGGGACCGGGCGAGTTCGCCGAGCCCGACCGCGGCGACCAGGACGGCGGTGACCGCCACCAGGTCCTCACCCTCGGGCGCCCGACCGGCAGCGACGTCGGCAGCCAGCACCAGACCGACCGCGAGCGGGACCGCCGTCACCGCGATCGACCGCCGCCCGGCCTCGGCCGTCGCGTACAGCGCCACGACGAACGGCACCGGCTCCGGTCCCAGCGGATAACCGAGCAGGTAGTAGCTGACCGCGGCGGCAGCGGTAACCGCGAGCACGACGGCGGGTCGACGGCGGCGCCAGTGCAGGGCGGCGGTCGCGGCGAGGAGAACGGCGGCACCAGCCAGCCGGTCCGCGGCGGAGACACCGCCGTCGGCGGCCTGCACCCCGCCGACGACCAGAGCTGCCACCACGATCAGCAACGCCACCCGCCGACGGTAACGCGCGTCCAGCCGACGCGGGAGGGCCGGCGGCGTCGATCGCCGTGACCGCTTCACCCAGGATGCGGGGTCACGACGGATCGGAGGGTGGCCTCGGCCCGGGAGCGTCCGCGCCGCGCCGGCGCCGCAGGTCGCTCGGGGTGATTCCGTACGCGGCCTTGAAGGCGCGGTTGAAGCCGCTGATGTCCCCGAAGCCGCTGCCGTGCGCGATCGCGGCGACGCCGTGGCCGGCGAGTCGGGGGTCGAGCAGCTTGTGTCGTGCGTCCTGCAGGCGCAGGCCCCGCAGGTAGCGGGCGACGGTCTCGTGCTCGCCCTCGAACAGCCTGTGGAGGTAGCGCGTGGAAATGTTCGCGGCCGCGGCGATGTCATCGGGTGTCAGGCGTCGGTCCCGGAAGTGCGTCTCGATGTGTGCCTTGATGCGGTCGAGCATGCTGCGCTGGCGGGCATCCGCGTACTCGGCGTTGGCGGACGTGGCGAACAGTGAGATCGCGAGGTCGCTCGCGTGCGCGAGGATCCGCTCCGACTGGGCGTTCGGGATCTGGGCTGCGTGGCGGGTGAGATCGAGGACGAGCCGCGCCACCACGCCGGAGAGGCCGTCCCGCCCGGAGAGCCGCCGTGCGCTCATGGCTCGTCGTTCCGAGTCGGTGAGCTTGACGGCGTCATGGGGGATCGACAGGACCGTGACCGCCCACCGGTCGGTGAACGTCCACGTGAACGGTCGCGAATTCTCGTAGACGACCAGGTCGCCGGGGCTGAGGTGGGCCATCCGGTCCTCTTGCTCCAGCGTTGCGGCGCCTCTGGTGAGGATCGCCGTCTGGAAGTACATGGCATCTGCTTGCCGGATCTGACGCGGCGTCCGACGGTGCACGTGCGGGGTGGCTTCCAACTCGGCGAACAGAAGGCGTCCGCGCCGTGTCGCGCTCAGCCGGGCGGCCGGTTCGCGATGGTCGGCCCACCGCTCGAGTTGGACGGCGGCGAACGTGTCGGCGAGCACGTGGTGCCAGAAGGATTCACGCTCGGACGGATCGACCGCGCCTGTGCTGACAACAGCCTCCGCCACGTCGCCCTCCTCGACGAGCAGCAGTAGACCACAGCCTCGTGCGCCCGACAACCGCTCGCGGACGTGCACGTGGGTCCGCAACGTGTGCGCTCTCGTCCGTGTCGCGCGGCGGTGGCGCGTGAACGCTGACGTCTTACAGGTCGTGGGTGCGCAGAGGTCGCACGCCGGTGACAGGAGGTCAACATGAGTGGTCCTACGGTCGTGCTGGTGCACGGCGGTTTCGTCGACGGGTCGGGGTGGCGGGGTGTCTACGACCGGCTCCGCTCCCAGGGCCGCCGCGTCGCCGTCGTGCAGAATCCCACCGTCTCCCTCGAGGGCGACGTGGCGGCGACCAGGCAGGTCCTCGACGGCATCGAGGGGCCGGTGGTCCTGGTGGGTCACTCGTACGGCGGCGTGGTCGTCACCGAGGCCGGCAGCGACCCCCGGGTCGCCGGACTCGTCTACATCGCGGCGTTCGCTCCGGACAAGGGCGAGTCCGTGAACACGCTCATCGCCGACCCCCCGCCCGGGGCGCCGGTCCCGCCGATCCTGCCGCCCCGAGACGGCTACCTTCTCCTGGACCGCGAGAAGTTCCACGCCTCCTTCGCCGGCGACCTGCCTGCCGACGAGGCGGCGTTCATGGCCGACTCGCAGGTCCCCTGGGGGATCGGCGCGCTCGGTGGCACGGTCACCGAACCGGCCTGGCGGTCCAAGCCGAGCTGGTACCTGGTCGCCGGCGACGACCGGATGATCCCGCCACCGGCCCAGCGGGCCATGGCCGAGCGGGCCGGCGCCACGGTCCGTGAGGTCCCCGGCAGCCACTCGGTCTACGTCTCCCAGCCGGAGGCGGTCGCCGACCTGATCCACACCGCCGTCGAGGCTCTGAGCTAACCACCTTTCGCTCAGCCAGGTGCGGCGCCCGCCGCGACGGCCCGGCTGACCCGGCACGTGGCAAGCCCCGCCGACTGACGCGCCACCTCGGCCGGTAGCAGCCCTGCCTACCGGCCGAGGACGCGGGCCGGGTCGGCCGGGCAGAAATGTGTCGTCGTTTTCGTACAAGACGGCCCCGGTGCCGATCCCTAGCATGGATGTGGGCACGCACCGCGGGCGCATTTCGGCGCTCTCCGCCCGCCGGTCGATCCACCCTGGCTCGTCGCCTGACTCGTGAGGAGAGAACAGCACATGCGTGATGTGGTCTACACCGGGTTCATGTCGCTCGACGGCGTTGTGGACTCTCCAGGCGGGCCGAGCGAGGGGCACCGCAGCGGTGGCTGGGTTTTCAAGGACATCGACTTCGTGGCCGACGCGTTCTCGCTCAAGGGCGAGGAGCTCGCGGACACCACGGCGCTGATGTTCGGCCGCCGCAGCTACGAGGCGTTCGCGCCGGTCTGGCGCGACTCGGAAGACCACGCCGCCTACAAGGATCTGCCGAAGTACGTGGTCTCGAGCACGCTTCCCGAGGACGCCCTCGTCGACGGATGGGGGCCGACCACGATTCTGCGCTCGATCGATGACGTCGTCGAGCTCAAGAAGAGCGAGGGTGGCGCGATCTTCATCCACGGGAGCGCGGAGCTCGCCCGACGCCTGTCGGACGCGGGTCTGATCAATCGGTACAACCTTCTCGTCTTCCCCGTGTTGCTCGGAGCCGGAAAGAGCCTGTTCAGCCAGGCGGACAAGGACAAGCAGGTGCTGAGCCTCCGGGAGTCCGCGCCCTACTCGAACGGCATCGTCAAGCTGATCTACGACGTCGTCGGCTGACTCAGGTCCAGACCGATCGCGCCACCGGCCCCCTCGCGCAGCTGCCGCGCCGTACGCCCGATGTACCGCTGCAGCGCGCGGGCCAGGTGCGGCTCGTCGAAGTACGCGAGCTGGGCGACGGCATCGGCGACCGGGGCGCCGGCGGCCAGGAGCGCCGATGCCGTGCGTGCGCGTTCGATCTGCCGTATCGCGCCCTGGGTCAGTCCGGTCGCCGATCGGAACCGGCGTTCGACGGTGCGTGCCGACACGGCGGGCCGGTGGCCCCGGCGGACCTCGGTGACCAGCGGGTCCCGCACCACGGCACCGGAGCGGACCAGGCGGTCGACCAGGGCCTCGGCGTCATCGGGGCCGGGCGTCTCCCAGCGGACACCGTCCACGCAGAAGGATCTGCGCGTGGCGTCGGGGAGGTCGGTGCCGCCGTCGACCAGGGCGGGCGTGGGAATGGCCCGGAGCGACGTTCCCACGGCGAACTCGATGCCGACGAAGGTAGCGCCTTCGGGCACCGGCGCGGCGCCGGTCCTGGTCTCGGGGCCGGAAACGGCGGCGTACGCGCTGCCCTCGCACTGCCAGAACACCAGGCCCCACGACGCCGTCGCGACGGAGGTCATCTCCGTGACCTGCTCGCTCGTGCAGGTCCACACGGCGTCGACCCACGGCGAGTCGGACGCGCGCGTCGTGAACCGCAATCCCACGGGAGGAGGATACGGCGGCAGCCGGAGCCGGGACGCCCCACTCGATCGTCGGTGTCGAGCGGGGCGACCGGTGGATCAGGCAGTTGCCGGGCGCTGCCGGACGAACAGCACCGTCGGGATCACCATGACGAGCAGGACGACGCCGCCGACGAGCCAGCCGAGGTGAAGGGCGTCGGTGAAGGCCCGCGGCACGGCCAAAGAGAGCGTGTGCTCCAGCGGGGCCGGTAGCTGACCCGTGCTGCCGCCGTGCGCGGCGCCCGCGGCGACCGATTCGGCCGTGTCGGACGGCACTCCGGCCGCCGTGAGCTGCTCGTGCAGGTACGTCGGGAAGCGGGTCGTGGCGAGGGTGCCGAGGATGCTCGGGCCGAGCACGCTGCCCAGCTGGCGGAACATGTTGACCGAGCCGGCGGCCATGCCGGCCTGCAGCGGTGGCACGCTGTTGACGGCTGCGGCGGTCGCCGGCGCCACCAGTAGCGCCGAGCCGACGCCGGCGACGAGCAGCCCCGGCCACATCGCCCCGTACCCGCTGGTCGGGCCGACCATCAGCAGCGCGAGGGCCCCGGCGCCCATGAGGACGAGCCCCGCGGCGAGCACGGGGGCGATGCCGACCCGGCGGGCCAGGCGACCGGCGAGTGCGCTGACGACGATGTAGGGGACGAACATGGGGAGCAGCTTCACCCCGGTCTCCAGGGCGCTCGCGTGGGCGATCCGTTCCAGATAGAGGACGGTGAGCAGCGAGATGCCGACGAAGCCGAACATCGTGACGGCGCCGATCGTCATCACGGTCGCGAACGAGGCGCTCTTGAACAGCCGCAGGTCGAGCATGGGGTCGTGGTGGCGGAGTTCGAGCCGGACGAAGGCCACCAGCGAGGCGGCGAAGACCACGTAGGCCGCGATGATCGCCGGCCGGCCGTATCCGCTGGCGCCGCCCTGGATGATGGCGTAGGTCGCCGACGCGATCGCGATGGTGCCCAGCAGCACGCCGGCGGGATCGAGTCGCCGCGACGGGTGCCGGCTCTCCGCCACGAACAGCGGGGCGAGCACGAGGGCGAGCACCCCGAGGACGAGGTTGGTGAGGTAGACCGCGTGCCAGGAGGCGTGGTCCAGGAGCGCGCCCGCCACCAGCGGCCCGATCGCCAGCCCGAGGCCGGCGCAGCTGGCCCAGACGCTGATGGCGCCGGTCCGCTCGTGGGGGTCGGTGAAGGCGTGACTCACGATCGACAGGCTCGACGGCAGCACGGCCGCGGCGCCGACGCCCATCACGGCCTGGGCCGCGATGATCAGGCCCGCGTTCGGTGCGGCGAAGGCGAGCGCGCTGCCGAGCGTGAGGATTCCGACGCCGTAGCAGAAGACCCGCCGGCGCCCGAGCAGGTCGCTCAGCGTGCCGGCGGAGAGGACCAGGCTCACCACGGCGAGGCTAAAGGCGCTGCTCACCCAGACCAGCGTGCTGGCGGACAGGTGCAGGTCGTCCTGGATCGGCGGTAGCGCCGAGATCGTCGACGACACGTTGACGAATGTCATCATCACGCCCAGGCAGACGACGAAGAGCGCGAACCATCGTCGCCGCGCCTCGGTCGTCGGCGCCGGTCGGGGCCCGGCGGCGGTGTTAGGCTGGCTAGTGGAGACCATAGCCAGACGGTAGCACCCCTGGCTATGCCATCGCCTAGCCAGAGGGGTGTGGGAGCCGTGACACAGTCAGCCGGGCCGGCAGGGCCCGACACCGACGCCGTCATCACCTTGACCGGTCGCTTCGCCGATCGCGACGCCTGGCAGGCGGAGGGCTGGTGCCGCATCGAGCACGCGCTGGAGCTGATCGGCACCCGGTCGGCGATGATCCTGATGCGCGAGATCTACTACGGCGGCCGGCGCTTCGACGAACTGGCCCGGCGTACCGGCCTGACCGAGGCGGTGGCTGCCAAGCGGCTCAAGCAGCTGGTCGCGGACGGTCTGCTGCGGCGGCGGCCTTACCAGGAGCCGGGCAAGCGGACCCGGTACGAGTACGTCCTCACCGACCTGGGCCGAGAGCTCTTTCCCGTGCTCGTCGCCCTGATGCAGTGGGGGGAGCGGCTCGGCCGGGAGGGCGGTGTCGAGCTCGTGCACGTCGGCTGCGGGAGTCCGCTCGGCGTCGTGGTCAAGTGTGCGAACGGGCACGAGGTGGAGCTACCCGACACGGCCGCCCGGCTGATGACGGACGGGAACGGCACCGACCTCCCGTAAGGCCGCTTCAGCGCTGCCGGCGACACGACGCGACCCCGCGTCCGGCAGCGCGCCGCAGCGGTGTCAGGCCGCCGCAGTCACCAGCTCAAGGGAACGCAGGCGGTCGGCGAGGTGATAGAGCGGCGTGGACAGCATGAGCTCGTCCGCGCCGGTCTGCGCGGCCACGGCGGACAGCCGGCCGTACACCGTCTCCGCCGAGCCGTACGCCTGGGTGGCCTGCATCTGGTCGAGCCGTTCCTCCAGTTCCGCGGGCAGCGTCTCCACCGCCGCCTGAGCGGGCGACAGCAGCGGTGCGTCGCCGCCTCGGCCCTGCACGGCCGCCGCCATGGCCAGTCGCGCCGGGCGGCCGAGCGCGATCGCGTCGCCGTCCGTCGCGGCGCAGACCGTCTCGACGCTCACCAGCGCGTAGGGCGCCTCCCGCCACCGCGACGGGCGGAACCGCTCGCGATAGCGGGCCAGCGCGTCCACGGCGTTACCGGGACGGATGTGGTACGCGAAGGCGATCGGCAGGCCCAGCTCGGCAGCGAGGTCGGCCCCCGTGACGCTCGACGACAGGAGCCACGGCTCCGGCAGGGTGTCGGCACCCGGCAGCACCCGGGTGCCGCCGCGACCGTCCAGGTGACCCAGCAGTTCGATGAGGTCGGCGCGATACTCGGCGTCGGTCGCCTGGTCCGCGCCGCGACGCAGGGCCCGGATGGTGGCGGGATCGCTCGTGCCCGGCCCACGGCCGATTCCCAGATCGACCCGCCCCGGATTCAGCGAGGCCAGCGTCGTGAACTGCTCGGCAACCGCCAGCGGGGCGTGGTGCGGCAGCAGCACGCCGCCCGAGCCGACCCGGATCGCGCTGGTCATCGCCGCCAGATGGGTGGCCAGCACGGGAGGTGCGACGCTGCCGACCGAGCGATAGCCGTGGTGCTCGGCGACCCACACCCGACGGAATCCCAGCTCTGCGGCTCGTTGCGCGGTCGAGACGACCGCCTGAAGGCCTTCACGCGCACTCGAACCCTCCTGCATCAGAGCCAGCTCCAGCACGGACAGCGGCGGCAGCGGCGAGCGCGCTCGCGCGGGAGTTTCGTCCAGCACTGACGTGTCGGCGAGGTGCGCGTTCATTTCTGAATCCCTATCGCTTGCAGAGGAAGGAGGTCACGCCCGGCGTACGACCCGACCAGCTGACCGCCCGGCAGTTGTCAGGTCGGGATCACGCGTCGGTGAACGCGGCGACGATCTCGTGCGTGGAGACGATGGCGTGGGCGTAGGTGGGGCCGTTCAACTCGTGTGCGGCGTGCAACTTCTCCGGGGTGAGGGCCGCGGTGGCGTCGCGGACCAGCGTGACGTGGTAGCCGAGTTCCATGGCGTAGCGGCCGGTGGACTCGATGCAGGTGTCGGCCAGCAGGCCGATGACCGCGACGTGGGTGATGCCGTGCTGCTTGAGCAGGAAATCCAGGTCGGTATTGGCGAATCCGCTCTGCCCCCAGTGTTCCTGGGCGACGACGTCACCCGCCTGCGGCTGGAAGTCGGGGTGGAACTCGCCGCCCCAGGAGCCTCGAGCGAAGTTGTGGTGCTGCTTCTGGTACCGCTGTCCGGAGGCCAGGTGCCCCCAGGTCTCGTAGTCGCCTCGCTCCCACCGGTGGTGCGGCACGAACACCACTCGCACGCCGGCCTCGCGGGCGGCGGCGATCACGGCACGCAGGTTGTCCAGCAGACCGATCTGCTTCGCCACCGGCTCCACTCGCGGCCAGACCTGGCCGCCCTCGGAGATGAAGTCGTTGTAGGGATCAACCAGCAGAACCGCCGTGCGTCGGCGATCGTAGGTCTCAGTCACAGTTTCTCCTTAGCGAAGATCCGGATCAGTCAGCCCGTCCCGACTCCGGGCTCAACCACCCTGAAGCCGCTTGTGGCCGATGAATGGGACGTTCCGGCTCCTGGCGCAGGTTGGCGTCGGTTGACCGGTCGGCGGCATGCGCATTCCCGGTTGGTTGCTACTTCTGCCACGGAGTTGGCCGGTCGGCCCCTCTGGTACGCCCGCGCCTGGCCGGACGCCGGCCGGCTCCCTAGAGCAGGCTGACGTCCGAGGCGGCGACCTCGTGGGTGTCGTCGTCGGCGATGAAGCCGACGTGGACCGGCCGTCCGGTGGACCGTTGGCGTCGCAGCGCCGAGGGGCCCGAGGGCCGGGGGCAGTGGTGATCGCCCCACTGCTGAAGCGCGGCGAGGATCACCTGTAGCTCCTGGCCGGCCGGGGTCAGGTGGTAGCTGTCGCGGTGCCGGCTGCCCGGCTCCTGGTACGTCCGCTTGCGGAGGACTCCCGCGTCGACCAGTGTCTTCAGCCGGGTGCTGAGCAGGTTTGACGCGATGCCCAGTGATGACTGGATCTCGGCGAAGCGGTGCCTTCCGAGGTAGATCTCGCGGATGATCAGCAGCGTCCAGCGCTCGCCCAACACCTGCAGGCTGCGCTCGATCGAGCAGGACGGCTCGTCATGCGTGTCGCTGGGCATGGAGCCTCCTTCACGTCGCCGGCGGCCGCGGGCACCCACAGTGTCGCTTGTATTTCATTATGCAATCCAGCCCTGGTTGCGGCAACCAGCGCGGTCGCCGCCTCCAGGTCGGGCCGTGCTTCGCCGGCTGCTGGCCTGGCTGGATCGGGTACGCCAGGCCTGCTCCCCGTCAGCGCGCCAGGTACAGCTCGGCGATGTCGTTCGGCAGCGCGGACTTGATCTGGCGGCTGAACTCGTCGACGAGCACTTCCTCCTCGTCGGAGACGACTGCCTTGATCGCGGCCCGCGCGACCTCCTCAGGGCTGATCTTGGGCAGGTCGACGCCGGCGGACAGGTCGGTGTCGACATACCCGACATGCACACCCAGCACGTGGGTCCCCTGCTCGCGCAGCGCCAACCGCATCGCGTTGGACAGCGACCACTGCGCGGCCTTGCTCGCCGCGTAGCCGGCCGCCTGCTGCAGGGCCAGCCAGGATGCGGCCGACAGCATGTTGATCACCGCGCCGCCTCCGTTGCGCGCCAGCGTCGGCGCGAACGCCTGGGTGACGGCCCAGGTGCCGAAGTAGTTGACCTCCATCTCGCGCCGGGCGTTCTCCAGCGACCCGGCGAGCACCGATCCCGCGAATCCGGTTCCGGCGTTGTTGACCAGGATCGAGAGGTCCCCGATCGTCTCGGTCGCCTCGGCGATGGTGGCCGGGTCCGTGACGTCCAGCCGGATCGGCACCACCCCGGCGTCGGTGATCAGTTCGGGGCGGCGTGCCGCGCCGTAGACCACGGCGCCGTGCTCGACAAGCTCGCGGGCGAAGGCCCGGCCGATGCCCCGGTTGGCGCCCGTCACCAACGCCGCTCTGCCTCGGATCTGCACTGTTTCTTCTCCTGTTCAGGCAAGGAAGGTCCGCCGACCTGTGCGGCGCCAATAGTACCTCCTGACTTCTAAACTGCAAGTCAGAGTCGAGGCCCACGGACCCGTGTAGTCACGGGCGTGCTGGCGTTCTGAGGCGAACGGGGTCTTCACGGGCCGCTCGGCCAAGCGGCACTTCGAATGGTCTAGCTTTCAAAACTAGATTCAGCTAGCCTTCCCGGCCGGAGGGAGCAGGGTGCCGACCCCGGGCGCCAGCAGGCTTCCGCCATCTAGACGTAGTAAGACCCAAGGAGGGCCCCATGTCGGAAATGTCTCCGCCGCACTCTCGACGGAAATTTCTCTCCACCTCTGCCGCCGCGATAGGCGCAGCGACCGCTGGATCCTTCGGTCTGCTCTCCGCCTCGGCAGCCGAAGCAGAACCCCGCCGCGGATGGCCGGCAGGCGGCGGCGTCACCGGTCTCGGCGGCGTCTCGCAGGCGCCACACCTGCCGCCGGGATTCACCAAGACCTTCACCAGCCGGTTCGTCCACGCCAACGGCCTGCGCCAGCACGTGGTCATCGGAGGCGACGGGCCGCCGCTGCTGCTGGTGCACGGCTGGCCCGAGACCTGGTACGCCTGGCGCCTGCTGATGCCCGCGCTGGCCAAGGACTTCACCGTCATCGCGGTCGACCAGCGCGGCATCGGTCTGACCGACAAGCCGCAGGACGGGTACGACAGCGCGACCCTCGCCAACGACCTGGTCGCGCTGATGGACGCGCTCGGCCACCAGCGGTTCGCCGTGGTCGGCCACGACACCGGAATGCCCATCGCGTACGCCCTGGCCGCGGATCACCCGCAGCGGGTCGACCGCTTCGTCGTCGCCGAGGCTCCCCTCCCGGGCGTGAGTGACTCACCGCCGGTGTTCGGCAGCCCCGCGTGGCTCAACGACCGGGTGTGGCACATCGGCTTCAACCGGCTCACCGAGGTGAACGAGCTGCTCGTCAGGGGACGGGAGGACATCTTCTTCGGGTACGAGTTCGAGATCAACGCCAAGAAGAAGCTGCCCGACCACGCCGTCAGGTACTACATCCGCCTCCTTGCCTCCCACCGCGACGCGCTCCGCGGCAGCTTCAACCTCTACCGCGCACTCGACACCACACTGGCGCAGAACGTGGAGCGCCAGAAGGCCGGCCGACTGACCATCCCCGTGCTGGCGGTCGGCGGAGCGGCAAGCATCGCCGATGGGGCGGGGACCACGATGGAGCGGGTCGCGGACGACGTACAGACCCTGGTCATCCCCGACTGCGGTCACTGGGTCGCCGAAGAGGCCCCCGAGGAGATGCTGACGGCACTGACCGCGTTCCTGGCCCCGTACCGCGAACGTCGGTGACGACTCTCGGCGACAGTTGATCGTCGGCGGGGTTCGTGACCTGGACACGGCCGCGCGGGCTCCTCGAATGTGATCAAGAGGGGCCCGCGCGGCCCGGTCCTACCCAGCCGTCGTCGCCGGCCGGCGGGATCGACCCGTGTTCGGTGCTGGATCGGCAGTGGACATCATGCTGTTCTGTTTCAGTGACGCTTGACCAGTATCTCGCCGCCGGCTGATCGACGAGCTGCGGCCGCACATCGTGCCGCTCACGCTCGGCGCCGGCACACGGCTGATCGAGGGCGACCCGCCACTCAAGCTCGAGCAGGTGAAGTCGCGGGCCGCGACGTCGGTCACGCACGTGACGTACCGCGTGCTGTCCTGGCCCGGCGGGCGGTGTCACCGCCCGCCCGATCGCCGTCCTGGCAGGATGGCGACATGGAACGTGTGCGTGGAATCGGCGGCTACTTCCTGCGGGCCGCCGACCCGGTGGCCCTGGTCGCCTGGTATCGCGATTGCCTGGGCCTGGACGCCGACGAGCACGGCCTGTGGCGTCAGGAGGCGGGGCCGACGGTGTTCGCGACGTTCGAGTCCGAGACCGACTACTTCGGGTCCCGCGCCCAGCAGACCATGCTCAACTTCCGGGTCCGCGACCTGGACGCGATGCTGGCACAACTGCGCGCCAAGGGAGCGGACGTGGCCGACGAGACACAGGACATGGAGGGTGTCGGTCGATTCGGCTGGGTCACCGATCCCGAGGGCAATCGAATCGAGCTGTGGCAGCCCGCCTGACCGCGCCTTCACGCGGGCGGTGACGTGCCCGGTGGCCCGGCGATGTCCCCGCCCGCCGGTCAGCGGGGCAGCGGCGCCCGGGCGCGCAACAGCGCCGCCGCCTGTTCACACCACTCGCGGTTCTCCTGCTCGAACCGACGGCCGCGCAGACACGTCAGGTACGGCCCGATCCGGTCGCCCTCGCGCAGGAACGTCTCCTCGTCCCGCTCGCCACGCAGCCGCTGCAGCATCCGATCGAAGATCTCCACCTTCGCCCGCGCCGCGACCGCGCGCTCCTCGAGCTGGACGATGACCGGCGACGGGTCCAGCATGTCGACGGCCTGGACCATGACGAGCAGGTCTTCCCGGATGGACGATGGCTTCGACGGCGTCGCGGTGAACGCGGCCAGCTCCGCGAGGCCGGCGTCGGTGACCGTGAACAGTCGCTTGTTGGGCCGCTCCCGCTGGATGACCTGGCGGCCGACGATCAGCCCCTCTCGCTCCAGCTTGGCCAGCTCGGCGTAGAGCTGCTGAGGCACCGCGTACCAGAAGTTCGCCAGTGACACGTCGAAGACCTTGGCCAGCTGGTACCCGCTGTACTCGCCGTCGAGCAGCGCCGCCAACACCGCGTGGCGCAGCGCCATCGCCCAACCTCCCGCTTCCGTCGTCGCATAGTCAGTGATATGACTACTCCTATCGTTGACTATAGGAGGCAGCCGTGACGACCGTCGAGCGGTTCCGTGTCGCCGTCGAGTCCCGAGACCTGGACGCGTTCGACGGGCTGTTCAGCCCCGACGTGCGTTTCTTCAGCCCGGTGAAGTTCACCCCGATCGAGGGGGCGCAGGCGATTCGCGGGCTCCTCGGCGTGCTCCTGCGCACCTTCGAGGACTTCCGCTACGTCGGGCAGTTGGCCGGCGAGGCCGAAATCGGCACGGCGGGCCGCCCGGCCGGCTCGCACATCCTGATCTTCCGCGCGACCGTGCGTGGCAAGCAGATCCACGGCATCGACCTGCTCCAGCTCGGCGACGACGGCTTGATCGAGGAGTTCACGGTCATGGTCCGTCCCCTGTCCGCCCTCACCACGCTCAGCGAGGCGGTCCTCGCCGGCCTCGCCGCCGACCAGATCTCCCTGTGATCCCGGAGGACGCGAAATGAAGCTCGGGTACACGACCGGCTACTGGTCATCCGGCCCCCCTGCCGGCGTGACGGAGGCCATCGCGGAGGCGGACCGCCTCGGCTTCGACTCGGTCTGGGCCGCCGAGGCGTACGGGTCGGACTGTTTGACCCCGCTCGCCTGGTGGGGCGCCGGCACCTCCCGGGTGCGGCTGGGCACCAACATCATGCAGATGTCGGCCCGTACGCCGACCGCCGCCGCGATGGCGGCGCTCACCCTCGACCACCTGTCCGGCGGCCGGTTCGTCCTCGGGCTCGGCGCCTCCGGTCCGCAGGTCGTGGAGGGGTGGTACGGCCAGCCGTACCCGCGGCCGCTGGCCCGCACCCGGGAGTACATCGACATCATCCGCGCCGTCCTCGCCCGCACCGGCCCCGTCGAGTACGACGGCGCGTTCTACCAGCTGCCGCAGCGCGGCGGCACCGGCCTCGGCAAGCCGCTCAAGTCCACCGTCCACCCGCTGCGCGCCGACATCCCGATCTTCCTCGCCGCCGAGGGGCCGAAGAACGTGGCGCTGGCCGCCGAGATCGCCGACGGCTGGCTTCCGTTGTTCTTCTCCCCGAAGGCGGACGACTTCTACCGCGCCGCGCTGGCCGAAGGCTTCGCACGACCGGGCGCCCGCCGTAGTCCAGACGCGTTCGAGGTCGCCGCGACCGTGCCGATCGTCATCGACGACGATGTGGAGCGGGCGGCCGACCAGATCCGGCCGTTCGTCGCGCTGTACGTCGGCGGCATGGGTGCCAAGTCGGCCAACTTCCACCGGGACGTCATCGCCCGCCTCGGATACGAGCGGGAGTGCGACGTCATCACCGAGGCGTACCTGGCGGGCAACAAGCGGGAGGCCATCGCCGCCGTGCCGACCGCGCTGGTGGAGGACATCGCACTGATCGGGCCGGCCGCGAAGATCAAGGACGAGCTGCAGCGGTGGCGCGAGAGCGTGGTCACCACCCTGCTGGTCCAAGGCGGTCCGCAGCAGCTGCGCCAGATCGCGGAGCTGGTCACCTGACGACCGTGCCGGGAAGGCATCCCGGTGCGGTCCACGTCTGGTGGCTTCGGCAAGGCCTACAGCCGGGTTGCGATCGTGGTGGCGAGGTCGGTCAGCGGTTTGCGGTTCTCCGCCGGGTCGTTGAGCCGGACGAGACGCAGCGAGACCCAGACCGTGCCCTTGCGGATGAACGCGGCGCCGTCCTCCAGGTACGCCTCCTCGCCGACACCTTGCAGCGTGGTGAACTCATGCTTGAGTTCGCGGTCGATGTCGAGGAACTTCTTGGCCCCGTCGCCGACGAAGATCTCCACCTGCGCCGTGGGTCCGGTCACCGGGCCGGTGTAGGTGCAGGTCTCCTTGACCAACTGCCCGTCGTCGAGCGGAGTTCCGGCGAGCTTCTCCGCCTCCGGCTTGGACACGAGCTCGCACGGGTTGATCGTCTTCGCCGGCGGTTCCGTGGTGGCGGCGGCGGTCGCCGCCGGCTGCGTCGGCGCCGGATCCTGCGGGCCGGCCTGGGCCGCCGGCGCGTTCGACGTGCCGCAGCCGGGCAGCGTCGCGGTCGCGAAGAGGGCCGTGACGAGCAGGGCCCTGGAGGTGGTGGTCACGGAGGTCTCCTCAGCTGCCGGTGCAGGTGATGTTCTCAGGGATGGTCTGTGACTTCTTGACGAAGGACTTCTGTTGCTCGAGGTCCGCGGTGATCTTCGTTTTGGGCCCCAGAACCTTCTTCAGGACGGCCGCCGCCTTCGAGGACACGGACAGCCCGACCCCGGCGATCTTGCCGTCGAGCGTGGCGCCGACGCAGCGGGGTATGACGGCCGAGAGCGCCGATCCGTTGGTGATCCCGACATCCGCGTTGAGCTTGATGTACGGCCCGGCGAACGCCGTCGGGACACCGATGCCGAACTGGAACTTCGACTCGATCGCGAACACGATTCCCGACGGCGCGAGAGAGATCCCGGCGATGCTGTTGACGATGCTCTTGACGACCGTGAAGGTGGGGACCACGACGCTGCCCCCGACGATCCCCAGCGGACCGGACAGGCCCCACTCGCCGTCGGCGGTGACGGTCGGAGTGGAATGGGTGGCTGAATCCGCCGGCAAGAACTGCGACTTTCGCTTTTCTCTCCGATTGGTGAGATCCGCTGCGCACCGATTGTGGCGAGGTAAAGCAAGACTGACCTAACGAAGGTAAGGCTTACTTTCATTCCTCGCAACGCGCGGCAGGAAATGAGGGAAAGGCTGCCCTGGCGACGTTTCGCTGCTAGAGTGCGTTGGTCGAAATGAATTGGAGGATGCTCGCCGGTGACGGTTTGCTCCTTCCGCTCAGCGGCAATTACGGACTGACATACGAGTACGCCGGGCCGGGCGCGCTCCTCTGCGCTACCGGCCTCGAGAGTGTGGAGGGCACCATGAAAACCCTGCTCCAGTCGCCCCCGGTGCGTGAATGTGCCGCCACGGCGTGCAGTTTCAACGACAAGGGCTGCCATGCTCCGGCGATCACCGTTGCCTCGACGGGTGATGCCGCGTCCTGCGCCACGTTCGTCGAGTCTTCGGTGAGCGGCGGAATCGCCGAGGTGACCGGCTCGGTGGGCGCGTGCGCGCGTTCCGAGTGTGTCTACAACACCAACCTTGCCTGCACGGCCGAATCCATCACCGTCGGCCCCGGCGCCACCGCCAGCGACTGCCTCACCTACCAGCCCGCCTGACGCCCGCGAGGCGCTGATCCACCCGGAACGCGGCGCGTACCGACGTGACCTCCCGCCCTGACGAAGGCAGCAGGGTCGGAGGTCACGTTGTGGTAGGTAAGCCTTACCTACTACAGTCAGGTCCCTAGGCCGAGTTGACCTGCACTATCAGGCCGGGGGGATCCACATGGCGCTCCATTCAGCCGGGCGGCCGGCGGAGCTGGCGCAGGCCGCTGACATCACCGTCGCAGCGGAGGTGTCAGGGGCGGAAGCGCCCGCCGCGCGTGCTCAGGCGGACGCCGTGACGGCACGCTCGGCCCTGTCCGCCGCTCCGTCCCTGCGGCTGGGGCTCGGCGACACCGCCGTCGACCTCGTCGATTCGCACGTCGCCCTGCCCGACGGCTCTGTTGTCCTCGCGGTTGACGCGATGACCCGACTCGGCGGCCTGCTGGTCGCCGCGCGTGGCCGCCCGGGCGCGGTGCGGCTCGACGTGACGCAACTCGTCCCGGTCGCCGTGCGGTCCCGTGTGCGGGCCAAGGTGCGGATGCTGGGTACCGTGCGCCGGTTCGACCCGGTCAGCCTGGACTCGTGCGACGGCGACACCCTCATGGCGTTGCTCGACCTGCCCCCCGTCGCGCTGTGGGCGGTCGACCCGGTCGAGGTCTGCGTCACTCAGGGTGCCGGTGAAGCCACGACGAGTATCGCCGCCTACCGTGCCGCGCTCCCGGACCCGCTCGCCGCCGTCGAAGCCGTGCACCTGCAACACCTCACCCAGCACCACTGCGACGTCCTCGACCGGCTCGCGGCACTGGTCGACCCGGCGTTGACCGCCACGTCGGCGCGGGTCATACCGGTCGCTGTCGACGCCGACGGCATCGTGCTCCGCGCGGAGGCGTCCGACGGGCACACCGATGTCCGGTTGCCGTTCGCCCAGCCGGTCACCGGCAGCGCCGGCCTCGCCGAAGGACTGCGGGAGCTGCTTGCCGAGGCGGCCGGGCGTGGACCCGCCGGTTCAACCCGCACCACCGCTGACGCGGAACGGACCCCGGCGGCGTGTGATCTACTCGCGGCTGGGTGCTACATTCCGTCGGTGTGACCGGGCCACCCGGCAGCGGTAATCGGGCGAGCAATCACCGGGCGGCGTCGGGTGGCCTCACAGCTCTCTGAGGCGGTACTCCTGTTCCGGGTCCACGATCTCGAAGAGCGCGTCGAACCCGTCCGCCTTGCGCGGGCGCCGGCTCAGCTGGCTGTACTCCGGCTCGTACTCGAGGATCCAGGGCATGCCCAGCTTCGGCGGCCGCGCCCAGTATCCGATCAAACGCGCGCGGTGGCCGGCTGCGGCAGTCATGACCGCCCGTCGGGTGGTTCGGGACGGGGCGTCGACGA
Organism: Micromonospora sp. WMMD812; assembly: GCF_027497215.1. Lineage (NCBI taxonomy): Bacteria > Bacillati > Actinomycetota > Actinomycetes > Micromonosporales > Micromonosporaceae > Micromonospora > Micromonospora sp. WMMD812. The sequence continues at coordinate 2,712,824 of NZ_CP114904.1, read as the reverse complement.
CCACGTCTCGGCCGTCCGCGAGGATCCGCCCGACCCGCTCGGCCAGGTGCTGGTCGCGGTGCCGCTTGACGGCTGGATCGGGGATGACGCGCACCGCCCCAGCCGGTAACTCGCGTTCCAGGAACGTGCGCGCCAACCTCAATGCCATGAGAACGACAACGGTCTGCACCCTTTCTCTGTACCCACCGATGGCAACAGGTCATGCCGTCCGGGGTCAATGTGCGCGCCTCATTGAATGACGGATGAGTCCCGGCGGTTGCCCATGCTGACCGCGGCCGCCGAGGACGGGCAGGGTCGTGTTGCGAGTCGTCAATCGGTCCGGTTGCGGAGGGCTCGCGCCAGGGTGGGAATCATCACCGCCGCGGGGACGAGGTGCAGCCCGAGAAGGGCGGTGGTGGTGGCGGCGTTCGCCCCGGAGAGGAGGGGCGGGATCAACGAGATCGCGGTCAGCGACACTGCCGTCCACACGAATCGCTCGGCGGGGCGAGCGCTCCACCGAAGAAGAGCGACGGCAATGACGATGCCCACGACCGAGAAGAAGCCGGTCACCACGGCGAACCCGGACAACGGGATCGTCTCGCCACCATCGGGCATCTCGAAGTCGACGCCGACTGCCTGGGCAAGCGCAGCGGCGAGGGTGGTGGCCACCATCGCCGCGAGCGTGGCCATGAGGCCGATGCCAGCGAGCCTGCGGAGCCGGTGGGTGCGGCGGATCTGGCCGGACGCCGGACCCGCGGCGACCCCGGTGTCATTCATGCTGTTCATGTCGTTCCTCCGTTATCTGGTAGCTGGCGTACGGGGTGTGTCGACTGGCATGTGAGGGTCCTGGCCCCGCGGGTGACGATGCGCACCGTCGCCGTGCGACGGCCCGGGTTCCGCAGGGCGCGGACGCCGGTGCCGCGGAGCCAGAACCCGGCGTCGCGTCCGAGGACCGGCCCGGGCTCGCCGTCGCGCAGCTCCAGCTGCACCCGTCCGCGGGTGACGACGCCGAACGCGTCGCACCACTCCGCCGCGACCACCGCGACACGCGCGCCACCGCGTAGCGCGAGCGTCCACACCGGGACTACTCCGTGCCGTCCGCCGGCAGGCGCTCCGGCAGCCCGAGCCGCGGGAACTGGTCGTCGTGGAAGATGACGATCTCGGCGATCGCCCCGCCGGTGACGCGCAGGACGTCGATCGTCAGCGGCAGGTACGCGTCCTCCTGCTTCCGCCAGAGGTAGAAGGCGACGGCGGGCTGCCGGTTGACGGACGTCAGGACCGCGCGCAGGTGCCCCAAGTCTGGGAAGCCATCCTCGACCCAGTCGTTCACCACCGCGTCGCGGCCGACGTGCAGGCCCGGCGTGGGCGGCATCGAGCAGCGCACGTCGTCCCGCAGCATGGCGGCGAGCCCGTCGATGTCCTTGGCCACGCTCGCGTCGGTGAAGCGGCGTACCAACTCGCGCGTCCCCGCGTCCTCCTGGCCAGCGGTCCAGTCCTGCCGCTCGGCGGGCAGGTGCTCCCGCATGCCGGCGCGGGCGCGCTGCAGCGCGCTGTTCACCGAGTTGACGGAGTCGCCGAGAAGCTCCGCGACGTCCTTCGCCGGCCAGCCGAGCACGTCCCGCAGGATCAGCACGGCCCGCGGGCGCGGCGCGAGGTGTTGGACCGCCACCAGGTACGCCAGCTCGATCGTCTCCCGCGCGACGGCGACGGTCTCCGGCTCGTCCGCGTCGCCCGCGGGCAGCTCGTCGAGCAGCCGGTCCGGGTAGGGCTGCAGCCACAGCACCTCGCCGCCGGTCGCGGGCTCCGGGCGGCACTTGGCTAGCAGGTCCAGGCAGGCGTTGGTGGCGATGCGGTACAGCCAGGCCCGGAACGTCGACCGCCCCTCGAAGGTCTCCCGCCGCCGCCAGGCGCGGAGGAACGTCTCCTGCACGGTGTCCTCGGCGTCCTCGAACGACCCGAGCATCCGGTAGCAGTGCACGTGCAGCTCCCGCCGGTGCCGCTCCGCCAGCCCCGAGAACGCCCGCTCGTCGACCTCGCCCAGCCCGCTCACGCCCAGCTCCTCCAGCCGCGTGTCCGCACTCATCACGTCATCCTTCCGCCTCGTCGTGTCCGGTCATAGGTGTGACGGGTGCGGGCGCGATAACTCATCACCGCGGTCGGGCGGCATGGCGGATCCGGGGACGGATCCGGTGGCGGAGCACGCGCGGTGCGACGCGGGGGGCGCTGGTGGGCGCGGCGCAGGTGATGAGCGGGGTTCAGCTTTGCGACGAGGGGCGGTGCGGCTTGGGTGTCGGTGGCGTACCTCGTCCCGGTGCTCGTCTCGCTGCCGTCCTCGTCCGTTGGGAATCTGGGTTGGGAGAATCGCTGGCGTGTACCCGGTCATGGATCTCGATCTCGGCGACCTGCGGCTGCGTACGCTGACCGCGCGGGACGCAGATCTGCTGGTGGAAGCCACTCGCGAGGAGTCGGCCCGTGCCTTGTGGGATGTTCTCCCCGCGGGCCCCTACTCGTTGCGGGAGGCACGGGCTGCTCTTCTGGCGTGGGATTACCGGTCAGCAGGGCAGGTCTCCTACGGGGTGCTGGACGGGTCACGGCTTGTCGCCGCGGTCGGCCTCATGCCGGACGGCGCGCAGGCTGCGGAGCTCGCGTACTGGGTTCGCCCGGATCAGCGCCGGCGTGGGTTCGGGCTGCGCGGCGTTCGGGCTGTCACCCGATGGGCTCACCAGGATGCCGGCCTGCAACGGGTCTGGCTGGAAATCAATCCAGCCAACGCGCCGTCGTTGCGGCTGGCGGAACGAGCCGGGTATCGCTTCGATGAACGCCTGCCGCGACACTGCCGTTCCTGGATCGCGGATGATCCTGAGCGGGACGTGTGGCACGACTGCCTGATCTGGGTCCACCGCGTTGACGGCGCGTCGCCTGGCACGACTGCCTGATCTGGGTCCACCGCGTCGAAGGCGGGTCGCCATCACCGCTGGGCGCGAGCCCGTGGCGGGCCACGCGGGCAGGCCATCGCCGGTCGCGCCATGCGGCCAGGGTGTGTCCGCGTGCCCGGCGACCACTCGCCGGCATGGCGGCGAACCTCGGTCCGGGTGACGTCGCCGGAGGGTTGACTAGTGCACCAGGCGACGTATCGCCCAGCGGGCAACGGGAATGTACAGCGCCACCACGGGCGCGAACCCGTCGATGTTCAAGCCAGTTCCTGTCCCGGTCCCCGCCACCTCGACGGTGTGGCGTAGACGAAGCTCGACGCCGGCCACCGACGCCGTCCAGGACCAACTCCGCACCGGGCCCTCACCGACAACGTCCGTGATACGGAAGGGGATCGGCAGGCGTCCTGGCCCGCGCGCCACCCCGGCCGTACCGGCGCGCAACGTCTCGTGCGGGTAGTCGACGGATCTGATCTGCGGCGACCACTCCGGCCAGCGCCGCGGCCGCACATAACGGTCCCAGACATCGTCGGCGGGGCGTGGACCCCGCACCCTCAGCGCGCACCGGAGCGTTGGCCAGTTCAAGATCGCTCCGCCTTCCCCGTTGGTGACGACCGCAGAGCTGCGACTCGTCACCATGTTTCTCCTGACCTGGAGCAGGCGCAGGAAGATCGGGTCAGTCGACTGGCTCGGCTGCACGACGACGGGTCTGCTGAACGGTGCCACCGGATTCGTCGGCCCGTTCGGGGCGGCGCAGCCGCGGCGGGCCGCATCCCCGGAACGCCCAAGACGGGCCGTGGGTCAGGAGGCTGTGGCGGACTTCTCGATGGGTTCGGCCGAGGTGGCGCCGTGAGTGGGGCGGCGGGTCAGGACCTGAGGGCCGGCAGCCGTGATGGCGACCGTGTGTTCGGAGTGGGCGGTGCGGGAGCCGTCGGCGGAGCGGATCGTCCAGCCGTCGTTGTCGAACTTGATCTTGTCGGTGGAGCGGCAGAACCACGGCTCGATGGCGATGGTGAGGCCGGGGTCGAGTTTCAGGCCGCGGCGGGCGCGACCGTTGTTGGAGACGTGCGGGGCCTCGTGCATGGTGCGGCCGATGCCGTGGCCGCCGAACTCGGCGTTGACGCCGTAGCCGTAGGAGCGGGCCACCTCGCCGATCGCGGCGGAGATGTCGCCGAGGCGGCCGCCGGGCTGGGCGGCGGCGATGCCGGCCTCCAGTGCGACCTCGGTGGCCTCGATCAGCTGCAGGTCGGCCGGATCGGGGGCGCCGACGATGACGGAGAGAGCGGAGTCGGCGACCCAGCCGTCGATGCCGGCTGCCATGTCGATGCTGAGCAGGTCGCCGTCGCGCAAGACATAGTCGTGCGGGAGGCCGTGCAGCACCGCGTCGTTGACCGACAGGCACAGCACGTTGCGGAACGGGCCGCGCCCGAACGACGGGGCGTAGTCCCAGTAGCAGGATTCGGCGCCGCGTTCCTTGATCCGGCGGCGGGCGTGGTGTTCGAGGTCCAACAGGTTGACGCCGACTGCGGCGACACTGCTCAGCTCGGCGAGCAGTTCGCCGACGAACTGGCCGGCCACCGCCATCCGGCCGATCTCCTCGGCGGACTTGAGCTCGATCACGACAACCTCCCTCTCCGTGTGCGGTATTTTTATACCACGTCGGGTCGGGGCTGCTCCGGAGAGATATCCTGCTGGCATGGTTCGCCAACCGCTCACCGCCGAACAGATCGCCGCGGGTCAGCGCCTCGGGGTCGCCCTCCGGGCCGCGCGGGCCGGCCGCAGCCTCGTCGAGGTGGCCCTGGCGGCCGGCATCTCCCCGGAGACGCTGCGCAAGATCGAGGCGGGCCGCCTTCCCGCACCGGCGTTCGGCACGGTGGTCTGCCTCAGCCAGGCCCTCGACGTCCCCCTCAGCGACCTGGCCGACGTCTGGCTGGCCGATCTGCCCATCCACCAGGCGTCCTAGCGGCCGGCCATCCACGGCCCCCGGTAGGAGATCCGTCTCCGGGTTCTGTGCGGGGTGTATTGGCCGGTCATGGCGGTGGCTTGAGGCCCGCGTCGGAAGAACCAGGCGGTGACGTCGGCGGTGTGCTCAGGCGGGGACCGAATCCGTGGGCGGGTTGTGCGGCGGAGACAGAGCGCCGTGGGGGCCAGGAAGCAGCGACTCGAGCGCGTCGGCCGCTGTTGCCGCACCGTGGCTGTCGCGGATCTGCTGGCCGAGCCGCTCGGCGGCCCGCCGGTGCGGGCCGTCCGCCAACAGTTCGGCGATCGTCGCGCGTAGCTCGCCGGGGCGGGCGCCCTTGCGGACCAACCGGCCGGCGCCGGCGTCCTGCACGGCGCGGCCGACCATCGGCTGGTCCATCATGGGATGCATCGGCATCACCACCAGTGGCAGGTCGTGCGCGAGAGCGCGCATCGTCGTGGCGTGGCCACCATGCCCGATCACCAGGGAAACCCGAGGCATCACCTCGTCGTGCGGGACGAACCGGTGCAGCTCGGCATTCGCGGGCGCGCGTAGGGCAGCCGGGTCCACGGCGGGCCCGGTGGTCACGATCGCGCGTGCCGGCAGGTCCGCGACGGCGTCGAGGATGGCCTGCAGCGCCTGCGGCTGGCCGGGGAAGTTGTTGGTGCTCAGGCTGACCAGGATCGCTTGCCGCTCCTCGGCCTCGCGGGCGGCCGGCGCCGGGGGGCGCAGGACGGGGCCGGTGTAGCGCACCCTTTGCGGCCAGCTGCGCCGGCCGGCCGGGTCGAGGTCGCGGAGCGTCGCGACCAGCGTCAGGTCGGCCGCCGACCAGGAGCGCTGAGGCCGGTAGCCGCGCAGCCGTGCGAGCAGGCCGACGGGTCCACGGCTCCAGCTGCCTCGAAGGTACTGGTAGAAGAGGTGCACCAGGGCGACGTGACGCAGCCCGGCCCGCTCGGCGGACCGCAGGGCGCTGAGCAACAAACAGTCGATCACCACGAGGTCGGCCGGTTGCCGGTCGACCTCGGCGAGCAGGTCGTGCCCGAAACCAGGGGTCGAGAACAGCGAGATCATCGTGGCGGGGGAGTTGGCCGCGAGCGAGGAGTACGGTCGCCCGGCGCGGTACGGCGTGAAGTCGAATCCTTGGGCCTCGAACTCCGCCGCCTGCTGTTGGTGTCCGAGGAACCGGACGCGGTGCCCGCGAGACCGCAGTTCGGCGGCGACGCCCACCGCGGGCGGCACGTTGCCGCCGCCGTCCCAGGTGACGAACAGGACATCAGCCATCGGTGTCTCCCTCGGTCTCCAGTGCGAGAACTGCATCGATCAGCTGTCGGACCCGCTGCTCGGCGCGACGACGACTCAGCCCGCGATCACGTCTGAGCAACTTCCACGTGTAGACGTCGGTGGCCACGACGAGGAGATCGGTCCGCGCCTCCGCGTCCGTGGCCGAACACTGGTCGAGCTGGGGCGCGAAGACCTCCTTGACCCACTCCCGGTGGACCTTGCGCCCGTTGTCGGTGATCCGACGGGCCCGCGGTTCGGTGAATTCCTGAGCCAGCAACATCAGCGCGGAGTCACCGCGCAGCTCGTAGTGGTCGAAGATCGCGCGCACGGCGGCCCTGAGGTCACCCGCCGGCGCCCGTCGTTCCTGCACGATCAACTCGTTGGCGAACTCGGTCGTCGCCTCGATCAGGTTGTCCCGGCTGCCGAAGTGTCGCAGGACGGTCTGCACGCTGACGCCAGCCCGGGAGGCGACGTCGTCCAGGGCGATGTCCACCGAGAGCTTCTCCTCGTGCAGGTCGAACACCGCCTGCAGGATGCGTTGGCGGGTCTGCGCCGTCGCGTCGGCCCGCGCCCGCATCACGTACTGCCGCTTGCTTTTCATGACAACAGCAGTTGACACGAAATCTGATTTGATGTCAACGGTTACGCACATGAAATCCGGGACAACGTGCGGTGCTCCGCCGGGACGACCGATGGGCCATCAGCAGGATGATCTCCGGGAGGAGGGGCGCGATCGCCGCGGCGATCACCGATCGGCGTGCGGAAGCCATCATCTGGCACCACCTGCCCTGTTCCGCGGCCCGGCCATCCGGTTCGGCGGCGCGGCCGTCAGGATCGGGTGTTGCCGCGGCCGCGTTTGAGGCGGGGGATCTCACCCTTGCCTACGGGCGCGTTGAGTGTCCCTCCTGCGGTTCTCGCCCGAACCCATGTGCTGCCGGCACGTCCTGGATCCCGCCGGTCGGGAGAGGATCAGGCCGCGTAGCTGGGGTCGGCGACGGTCGCGGCGACGCGGGTCAACCAGTGCAGGTCGTTGGCCTGAGATTCTGGACTGGCCTCGGTATTGAGGATGCTGTGGAGAAAGGTGGCGGCATCGTCGAGGTGCCGTTCGCCGCGGTAGTAGCTCAGCAGGGTCTGGTCCGGTTCCAGCGGCCCATAGCCTCGGCGGAAGAGTTCGGCGCGGTGCGCGTTGATCGGGTGGTCACCGAAGTCCTGGCTGAAGACGAACATCAGGTCCCGCTCGCGCGGTGCGAGGATCGGCGCGTCCCAGTCCACGACGTACAGTGGACCGTCGCCGTCAGCGAGCAGGTTGCCGGGGTGGATGTCGGCGTGGCAGATGACGTTCTGGCCTCGTATCGCACGGGAGGCGAGTTCGTCGACAGTCTTCGACAACCGATGCAGCGCGGCGCCGTACCGATCCCAGAAAGCCCCGAGGGCCTCGCTCGCCGCGGCCTGCCCGCCGAGGGTTCGCAGCCGATCGCCGGCGCTCGATCGGTACGTCTCGACCGGTAAGACCGCGGCGATGTCGGCGCTCGGCGTGACCGCGTGCAGCCGACCCAGGAACTCGCCGTACTGGATCCACTGGCAATCGGTGAGGCCACGGTCCCACCGGCTGCCGCCGTCGTGGAACGGATAGAGCAGCAGCTGGTGGTCCCCGAACCCGCGACTGACTCCGCCGTCGGGCAGGTCGATCGGCGCCACGACCTGTCCGAGGCCTTGCGCTCGAAGGAAGCCGGGCAGCAGGACGGCCGCCCGAGTGAACTCGCCGCGGCGCATTTTCAGGAAGTAGCGCTTGCCGTCAGACGTGTCTACCCGGTACGCCCATGCGTGCCCGTCGAGCCCGATCGGCATGAACACGAGATCGGCAATGTCCACGGCCCAGCCTGCGGCCACCTCCGCCGCGAGCGACCGCTCGTCAATGCCAGGCCTGTCGATCACGGTCGAAGGGTCGCAGCCGGCAGTCCGGTCAGCAAGGCGATTCCGCCGGCCCCGAATTCACCGCCGTGGCGGCGTGGCGGGCCGGCGGATGTGTCAGCGTCAGCGTCAGCTGTAGTACTGGACCAGGCAGAACTCGTGGTCCTCCGGGTCGGTCATCACGACGACCACACCCTCGTCATAGTCGTGCCGTTCACCGGTGAAGCGGCCGCCGAGATCGATGGCCACCGCCATAGCCTCGTCGATGTCGTCGACGGAGACGTCGAGGTGAATCCGCACCTTGCCGGTTCGGGGCTCGCGCACCGGCTGGAACACCAGCCGCGGCTGAGGGTCGCCCCGCTCGCCGAGGTAGACCCAACCGTCCTGCGACGGCCCGGGCTCGCGACCGAGCAGGCGGCTCCAGAATCGGGCTACCCGCTCGGGGTCGAGGCAGTCGATCGTGACACCGGACCAGACCCTCGTCATGTCCTGATCCTGGCAGAGGTCCGATCGGCGACTCAACGCCCGCCGCGCCGCCGGTCGGTCGACAACCGCTGGCCGGGATGGCTGCGCTGCTCGCCGCCGCGGCGCGTCGGCAGGCCACGAACGAACTCGACGACGTCACCATCGACGTCGACCAGCCCGACACCAAGGTGCAGGTGTTCTGCGAGTGACACACGCACTGCGACGGACGCCCGCCCGGACCACGCGCTCGGGTGGCCGACCGGCGCCGGGGCGGTCAATCACGCAACCGTTCAGTGGGGCATCGCCCGTGCGTGACGCTCGGCCAGGCCGAGGAGACGCTGCCGATCGCTGTCCGGGTCGAACGCGTCGCGGAGTGAGACATCGCGGCTGTCCCGCGCTGTCGGCTGTCCGAGCGCCGGCACGTCGCGGCCGCTGCGCTGGACCATCACGAGTGCGGCGGGCAGGTATCCCTCCAGCACGTGTCACGCGCTGGTCGTCCGCAGCTCGGCGAGCGTGTCCAGGACGGCGACGAGATAAACGGCGAAGCCGGCGACCGTTGCGGCCGCGGCCAGCGCCCCCAGCCGCTCCGGCACGCCGAGGCCGGCCGGGGGCAGCGCCGCGGCCAGCCCAGCTGCCAGGGCAAAGCCGGCCGCCCGCACGATGGCGGGCGTACCCGCGCGACCGCGTTCGCCGAAGCAGCCACACGGCACTGTCCCGTAGCGCCGACGCAGCGCGAACAGGTAGGCGGCGAATCCGGCGTACTGGACGGCGGCGGCTAGACACGCGTACACCCAGGCGGCCTGGCCGCCGGCCAGGAGCGCGACCGCGCCGGCCAGGCCGGTGACCAGGTGGACGACCTCGATGCCGGCCGCCGCCGCGGCCCGGCGCAGACCGGACGGCAGCAACGCGTGCCGGTCCAGCGTGCGCCGCAGCGGAACCCGGGTCGCCAGCCGCTGGACGACGGCGGCGACCAGCAGCAGGTGGCCGGCGAGGGCCACCACCGCGAACGGGACGCTCACCATGTCCGATGCAACGCCAGCGCCACGACGAGCGCCAGGAAGCCGACCGCGACGAGCTGGCCGACCAGCCGCAGCACGTCGAGCAGTCGATCGTCCCAATCCGCCGGGTTCTCGTGGCTGGACCGGACCAGCGGCATCAACGCGCGCCCGATCCCGAATCCGAGACCGGCGGCGAGGCCCGGACCGACCCCGCCCACGAGCACCACCGCGGCGACGAGCGCGTGCGGCAGCGCGGTCGGCATGAACGTCCGGACGCCGGTGCCCATCTCGAACCCGAACTGGAGGGGTCCGGACACGTCAGCCTGCGGAATGATCGTCTGCGGCACGGCCCGGCGGTTCTGCGGCAGCGAGAGCGGTCGGCCGGCCACCTCGAACCCGAGGAGTACCGCCATCACGACCGCGAACGCACCCCAGCGCACCGCGCCTGGGACGACTGAGACGATCCCACCCAGGATCCCGGCGACGAGCCCGCTGAGCAGCGCACCGGCCAGTAGGCCGGTGACGAAGTACTTCTGCTGTCCTCGCCAGACCGACGACGTCAGCAGATCGGCGGAGTTGAAGCTTCAAACCGAGCCGGAGATGGAGTAGCCGGCGGTGACCCCGAGCAGCGTCCACACCAGCACGGTGAGCGCCAGCGGCCGAGCCGGGAGGACGGCCAGCAGGGTCGCCGCGCTCAGTGCGAGCGCGGCGACCGCTGGCGTTACCGGGTGTACGAGCGCTCGTCTGACCGTCGTCATGCTCAGGGGTTCGACCAGGAGCAGATGCGGAACGTGGCGCTGGGCTCGCCCCGTGCCTGCTGGTAGCCGTCGGCGCACCGGTACGGAGTGCCGTTGTGCGTCCACCGCCAGGCGTTGCGCTTACCGCCGGTCGGGCCGCATGCCTTGACCGGCCCGCTGGAGAAGACGCTGTCGTGGTAGTTGAGGAACCATCCGTCGCTGCCGCAGTAGTTGCGGCTGTACGGCCCGCCGACGCAGATGATGCCGTCGTAGGAGTAGACGCTGCAGTTGCCGTACTCGTTGCCCACCGTCGCGTGCGCCGGCTTCGAGCCGGACGTCGGCACCCAACTCAGCACGTTGAGCGCGAGCGCACCACCGAGAGCGCCGGCGGTCTTGAACAACGTGCGCCGCTGAGCCCGCAGCTTGGTGTGCAGCACGGCGCTGGCGGTCCCGGTGGCGCCGGCAGGAGCGGGGTCGTCGACGGATGGCACGTCGGCCCAGAAGTCCTTGTCGTTCATGGTGTCCTCCCGTGATGTTGGCTACGGCGCGTCGGCGGGAACGATGTCGAGCAGGTCGTACAGGTCCTCCGTGGAACCCACCACGCGGCGCCACTGCTCGGCGCCATCCGGGGCGTACTTGACGATCGACGGGGTCACGCCGACGGCGATCCGCCCGAGGAGGACGGCGTCCACGACGACGCGCACATGTTCGCCGGGGAACCAGTCGCGGCATGCGGCGTCGGCGGTCAGTACCGCCAGGTGCCCACCGGTGTAGCTGGCGGCCAGGCCGACCAACTCGCTCGCCCGGTCTCGGCATGCCGGACACGCCGAGTGGACGACCATGACGTAGGTCGGCTTGGCGTCCGGCGCGGCGAAGTCGGCCACCGTCCGCACGGCCGGGGCGCGAAACTGCGCCGGACCGCCGGCCGCCTGCGCCTCGACGAGGCCGGCCTGCAGGTCACGGATCATCTTCAACATCGCCGCGCTGGCGAACAGCAGGAGCACCACACCGAGCAGCGCCAGCACCGCGACCGAGTTGAACAGGTTCTGCATGCCCGGCCCCGCTAGGAGAGGCTGAACTTGACGGACCGGGCCAGCGATGCCAGCCCGTCGTGGGTGGGGTCGAAGGCGGTGACGAACGCGGCCGTGCTCTCGTTGGCCAGCAGCACCGTGCGCTGCGCGACGTTGCCGTCGGCGGCAAGGAGGTCGTCGCGCCACAGCTGCCCACCGGGCACGGTCTTGCCGCCGCTCTGCGGGATCTGCACCGTCGCGGTCTCCAACGGCTTCAGGGTCACCGTGCCGACGTCCGTGACGACATTGGCGCCCAGCGTGTATTCCACCGACGCGCCGGTGCCGCGGCGGGCGCGGATCACGATTCCGTCCCGGGAGTCGGTGATGGACAACGGGGCCAGCATCGCGGGCAGCGCGTCCAGGGAGACCTTGGTGCCGTGCACGTACGTGAAGACCTCGTGGAAGTCGCTCTGCAGCACCAGCGTCGTGCCGTCCTGCCCGACGTGCTCGATCGCGACCAGCCGGTTTCTGCCCAGGCTCGCTTCCCGGATGGTGACGGGCTCGGGATCCTTCCGGTAGAAGCCCTCCTGGCCGCCGCGGATCCCGGCGTGCAGCCGGTAGCGGTTGCTCTGATGCTGGACCCAGAGCATGTAGAGCCATGGCGCCGAGAGACCGTAGGGATTTCCGGACACGGTCAACGTCCGGCCGTCAGGGAAAGTTGTTTGCATGGCGCGCCCCCAGTTTGTAAACGCTTGCCAAGACGCAGCGATCGTATCGATTGACGTCCACATAATCCAGGCTCAGTAGTTGAGACGACAGTCGCCGATTCCCTTGCGCCGCAACATCGGAGCGGTCGCACCGCTCTCCCAAGCCTCGCCGGCAACGGCACCGCCGCCCGCGACCGGTTGCCAACAGCTCGCCAGACCGCACCCTGCCGACGCATCGACCGTCGTCAGGCTCATCGCGGCACACGGAGTCGTGCGTCGTGCTTATGATCGGCGTCGCGGGTCCGCGAAGCGGCCTGGAGGCGGGCGGGTGCCTGGTGGCCCTCACGGTCTTCAAAACCGATGCGGCCGGGTCGCCCGGTCGGGCGGGTTCGACTCCCGTACGCCTCCGCCACGCTCGTCCAGCCTCGAACCGGGGAGTTCCCGAAATGACGGACCCACGGCACGACACGTCACAGCGAGCCGTCGTCGACGCGGCGCCCACCGACGGCGTGGCAGCGGGCACCTGGCAGCGTTGATCCCATGCACGTCGTCGCCACCGCCGGCCACGTCGACCACGGCAAGTCCACGCTGATCCGTGCGCTCACCGGTATGGAGCCCGACCGGCTGGCCGCCGAACGTTCCCGCGGAATGTCCATCGACCTCGGCTTCTGCTGGACCACGACGGCCCAAGGCCAGACAGTGGCCTTCGTCGACGTGCCGGGACACGAGCGCTATCTCGGCAACGCACTGGCCGGGGTGGGACCGGCCCCGGCCGTCCTGTTCACCGTCGCGGCGGACGAGGGGTGGATGCCCCAGGCCGAGGAGCACCTGACCGGCATCGACGCCTTCGGCATCCGCCACGGCGTACTAGCCGTCACCCGAGCCGACCTCGCCGACCCGGCGACCGCCATGGCGCAGGCCCGCAACCGCCTGGCCCGTACCAGCCTGCGAGACATTCCGGCGCTGGCAGTCAGCGCCGTGTCCGGTGACGGCGTGGACACCCTGCTGTCCGTCCTGGACGATCAGCTCGCCCGGCTGACGCCACCGGGCCCCGCCGCGCCGACGCGGCTGTGGGTCGACCGCTCCTTCAGCGCCCGAGGATCGGGCACCGTGGTCACCGGCACGCTGACCGGCGGCACGATAACCGCCGGCGACGAGGTGTACGTGCCGCGACTGGATCGGACGCTGCGGGTACGCGGCCTGCAGTGCCTCGGTCAACCCGTGGACGACGCCCCGGCCACCGCGCGGGTCGCGGTCAACCTCCGCCACATCCACGCCGGTGACCTGACCCGCGGCGACAGCCTGGTGAGTCCGACGCACTGGCTCCGGGTCGCCACCGCCGACGTCCGCTGTCACGGCGATTCGGGTTACGACCTGCCGCGGGAGATCCTCGTACACGCCGGCACCGCCGCGATCGCCGCCGCCACACGACCACTGGGCGCGGACACCGTCCGCCTCCACCTGTCGACCCCGCTACCGCTGCACATCGGAGACCGGATCGCGCTGCGCGCGCCCGGTAGCCGCCGGATCACCGGGGCAACCGTCCTCGATCCGCAGCCTCCGGCGCTTCGCCGTCGCGGCGCAGCCAGGACGCGGGCCGCGGAGCTGGCAACCGCCACCGGAATCCCGGACACGAACGCCGAACTGGACCGGCGCGGGCCGGTCCGGGAGGGCCTGCTCCGCGCGCTCGGCGCGCCACCGGCAACCAGCCCGCTGGTCGGCGACTGGCACGTCTCGGCCAGCCACATCGCCACGATCGGGGCGGCCATCCACGCAGTCGTCCTCGCCGCGCCAGGGCCGCTCAGCGTGGAGGCGATCCGGCAGCAGTTGGAGCTTCCCGACGCCCGCCTGGTGGCGGGCCTGCTGCCCGACACGGTACGGCTGCGTGCCGGGCTCGTGGAGCCGACCAACGGCCCACCCCTCCCGCCGGGCGCCCAGGCTGCGCTCGACCGTCTGGAAGCCCGCCTGGCCGCGGCCCCCTTCGACGCGCCCGACGGGACGGAACTGGCCCACCTCGGAGTGGACCACGACACTCTGGATGCCGCCGTCCGTCAAGGCAGACTCGTCCGCATCGGCGCGAACTACCTCCTGCCGGACGCGCCCGACCGTGCCATCGAGGCGCTGCGCGGCCTGCCGCAGCCGTTCACCGCCAGTGAGGCGCGACTGGCCCTGCGCACCAGCCGCCGCGTGATCATCCCCCTGCTGGAACACCTCGACCAACTCGGCGCGACCGAGTGCCGTCCCGATCGCCGCCGCGCCATGAGCTAGCGTTCGGCGCCATGTGGACCGAGGAGATCGTGGCGGGGCGTCCGGCATGGCGGCACACCGCGTCGGGCGTGGTGTTCCGGGAGGTGCCGCGCGGCACGTTCCGCATGGGCCTGTCCGACGCGGAACTGGACGCGGTACGCGCCATCGAGCGCAGCGGCGGCGCCGAGGACGCTCTCGAGCCCTTCTTCGCCGGCGCCGGGGATGCCCGGCCGGTACGCGAGGTGCGGGTCGAACCGTTCCTGATCGCCCGGCACCCGCTGACGGTCGCGCAGGTCCGGCATTGGCTGCCCGAGTACGAGGACGACTACGCCGACACGGACTCCGGCGTGGCCCGGCTCGAAGACGACCTGGACGACCTGCTCGAGGCCCTGCCGTTCCGGCTGCCCAGCGAGGCCGAGTGGGAGTACGCGGCCCGGGCCGGCACCACCACGCTGTCCTTCCGCGGCGACGAGAAACCCAGCGAGGACCAGATCCTCGACGACTTCGGTGACGAGGAGCGGACAGCGGCCGGGGAGAACAGGTTCGGCTTGGCGGCGATGGGCTCGGCGAATGAGGTCTGCGCCGATGTGTGGATTCCCGGTTTCGCGGGCGCGCCGGCCGACGCCCGGCCACGCATTGGCGACGGCCACCGAACCGTACGCGGCGGCGCCGCCGACGTCTACCCGTGGCAGGGCTGCGACGAGTGGCTACTGCTGCTTTCCGCCACCCGGTACGAGCACGCCCAGTTCACCGCAGTCCGCCCGGTCGCACCACTGCCATCCCGTTGAGTCCGTCTCCTGCTGGACTTGACGGATACGCGGGTGACGAATGGCTGCGGTGGCTTGTCACGGCGGCGTGAAGGCAGTGGCTGAAGCGGACCAACGGTAATGCTGGGATGTCCTCCACCTCCGTGAGTTGCTTCTGCCCGGGTGGGGTCTCCTGTTCGCGACGGCATGCGCCGCGAACCTGACGGCATTCACCGCGACCCTCACGCGCGCCCTGACGATACGCGCCTGCTGGGCCTCGGCCAGCGGTTACGGTGAGGAGGGTTGCCGGAGTCCCGGGGGATGAGGTCGGACCGTGAAGTCTTATCCGTTCGTCGAGTCGCACGGCTTGATCGGCGACCTGCAGACGGCGGCGCTGATCGCGGATGATGGCACTCTCGACTGGTTCTGCGCGCCGCGATTCGACTCGCCCAGCATTTTCGGTGGACTGCTGGACATCAACAAGGGCGGCTATTTCCGAATCACGCCCCATGGAGTGGCCAACGTCCGAACCAAGCAGTTGTACCTGCCGAAGACACCGATTCTGATCACCCGTTTCCTGTCGCCCGAAGGGGTGGGTGAGCTGATCGACTTCATGCCGGTAGTCGGCGACGTCGCCACCGATCGCCATCGCATCTTCCGGCTGTTCCATGTGGTGCGCGGCGCCATGCGGTTCCGGATCGACGTCCAGCCCCGATTCAACTACGGTCTCGACCAGCACGAGCTCGAAATGCACACCGACGGTGTCGTCTTCCGCAGTCCGACGCTCGACATCACGCTGCATCGGGTCCGTCACCACGACCAGCCCCCGCAGGAAGTCGAGATCGAACGCGACGGCCACGGGGTACGCGCCTTCGTCACCCTGGGCGAGGGCGCCACCAGCGGGGCCATCGTCGAAACCGGGTCGACAGGGCCACCCCGGCTCATCGAGCCTCGTGAGATCCGTGCGATGTACGAGGAGACCCGCAGCTACTGGCGGAGCTGGATCGGCCGCTCCTGCTATCGCGGACGCTGGCGGGAAGCGGTGGAGCGCTCGGCGGTGACGCTGAAGCTCTTGACGTACGCGCCGACCGGTGCCCTGATCGCGGCGCCTACCGCCGGCCTACCGGAGCAGATCGGCGGGGCGCGGAACTGGGACTACCGGTACGCCTGGATCCGCGACGCCTCCTGGTCGGTCACCTCGCTGCTCAGTCTCGGCCTTACCGAGGAAGCGCGCCAATACCTTCGCTGGCTCAACGATCGGATCTGCGAGGCGGCCGGAGGGGCGACGCCGCTGCACCACCTGTACCGCGTCGACGGCTCGACCGACCTCGACGAGCATGCGCTCGACCATCTTGAGGGCTACCGAGGGTCCCGCCCCGTACGGATCGGCAACGCCGCCGCCGACCAGCTCCAGCTCGACATCTACGGCGAGGCACTGGGCGCCATCCACTTCGCGGACGCCTATGGACTGCGCAGCTCCTACCAGGCGTGGCTCAACACCGTGAAGCTCATCGACTGGCTCTGCGAGCACTGGGACAGACCCGACGAAGGGATCTGGGAGACCCGCGGCGGCCCCAAGCACTTCACCTTCGGTCGCCTCATGTCGTGGGTGGCTGTCGATCGGGCCATCCGCCTCGCCGAGCGGCACGGAGCACCCGCCGAGATCGACCTCTGGACCACCGCGCGAACCCGGGTCTACCGCCAGATCATGACCCGGGGATATCACCCCGCGCGCCGCGCGTTCGTGCAGCACTACGACAGCGACGTCCTGGACGCGGCGCTGCTCACGATGCCGAACGTCGGGTTCATCGCGCCCGACGATCCGATGTGGGAGTCCACGCTGCGCGCGATCGACGACGAACTCGTCTCCGACAGCCTCGTCTACCGGTACAACCCGTCCGCGTCGCCCGATGGCCTGGCCGGTAATGAAGGCACCTTCAGCATGTGCACCTTCTGGTATGTCGAGGCCCTGGCCCGCTCGGGCCGCATCAACGACGCGCTGATCGCCTTCGAGAAGATGCTCACCTACGGGACCCATCTGGGTCTGTTCGGGGAGGAGATCGCCCCGACCGGCGAGCAGCTCGGCAATTTCCCCCAGGCCTTCAGTCATCTCGCGCTGATCAACGCCGCGATCACCCTCGATCGTGTCATGGACGTCGCGCCCGCACCGTGCCGCGCGCCCCTCGAGTCCCTCGGTACGCTCGATCCAGCGGCTGAGAAATGACTCGTGGTGGCGCCGCTTGACCACCCGGTTGTCAGCGTGTCTCGTCGCGGCGGGCGGAGAGCCGGTTCTGCGCCTGCGTGATCGCCTCGATGAAGCCGCTCATCTGGCGTACCGAGGTTTCCTGCAGCTTCTCCAACTGCGCGCTGAGCGCGTTCGGGTCGATGGGCAGCGTGGAGTTCGCAGGAGCGGACGCCTGCAGGGAACGCAGGGCCTCGTTGACGGCGTCGCGGAGTTCCTCGGCGAGCGTCTCGGAGGGCAGACGCATCACGCGGGGGTCCAGGTCGATGCGTTCGATCTGGCCCCCGGTGACGGCGGTGACCTCGATCATGCCGTCGGCCGCGGTGCCGGTGCCGGTCACCGGCTCGCTCGCGGACCGGGCCATGTTCTGGCGGATGGTCGAACGGAGCGTCTCCAGGAGCTGCCCGAGGTCTTCGTTGCTGTGCGGGGCGGACACGGTGCGGTCACCATCCAAGGGTCGTGATCGGACGCGGGGCGTGGCTCAGATCGCCGACCGTCGGTGCATGTCGAGCAGATCGGTGGCCTGGTCCTCCCACGCGGTGAAGAGGGCGTCGACGCTGTTGTCCCGGGCGTAGGTGAGTTCCGCGCGCGTCGCCGGCAGCAGCGTGATCAGCTGTAGCTCCGGCTTTCCGTCGGCGTCCGGCAGAGCGTCGAAACCGTCGGCGGCGTACGGGTGGGTGCCGGCCACGACCCCGGCGATCTCGGTGCCGGGGATGACCGGGCCCTGATCCGCGGACATGATCACCTCGTCGAGCCCGAGCCCGGCGCGGCGCCCCATCACGATCTCGGCGGTCAACGGCACCAGCAGGTGTGCCTCCTTCCGCTGCTCCTCGTGCACGGTGCAGACCAGTTCCTGCGGCAGCACCACGGTGATCCGCTGGAATCGCAGGCCGTTGGTGACCACCGAGACGAGATTGTTCGGCGCGTAGCAGAAGAACAGGCCGTAGCCGCGGTTGCGGCCGAGGGCGGTCGGTTCCTCGAACTCCCGAGCCTCACCCAGGTAGCGCTGCAGGTGCGGCAGGAAGCCGGCGAATCGTTCGGTCATGGGAGGGATCCTTCCGGGCCCGGTGGCCGCTGCCTATCGTCGGATTCTGGGCCGGCTGGTGTCCATCGGCTCGGTCGAGCCGGAGGGAGACGAGCCGCCGTTACCCGTGGCCGCCGCGGTGCTGTCTGTCGTGGTGGTCTGCTGGGGCACCATGTGGTCGTAGTGACCATAGCCGGGTGCGGTGGATTCCGAGCCGTGGCTGACGTTCGTCGGCGGGTCCTCGACCTGATAGTGGTCGGGGTTGTTGTACTCGTCCCGGAACTGCTTGTTGGTCACCGTGCCGGGGTGGTCCTCGACGACCTGGATGAGCCGCCGGTACTCGGCGTCCTCGACGTGCCCGAAGTGGTAGACCGCGGGCTGGCCCGACGTGCTGGGCGGGTTGTCGACCGGGTGCGTGTAGCCGTTCGGGTCGGGCTGGCCGCGGTCGTTGAACAGGAGCGCGTTGCCGTCCGCGTCCCGCTTGCAGGGAATGATCGCGCCGGAGTTCGGGCAGACGAAGTCCTCGCCGTTGGGCGCTCGCTTGGCGTCCTTGAACACGGCGCGCTTGGTCGTGGTGCGCAGCTTGGGGCGATTCTCGGCCAGGACGGCAGGATCGGCCGGATCGTTGGGACGGTACTTGCGCCGCTGGGGCCGGACCTGCGCGCCGGCCGCCGGCAGCAGAGGTCCGCCGCCGGACGGTTGCTCGGGCGGGTCCTGGCGCCCCCGCCCGCCGCTTCCGCCGGAGGTCCGCCCGGAGCCGCCCGACCCCGATGAGCTGCCGCTGCCCCTGCGCCTACCCACCGAGCAACATCCCCACCGCCTGGTCGATCAGCATGCCGACGACGGCCCGCGCGATCGCCTGGAAGACCGGAATCTCCAGCAGCGACGCGCCGAACGTGACAACCGCCGTCGCGATCGCCTGCGCCACCTGGACCGCGAGGATGATCAGCTGGACGATCATCTGCACCTTGAGGAAGAGCACCACGGCGGCGCAGACCATCAGCCCCGCACCCAGCATCAGCGCGGCGGTGGCACCGCTCGCGATCGCCGGCACCGGGCTCTCGGACGCCTCCCACCAGGCGCGGAACGCGTTAATCGCGTCGCCGCTGTTCTGCGCGAGCACCGACAGCGCCGCGCCGGTCGAGTCGCTCACCGTCTGCTCGATGGTGCCGGCGAAGCCGAGCCACGTCCGGCCCATCTCGAACAGCGCGGTCTCGTCGGCGTCCGGCCAGTCGTAGCCGATCCAGCTCAGCGCCGTGACCAGCTCGCCGGGAAGCTCGAGTCCCATCGGCGGCCTACCCGAGCTGCCGGCTGATCGAGGTGAACATCCGGCCGACCTCGTCCTCGACGGCCTGGTACGCGTCCGCCATGTCGACCAGGTCGTCGCCACCGAGCGCCAGCTCGTCGGCGGCCACGTACAGGCAGCCGATGATGTAGTCGGCGGCCTGCTGGTAGGCGGGGCCGATCAGCGAAGCCAGGTCACCGCTGCCCCACGGCGCGCCGTAACCGGCGAGGGTCGCCTCGAACGTCTCCACCGCGTCGGCGAACCGGTTGCCGGCCTCGGCCAACCGGTTGCCGCCGTCGCGCAGCGGCTCGGGCACCACGTCGAATCCCGCCACAGCGTCCCCCTGTCCGACTGTCCTACATCGACGCTGCTCTCCGCGGGCGAGTCTACAAGAGCGGGTCGAGGGCGCTCCCGGTCGCGGCGAGCAGTGGGTCGGGGGTGGGGTTGGCCCGACAACTGGCCGGGCGGGGAGCCGGAGAGCAGTGTCGGGTGCAGGTGGTCACCAGGTGCCGTGGACCGCGCCTACCGGCGCCGGACGCCGCTGAGGACGAAGTCGGCGGTCCGCTCCAGGAACTCGTCGGTGAGGGGCTCGCCGAGCATGAGCCAGCGGAAGTAGAGCGGCCCGGCGGCGGCCTGTACCAGGTAGTCGGGGTCGAGGTCGTCAACAAGTTCTCCGCGCCTCATCCCGCGCAGGAAGATCTCCCGCGAGTGGCGGAACCGCTGTGGCCAGACCTTGTCGAGTACCTCGTGCACGCCGTCGTTCTGCGGGGTGCGGGGTCCGAGTTCGCGGATGAGCGCGGCGATCCACGGGCTGTCGAAGCCCCGTCGGATCTCCCGGAACAGGGCGAGCAGATCCTCTCGTACGCTGCCGGTGTCCGCTGGCGGTGAAACGTCCTCCTGCCGTTCGACGAAGGCCGCCGAGACGAGGTTGGGCTTGTCGCCCCATCGCCGGTAGATCGTCGCCCGGTTCACGCCCGCGCGCTCGGCCACCGCTTCGATGCGCAGGGCCGTGTAGCCGACCTCGCTCAGCTCGGCGATGGTCGCGTCCATGACGGCCCGCCCGACACGCGCCGTCCGTCCGCCCGGCCGCGCCTGGGCGGAATCGGTGGGCGGCGGGCCGACCTGCTCGTCCGGCGTTCTCCTCGGCACCTCATGGACGATACGCAGCGCGTCGGCTTGATGCCACGACCTGTCGCTTTAGTGTGACCGAGACGACTAAAGCGTCAGACTGTTGCGTTAGACCTTCCGCCGGGCTAGCGTCACTAACGCAACAGGTTGTCGCAATCAAGGCTCGGTTCACGGCAATGAGGAGAGACAGGATGATCTACCACCAGATCCGCATCTCGATGAAGCCCGACGCGCCCAAGGGCGACGTCGCCCACGCCCTCGAGATGCTGCGCCGGCTGGGCCGCGAGCTCGACGTGGTCGAGCAGTGGGCGGTCGGCCGCGACTTCGGCGGCGAGTTCGA
The DNA here is from genome assembly GCF_027497215.1 of Micromonospora sp. WMMD812. Lineage (NCBI taxonomy): Bacteria > Bacillati > Actinomycetota > Actinomycetes > Micromonosporales > Micromonosporaceae > Micromonospora > Micromonospora sp. WMMD812. The sequence goes on along the minus strand of NZ_CP114904.1, from coordinate 2,691,834 downwards.
GTACGGCGCGATGTACGCGCTGAAGGACATCGACGCCTACCGGGCCTACATGTACGCCCCGCTCCACCGCAAGATCGACGAGATCGGCCTGCCGCTGGTCGACAACATGGTGTCGCTTGACCTCACCGACGACGAGGATCCGGCGATCGGCGACAAGATCGCGCAGATCCACGCCGAACGCTTCGCCGGCGACGCCGCCCTCACGTCCCTCGTCGAGGGCCTCGGCTCCTACGAGGGCAGCGGAACCACGCCCGCGTAGCACCCACCTCGGTTGTCAGCCGGGGCGCCGGACGAACCTGTCCACGTCCGGCACCCCGGTCGCGCTCAGGAGGCCACACATGACCGGTCGTCCAACCCCGACATTCCTCGTCCTCGCCGCGGGGGCGTTGTCGTTCGCGATGCTGCAGTCACTGATCGCGCCGGTGCTGCCGACGATCCAGACCGAACTGCAGACGACCCAGGAGGCCGTCACCTGGGTGATGACGGCGAACCTTCTGTCGGCCGCCATATTCACGCCGATCCTCGGGCGGGTCGGTGACCTGGCGGGCAAGAAGGGCACCTACGTCGCCGTTCTCGCCGTCCTGGCCGCCGGCTGTCTCCTGGCGGCCTTCGCCACCGACCTCCGGACACTGGTCGCCGCACGCGTCATCCAGGGCGCCGCGGGGGCCGTCTTCCCGCTCGCGTACGGCATCATCCGGGACGAGTTCCCTGCGGCCCGTGTCCCCGCCGCGGTGGGCGCGGTCTCGGCAGTCATCGCCGCCGGCGGCGGCATCGGCATCGTGCTCGCCGGACCGATCGTCGCATCGTTGGGGCTCACCTGGCTCTTCATCATCCCCGCGATCGTCGTGATCGTGGCTGCCGTCGCGGGACACCTGGTCATTTCCGCGTATCCGCCCACGCGGCCCGGCCGGATCAACTGGCTCGCCGCCGCCCTGCTGGCCGGAGGTCTCCTCTGCCTGCTCCTGGCCACCAGCAAGGGCGCCGGCTGGGGTTGGGCATCCGCCCAAACCGTGACACTCGTCGTGACCGCGGCCGTCCTCGTCGGCGCGTGGGTCCGCACCGAGGCCCGGTCAACGCAGCCGCTGGTGGACATGCGCATCATGCGTCTTCCCACGGTGTGGACGACCAACCTGGTCGCCCTGCTGTTCGGTGCCGGATGGTTCGCCGTCTTCGCCTTCCTGCCGCAGTTCGTGCAGGTGCCCAGCACGGCCGGGTACGGCTTCGGCGCCGACGTCACCGAGGCGGGGCTACTGATGCTGCCGATGGTCGTCACCATGTCGGCGGCGGGAGTCATCAGCGGCCGGGTCGTGCGGTGGTTCGGCTCGAAGGCGCAGTTGGTCACCGCATCGGTCCTCAGCGCTTTGGCCACCGCCACGCTCGCCCTGGCTCATCAGCAGATCTGGCAGATCAGCTTCGCCACCGCGATGTTCGGACTGGCCGCCGGTCTCGCCTTCTCCGCCATGGCCAACCTCATCGTCGGCAACGTGCCCGCCGCCCACACCGGCGTCGCCAGCGGCATGAACGCCAACTTCCGCACGATCGGTGGATCCATCGGAGCTGCCCTCATGGGGGCCGTCGTCACGAGCGGCGTCCAGTCGACCGGTCTGCCCACCGAGGCCGCGTACGTCAGTGGCTTCCTGGTGCTGACGGCCACCTCGGTGGCCGCGGCAGCCGCCGCGGTGCTGGTCCCGGGAACCCGCCGGCCACCGCGGGCCGACGCCCCGGCGGACGGGCTGGCGGCGCCCCGGACCCCCGAACCGGCTCCACGCTCATGACCGGTGAATGTCGGCCCGGCCCGGCAAGCCCGACCCGAAGCGCGTTCGCGTTTCTCCTGCGGTCCCGGTGCGGAACTCGGTACGGTGTTGGCGTCGTTTGCGCAGCTGGGAGGGCGGGTGAGCCACGACTACGTTGCCTCGTGGGAGGGCTTCGCCCTCGCCCTCGTCGGGGCGGCGGCCGTGCTGGCCGGTCTCGTCTTCGTGGCTGTGTCGATCAACATCGACCGCATCCTGGCCATCCGCGGCCTGCCCGGGCGGGCCGGGGAGAGCGTGATCCTCTTCCTCGCCGTGTTGTGCGAGTGCGCCTTCGTACTCATCCCGAATCAACCGGTCTCGGCGCTCGGTCTGGAGTTGCTGGTCGCCGGACTGCTGGTCTGGGCTGTCGGTGTGGCGATCGCCGTCCCCGGGTTGCGCGGGCCGACCAGGCAACCGGCCAGTTGGCGTCTCACCCGCTTGATCGGCGTTCATCTGGCCACCGTGCCGGCCGCCCTCGCCGGTGCGTCGCTGCTGGGGTGGCTTCCCGGCGGGCTGTACTGGCTGGCCGGGGCAGTGCTCACCGCCCTTGTCGTCGCGACGGGCAACGCCTGGGTCCTCCTCGTCGAGGTGGTGCGCGACTCGCGCTATCGTCCCGCCGGGCAGGCGGGCGAGACACGCCGCGGATCGCCGGAGCGCGGCGAACCGGCATGAGCGACCAGCCGCGGCGGTTCGCCGAACGCCTCCTCCACCAGCTGCGCCGGGCTCCGGCCGGTCGGATCGCGGCGCTTGCTCACCGCGAGTTCCGCGACACGCTGACCAGCCGGCAGCGCTCGGCGTTGGTCGCCTATCTCACGTACGCGATCACCGTCGCGGCAGTCCGTGGCGTCACGGTCTCCGTCCGCAAGAAGCAGCTGGGACTGCGCGACGTGGTCGTCGGGCCCGTGCACATTCATCACTATCTGCCGGGCATCGCCCTGCTCGCCACGGCCGGGGCCCTCGGGGTGCGTGGGAGCGACAAGCTCGTCGTGCATTGCCTGGCCGGCGCCACCTACGGGGCAGGCTGCGGTCTCGTGACTGACGAGCTGCCGTTGCTCCTTGCCCTGCGCGACGTGTACTGGACCGAGGAAGGCCGGTGGGCGACGGAGCTCATCCTGTCGATCGTCGGCCTCGTCGGGGCCTACTTCACCGCTGTCCCGTTCTGGCGGGCGCTTCGCGTCGACCTGGCTGCCGTGCGCTGGAGAGCGCCGGTCAAACGGTCGGAGGAGGACGCGTGACGCCGACCGCAGCCAGCGCGTCGCGCGCCTCCGACGACGGAGAGTATCTGAGCCGCGACCACGTCGAGGCGCTCGTCATCGGCAGTGGCTTCGGTGGGGCGGTAGCCACCTGCCGGTTGGCGCAGGCCGGCGTGGACGTCGCCGTCATCGAGCGCGGTCGACGCTGGCGGCCGGGCACCTTTCCACGCGATCTGTCCCGTCTCGACGACGGCTGGTTGTGGGTGTGCGAGCACGGGCTCTACGACGTCCGGCCGCTCAACGACATCCTCGCGGTGCAGGCCGCCGGCTACGGCGGTGGCTCGCTGGTCTACGCCAACGTGGCGGCCCGGCCACCGCAGGAGGTCTTCGACGCGGCGCCGTGGCCCGAACCGTACAGCCGAGACATGCTTGAGCCGTACTACGACCTCGTGGCGCACATGCTGGACGTCAGGCCGATACCGCCCGATCCGCGGACCGGCGACCTGCCGCCGAAGACCCGGCTCATGGCACGCGCGGCCGACCAGCTGGGCTTCGCGGCCGGCTTCTTCCATCCCAACCTCGCGATCACGTTCGCGGACGAGGGCCCGGACCAGGTGAACAAGTTCGGCGTCCCGCAGCGCGGCTGCACCTTCGTCGGCGAATGCGACATCGGCTGCAACGTCGGGGCCAAGAACAGCCTTGACCTGAACTACCTGGCCCTCGCCGAGCGGCACGGCGCCCTGGTGGGCACGCGCACCGAGGCCGTACACCTGGCCCGCACCGACGACGGTGGCTACCGCGTCCGCCTGCGCGAGCACGGACGGCCCGGGGCGGGCCGTGACGGCGTCCGGCGCGACATCACCGCCAGATACGTGTTCGTCTGCGCCGGCGCGTTGGGAACCACCGAACTCCTCCTGCGGAGCCGGGACCAGTACCAGACCCTTCCGCATCTCCCTGCCGCGCTCGGCGAGGGGTACTCGGGCAACGGGGATTTCCTCAGTTTCGGGCAGGACATGCGGGAGGTGTTCGAGCCCGGGTCCGGGCCGACCATCACCACCGCTTCGGTGATCCGGGCCGGCGGACGAGAGAAGGACGAGGAGCACTGGTTCGTCCTGGAGGACGGCGGCTACTCCCAACACCTCGCCAAGCTCGTCCACGGGCTTGACCCCGCGCGCCTGCCACCGGAGGTGGGACGCGCCATCAGCACGGGCACCCGGCGGCTTCTCGCCGCCATCCGCGGCACCGGGGCAACCCTCGACCCCGACCGGCGTGACGTCGCCGTCCTGCTCGCCATGGGCCGCGACAACGCTGAGGGGCGCATCGAGTTGAGAGGCGCGAACCACCGCCTGCGCATCACCTGGGACACGACCCGTAGCCACCCGCTGTACGCCGAGGAGCAGGCATTCTCCGCCGACGTCGTGCGGGCGTTCGGCGGGCGTCCGTTCGTGACTCCGACCTGGCGGATGTTCCGTCAGCCGATCACGGTGCACAATCTCGGCGGCGCGCGGATGGGAACGGATCCGAGCACCGGCGTGGTGAACGCCGACGGTGAAGTCTTCGGGCATCCCGGCCTGTACGTCCTGGACGGCGCCGCGCTGCCCGGCCCGACGGGCGGGAATCCGTCCCTCACGATCGCGGCCGTCGCCGAGAGGTGCATCGAGGTGGCCATCCGACGCATCGTCGAGGGCACCCCGGACTGGGTGGCACCGCAGCGGGCACAGGTCGTACGCGGCCCGGTGCCGGAGGACGCGGCCACCCGGGCCGTGGTCGCCCAGCCGCCCCGGCGCCGATCCGGCGCCGGTGTGCGGTTCCGCGAGACCTTGCGGGGCGGCCTGATCACGTCGGCCGGTGACGGTGCGCCGGGCGGGCGGCGAAGGGTCGCGGTGCGGTTGCACGTCGAGGTACCGGACCTCGAACTGTTCCTGGCCGATCCGGCGCACACGGCACGCCTACGCGGAACGGCGCAGGTCGACGGGTTGACCGGGCAGCCCGCGCCGGTCGAAGGCGGCACCCTGCACCTCCTCCCGGCCGTCGACGGCGGGCCACGGCGCACGATGGACTACTCGTTGCCGTTCCGGGACGACCGGGGGGTGCGGTGGCTGCTCCGGGGGTCCAAGCAGGTGGGGCGGCACACGGGTCGGGGGCCGTGGCGGGCGACAACCGTGCTCGACGTGGCCCTCACCAGTCCGGACGACCGGTACGAGTCGTTGGTGCCCACCGGCCGGTTGACCATCTCCGTCGCCGACGTGGTGCGCCTGCTCGCCAGTCTTCGCGCCACCGAGACCACCGGCCGGGAAACGACGGCGACGGTCTTTCGATTCGTCCGGTTCTTCACCACCGAGGTCGCCCGCGCACTGCTCTCCCGACGGGTGAATTGAAAAGCCGCCCACCGGCTGCCCCGTCGTCGACGCGCCGCTGCCGAGGGGTGGTTTCCCGCAACCTACGACTCGACCATGACCGTGCCGCGGCCGTAGGCGTCGCGGCGACCCCACCGCCCGGGTATGTCGAGCAGCTCGATGTGACCGATGTGCTGGGGAAGGGCCGGATTGACCACCAGATTCTCACCTGACGTCTCCAGGCCCAGCATCGTTCGCAAGAGCAGCAGGGGCGCTCCCGCCGACCAGGCCTGCGGGCTGCAGGCGGTCGGAAACTCGACCGGATACCGCGTACGCGTACGGTCGTGCCCCGCGAACGCCTCCGGCAGTCGCCACCCGAAGTAGGGGGCCGCGTCGAGGATTCCGGCGGCGACGCGGGCAGCCTCCGCCTCGTAGCCGTAGCGACGCAGCCCCCACGCGATGAACGAGTTGTCGAACGGCCAGACCGTGCCGACGTGGTAGCCGACCGGGTTGTACCTGCCCTCACCCGTCCCCAAGGTGCGTACCCCCCAGCCTGAGAACAGTGCCGGACCGAGCAGGTGCCGCACCACGGCGTCCGCCTTCTCCGCGTCGACGATGCCGCTCCAGAGCAGGTGCCCCATGTTCGAGGCGAGCGCGTCGATCCTGCTGCCGTCGGCGTCCAGGCCGAGGGCGTAACACTGCCGTTCGTCGAGCCAGAACTCGTCGTTGAAGCGCCGTTTGAGATCGGCGGCCTCCGCCTCCAGCTTCTCGGCGAAGGCCCCGTCGTCCCAGAAGAGGCGAGCCAGCCGGGCGGCACGCGTCTTCGCGTCGTACGCGTAGCCCTGAAGCTCGCAGGTCGCCCGCGGAAATCCGGGCAGCCGACCGTCCCGGTAGGAGATCGCGTCCCACGAGTCCTTCCAGCACTGGTTCTCCAAGCCGGTCTGCTCATTGCGACGCCGATAGGAGAGGTAGCCGTTGCCCATGAGGTCGCCGTGCTCGTCGATCCACTCCAGCGCCGCCCGGGCCTCGTACTCGAACTGGCGCACGAGGTCGGCGTCGCCGGTCCACCGTTCGTACTCGTCGAGCAGCACGACGAACAGCGGTGTCGCGTCCGCGCTGCCGTAATAGGGCGAGTGGGGCTGCTCCTCGAACGCGGCCGTCTCCCCGAACCGCAGCTCGTGGACGATCCGTCCGCGTTCCTCCTCGCGGAAATCGTCCCGGCGGGTTCCCTGCCGCGATCCCAGCTCCCGTAGAGCCGTCGCCGCGAGTTCCGGCTGGAACGGCAGCGCCTGCAAGCTGGTGAAGATGCTGTCGCGCCCGAAGATGCTCATGAACCACGGCAGGCCGGCGGCCGGCAGGCTCTGCCCCGCGGAGGTGGGCGCCACGAAGCGCAGCGCGGCGAGGTCGACCAGGCTGCGTTCGTACGTGTGCTTCAACGGATCCCAGTCACACTCCAGGCGCGGCGCCCTCGCCAGCCAATCGTGCAGATCCTCGGCCCTAGTCCGGCCGGCGCGCGCCCGACTCTCCTCCGGCATCAACCGCAGCTTCCGTCCGGCCAGGCCGATGATCGTGGGGACTACCCGTAGCTCCGTCGTCCACTCCTGCTTCGGCTCGATGTGGACGGTGAAGGTCAGTCCATGCTCGTCGACCTGAGCCGGTGCCGTGGCCGAGACGACGGTCTGGCGGTGGAACTGCTCGCGGGTGTACTCGAGCACCAAGCGCCCGTCCTCCGCCTGCGCGTGGTACGTGCCCTTCTTCGCCAGGGAACCCTTGACCTCGAACAGATCGGCGAAGTCGCAGGCCGCCCGGAATCGGACCGTGAGGTCGACCGGCTCCTCGCCGTGGTTGAGGATCGTGAGCTCCTCGCGGAACCCCTCGGATACCGCGCGCTGGCGGATCACCGAAACCTTCGGGTCGACGCCCACCCGTCCGGAGTCCAGGACGAGGAAGAACCGGGTCTCGAAGTACTGCAGGTCATCGAGCGATTGAGCGGTCAACCGCCTACCGTCGATGGTCATGACCCACGTGGACAGAAAACGGGTGTCAAAGGAGAAGAGCCCACTCGGGTCGGTGGGCGAGGCGTCGATGTCACCACGGGTGTCACTGACCACGAACGTGTTTCCGGCCAGGATGTTGACCCGGTCTCCAGCCATCGCCACGGTCATCCTCCGCTCGTGGCCAGCCACCTCTCGGCCGACGCGTGTGGCCCGGGAAAGAGCCGTTCGAGCAGAACGAGCAGCGCGATGTCCCCTTCGGCGGACATCTCGCCGCGGAGCAACGCGGTCATCAGGTTCTGTCCGCCGCCGGCGATACGGTCGAACAACTCCCAGCCGGCGCGCACCACTCCGTCGGCTTCCATGTTCTCCCGTGACACCCGGATTGCGCCGTTGTCGACCCTGACGTACCAGTGTTGGGTGCAGAGCCCCCGCACGATCTCGAAACGCACCGTGCCGGTCGCCTTCGCCAACAGCGGCTCGAATCCGCGCCGGTCCAACGCGTCGAAGAAGGCTTCGGTGCGACTCATGACGCCGACTACCCTTCAGTCCGCGCCATTAAGCCTGGAGTTCGGCCGGCACGGGCCGACGGCAGCGGGCTGCGCTCGCCGCTCCGGCCGATCGTGCGGGTCGTTGCGACGTTCGGCCTGCGGTGATGACGTCACGACAGGTCTCGTCGCCTTTCGCGGGATGACGGTATGGACTTTTGGCCCATGGTGAGTAAGGTCAACTAGCTGTCCGCACCTGCGCTCACCCGGAGGCCGGCGACCGTGGCCGAGAGATCGACCCCTCGTTCCGCCGAACGGGCTGACCAAGATCACGACGACCCGGCGCGAGTCGTGGACAGCTGGATCTCTCGACGCTCGCGGCTGGAAGCAAGTGATTCCGACCCGTCGTTCGGCTGGCAGAACAGCGGCGCGCCGCAGGGGCACGAGGCCGTGTCCGCCCCGTACGAGGAGGCGTACCCGCCCGCGGACGCGTACCCGGAGCCCGAAGCGCGACACGCACGGCACCGGGCGCACCCGCCGCACGAGGCTGAGCGCGAGCTGTACGAGCAGGCCCAGCGGTGGGCGGAACCGCAGGCCTACCCGGAAGCGGCGTACTACGCGCCCGACCAGTACGACGCGCAGCAGGTCGGGTACGCCCAATCGGAGGCGGACCACGCCCACGAGGACCCCCGCGACGGTCACGCCAGCCGCGACGAGTACCGCCAGGGGGCGGGCGCCCCGGACCCGAGGGCGGACGAGGGGCGGCCCGGGCGCAAGCACGCTCGGGACGTCCCGGTTCCCCCGCCGCCGGCCACCCACCGGCGGCGCTGGCTGATCCCGGTCGGCGCGCTCGCGTTGGGGGCGCTGCTCGGCTCTCTGATGTTCACCTGGGGGGCCGGTCGGTCGCCGGAAGGCGGACTGCCCGTGGCGGCGGCCACCATCCCGGCGGGCCCGGCCGACGAGCCGATCACCTTTCCGGAGCTCTCGTCGACGCCGCCCGACTCCGCGACACCACCCAGCCCCTCCGCCACGCCCAGCGCCACACCGTCGGTCACGCCGTCCGCCACGCCCAGCGCCACACCGTCGGTCACGCCGTCCGCCAGGCCGACCCCGACGCCCGGTGGGGCCACGCCCACACCGACCGCGAGCGCCGGCCCCGTCCTGCTCGGCCCGTCGGGCAGGCGCGGGGTCGAGAACATGGCGCAGCGGTACTGCGATCAGCACGTCGGCGGGTCGGCGGACGCCCGCAGCGACGGTCGTTGGCAATGTACGAGGCTTCTCTCCTCGTCCATCGTCGACATGGACGTCGCCTGCCGCGACTCGTACGATCCAGCCGCCTTCGCACGGAACTCCGACCCGGGTGACGCGTACGCCTGGCGGTGCTTCCGCTGATCACTCCGGACCGACCGGTCGTCTAGCTGCTCGACGTGGTGGGCAAGCCGGGCGGCTGAGCCACGAGGCATAGCGGGCCAGAACCGGGGTAGTCGCGCCGGGTGTCCGAGTTCGCCATCGCCGACTACGGTCTGCTGTCCGACTGCGCGTCGGCGGCGCTGGTCAGCCGGGGCGGCTCGATCGACTGGTGGTGCCCGGGCCGGTTCGACGCGCCGTCGGTCTTCGGCCGGCTGCTCGATCCCGAGGCGGGGCATTGGGCGCTCAGTCCGGTGGCGGCCGGGTCGGGTGGGCGCAGTGAGCGGGCCTACGTCGACGGCACGTTGGTGTTGCGGACCGTGCACCACACCGGCGGCGGCAAAGTCGCGGTGACCGAGGCGCTGGTGGCCGAGCCGGGCGCGCGCGGGCACGAACTGGGCCGCAACTCGCCGGCGGTGCTGGCCCGGGTCGTCGAGGGGCTGACCGGCACGGTGCGGATGCGCTGCGAGTTCGTTCCCCGTCCGGAGTACGGGCTGGTCACGCCGTATCTGCACTGTGCGGGCGGCCGGGTGCAGGTCGGCGCGGGTCCGCTGGAACTGACGCTGCGGGCTCCGGTGCGCCTGGACTGTGCGCACGGCCGGGCGTACGGCGAGTTCGACGTCGTCGCCGGCCAGGTGCTGGGTTTCGACCTGGCACACGCGCCGGCGTACGGCCCCCCGCCGCGGGAGTTGGATCCGGTGGCGTCGCTCGCCGACACGGTGGAGGCGTGGCGCGCTCTGCGGGAGATGCACGAGTACGACGGCCGCTACGCCGACCTCGTCCGGCGCAGCGCCCTGGTGGTGCAGGGCCTGACCTACCGGCCCAGTGGTGCGGTGGTCGCCGCCGTCACCACCTCGCTGCCGGAGCGGCTCGGCGGCAGGGACAACTATGACTACCGGTACGCCTGGCTGCGGGATTTCGACGTGACGATGCGCGCCCTCTGGGTGGCCGCCTGCCCGGACGACACCAGCCGGCTCTTCGACTGGGCCGCCCGCTCCGCCGGTCGCAGCGGCGACGAACCGGTGCCGATCATGTACGGGGTCGCGGGCGAGCGGGACCTCTCCGAGTATTCCCTCGACCACCTGCGCGGGTACGCCGGCAGCCGCCCGGTGCGGGTCGGCAACGACGCCTGGCGGCAGCGGCAGCAGGACGTGCCCGGCGGCGTGCTGCTCAGCGCGTATCTGATCCGCGACCGGCTCGGCGAACTCTCGCCGGAGTCGCAGGCGCTGCTGGTCGGTCTCGCCGAGCAGGCCACCCAGTGGCGGAAGGCGGACGCCGGCATGTGGGAGGCACGCGGGCCGGGGCGGCACTACCTGGCGTCGAAGGCGTTGTGCTGGGGTGCGCTGGACGGCGCGGTCAAGCTCGCGCCGATGCTCGGCCAGCGCGCGGATCCGCAGCGATGGGCGGCCATCCGCGACGAGATCCGGACCGTGGTGCTGCGGGACGGCTGGAACGAGCAGGTCGGCGCCTACACCGGAGCCATCGGCTCCGCGGAGCTGGACGCGTCGGTCCTCGTCCTGCCGTTCACCGGCATCGTGTCGGCCACCGAACCCCGGATGCGCGCCACCATCGACGCCATCGCGGAGCGGTTGACGACCAACGGGCTGGTCCGGCGCTGGCCCGACGACCCGGCCGGCTTCGTGGTGTGCACGTTCTGGCTGGTCGAGTGTCTGGCGATGGCCGGCGAGATGGAGCGCGCCACCGACCTGTTCGAACGCACCGCCGCCCGCGCCAACGACCTCGGGCTGTTCGCCGAACAGATCGACCCCCACACCGGAGCGCACGTCGGCAACACCCCGCTGGCGCTCTCCCACGCCGGTCTCATCGGCGCGGCCTGGCGGCTCACCACGCCCAGCTTCCGTTGACCCACGGGGCAGTGTCGCCACGCATGGCCCGAATCCCCGGTCGGACGCCTCGTTCCGTGGCAAGGTGGGTGCTCGTGGACAGAGAGCAGGTGACCGGCTGGCTCGGGGCCTACGAACAGGCGTGGCGGGCGCCGGGGACGGAGCGGCTCGCCACGATCTTCACCGCGGACGCGAGCTATCTGCAGGGCCCGTACCGGACGCCGGTCATCGGCCTGCCGGACATCGCCAGGATGTGGGAAGACGAGCGCGAGGGCCCGGACGAGGTGTTCCGGATGAGGAGCGACATCGTCGCGGTCGACGGCGACACGGCGGTGGTGCGGGTGGAAGTCCGCTACGGCGACCCGGTCGACCAGGAGTACCGCGACCTGTGGGTCATGCGTTTCGCCGCGGACGGGCGCTGCAGGTCGTTCGAGGAGTGGCCCTTCTGGCCGGCGCAGCCGACCGCCGGCGGCTGACCCTCGGTCACTGCCGTCCGGCTCGGGCCAGGGCCTGCTCGGCCTGAGCGGCGAGGGCGGCAACAAGATCAGCCGCCGGGGGCAGGTCGGTGACGAGGTCGAGGGCCTCGCCGGCCCAGATCGGCAGAGGCGGCAGCTCGCCTCGCGCCACCCCGGCCTGATACGCCTGTTGCGCCCCGGCGTCGGCGGCGAGTTCGACCTCCCGGTCCCGCCACTGGTCAAGGTACGGATGGCCGAGCGTGCGCGCCGTGTACTTCGACGGCCAGCGGGACCCTCGTGCGATATCGAGGACGCGGCTGCGCTCCGTGTCCTGCCCGCGTCCGCGGACGATCGCCTGGGAGATCGAGGGGTCGACGAGGGCCTCGGTGGTGGCCTGGAATCGGGTGCCGATGAGCGCCCCGGCGGCCCCCAGCGCCAGGGCGGCGGCCACGCCCCGGCCGTCGGCGATCCCACCGGCCGCGAGCACCGGCACCGGTGCCGCCAGGTCCACCACGATCGGCACGAACGGCAGCGTGGAACGCCCCTGCCGGGCGCCGTGCCCACCGCTCTCGGTGCCCTGCGCCACGATGACGTCGGCGCCCAGGTCCACCGCCTCCCTGGCCTCCTCCAGGTCGGTGACCTGAATGATCAGCGCCGCGCCGGCGTCACGGACGAGTTCGACGAACGGCCTCGGGTCTCCGAAGGACAACATCACAGCGGCGGGGTTGTGCTCCAGCGCCTGCTCGACCGCCTCGACACCCGCCGCCCAGCTCAGGAACCCGACACCCCACGGCTTCGCGCATTCCGCCACGATCGGCAGCTCGCGGGCCAGCCAGTCCCGATCCCCGTTCGCACCGCCCAGCAACCCCAGCCCGCCGCCGCGAGAGACGGCCGCGGCCAGCGCGCCACCGGCCGATCCGCCCATCGGCGCCACCGCGATCGGGTGCCGCACGCCGAACAACGTGGTGAAAGCCGTCGACAACGCCATGGCCGTCATCATCGCCCCGCTGACCCCTCGCGGCCAGGATCTTCGCGCCCGCCGACCGTGCGACCTCTCGTCGATGCCGAACGTATTGTCTGCGGGTATACCCGATGGGTATAGTCCGGACGTGACCATCTCCTACGCGTTGCTCGGGCTGCTCGAGGGGGCGAACCGGCACGGCTACGACCTCAAGCAGTCGTACGACCGGCGGTTCGCCGCCGCCAAGCCGATCCGGTTCGGCCAGGTCTACCGCACGCTGGCCCAGCTCGAGCGCGACGGCCGGGTGACGGTCGTCGGGGTCGAGGCCGGCGCCGGGCCCGACCGCAAGCGCTACTCCATCACGCCCGAGGGCGTCACCGACCTCGACAGCTGGCTGGCCGAGCCGGAGGCGCCGCAACCCCAGCTCCAGTCCGTGCTGTTCACCAAGGTCGTGCTGGCGCTGATGTCCGGCCGCCCGGCGGCCGAATACCTGGACGCGCAGCGGACCACGCATCTCGCCGCGATGAAGGAGCTGACCGCGGCCCGGCGCCGGGCGGGGTCCACGCAGGACTCTCTGCTCCACGACTACCAGCTGTTCCACATCGAGGCGGATCTGCGCTGGCTCGACCACACCGAGTCGCGCCTGTCGACCCTGGCCGAGGAGGTGCGCGATGGCACCGATTCTCGTCGGGCGTGAGCTGCACAAATCCTACGGCCTGACCCCGGCGCTGCGTGGCGCCAGCATCGCGGTGGACGAGGGGGAGATCGTCGCGGTGATGGGGGCCAGCGGCTCCGGCAAGTCGACCCTGCTGCACTGTCTCGCCGGCGTCCTCGGACCGGACAAGGGCGAGGTGTACTTCGCCGGCAAGCGGATCGACCGGCTGCCGGACCGGCGCCGGGTGCAGTTGCGGCGTGGCGCCTTCGGGCTCGTGTACCAGTTCGGGCAGTTGGTGCCGGAGCTGCCGGCCGTGGAGAACATCGCGCTCCCGCTGCTGCTCGCCGGGCAACCTCGGCGTACGGGTGTCTCCGAGGCGCGGGCATGGCTGACCCGGATGGGCCTGTCCGGCCTGGGGGACCGCCTGCCGGGCGAACTCTCCGGCGGGCAGGGCCAGCGGGTCGCCCTGGCGAGGGCGCTGATCGGGCGGCCGAGGGTGGTCTTCGCCGACGAGCCGACGGGCTCGCTCGACTCGGTCGGCGCCGACCAGGTGATGGAGTTGCTCGTCGACACGGCGAGAGAGCAGGGCAGCACCGTGCTCGTGGTCACCCACGAGCCGCGCGTGGCGGGTTTCGCCGACCGTACGGTCCTGATGCGCGACGGCGTCGAGTCGGTTCGGGTCAACATCGTCGATCCGACGGTCGCCACCGGTGGTGACTCGGTGCGGGTCACCGCGTCGGACGTGGACCTGCCGGCCGACAGGATGTCGTGGTGAGCCGGACGCTGCGCCTCGGGCTGCGGCTGGCCCTGGGCGGTGGCCGGGAAGGTCTCGTCCGACTGGTCTTCATGGCGGTCGGGGTCGGCCTCGGCGTCGCGCTGCTGCTGCTTAGCCTGACCGCACCGCACGCCCTGTCCGGCCGGTTCGAGCGCATGGCCTGGCAGGACGCGGCCTACTCCGCGCTGAGCCCGGAGACCGACGACGACCCGGTCGCGGAGTCGGCCGACGGGGCGCTGTTCCTCGCGGTGAGCGACTACCACGACGGTCGGCCGATGACCCGCGCCTACCTGGCGGCGCTCGGGGACGACCCGCCCGTGCCGCCGGGCCTCTCCCGCGCGCCCGGGCCGGGCGAGATCGCCGCATCACCGGCACTGGTCCGACTGCTGGGGTCCACTCCGGACGAGGAACTCGACGCCCGGTTCCCGGGCCGGGTCACGATGGTGATCGGCCCCGAGGGGCTGGCCCACGACAACGAGCTCGTCGGTGTCATCGGCCGGACGCCGCAGCAGTTGGCGGGCGTGCGCTCGGTCGGCGAGGTGCACGGGTTCGCCGAGGTACGCCCGGGCGGGTGGGCGATCGTCGCCATCCTGGCGTTCTTCGTGCTCGCGGGCTCGACGCTGGTCCTGGTCCCGGTCGTGATCCTCATCGTCGTGGTGACCCGGGTCGCCTGGCGGCAGCGGGAACAGCGACTCGCCGCGATCCGGCTCGTCGGCGCCACCCAGTCCCAGATCTCGCTGGTGGCCGCGGCCGAGGTCGGGGTCGCGGCCGTCGGGGGATCCGCCCTGGGCTGGGCGCTCTACGAGGTGGGCCGGCGGACACTGTCCGCCACCATCACGTTCCAGTACGGGCACTTCTGGCTCCCGGACGTGGCCGTGCCACCGTCCTGGCTGGTCGGGATCCTGCTGGGCGCGCCGCTACTGGTGATGCTCACGGCCATCGCGTCGCTGCGCGGCGTCCACGTGCGTCCGCTCGCGGTGCAGCGGCAGTCGCGGCGGCGCCGCCCGTCGCCCTGGTTGGTCGCGCTGCTGGTCCTGGCGCTCGGTGGACAGTTCGCCGTCCTGCCCTTCCGGGACCGGCTGACGGCACCCACCGAGGACGGGTCCCCACCGCCGCTCGCGGCGATCGGGGCGCTGCTGGCCCTGTCGGCCGTCGTGGGCTTCGTCCTCGTCGGGCCGTGGCTCGTCACCGTGGTCGGCCGGGGCGTCGCACGGCTGAGCCGGTCAGTGCCCAGCCTGCTGGCCGCACGCCGCATCGCCGAGAACCCGCAGGCCACGTTCTACTCGGTCGCCGCCGTAGGGCTGGCCGCCCTCGGACTGGCCTACCTCAGCTGCACGGTCGCGATCACCGCCGGTCCGAACACGTCCGGCGACCTGGACGGGCCGTGGACCGCGTCGATGCGCCCCGGCGTGGTCTCGGTCATGACCGGCGGCGTGTCGACCGAGACGGTCCAGCCGTTGCTGTCCGACGGCGCGGTGGCGCTCCGGCGGGGCTACGGCGGTGACCTGACCGTACGATGCGCCGAACTCACCCGCGTGCTCTCCGTCACCTGCCCGTTGACTCCGAACAACGGGTTCGCCGAGCAGTTCTCCGACTCCAGCGCCTCCATCGACCTCATCCTCGTCCCCACCGATGGGTCGCTGGCGGCGGAGAACCGCGTCCGGACCCGGGCGGCGAATCTCGTGCCGAACGCGATCATCAACAGCAACCGTGACCCCATCGACTACAACCTGGAGACGTTCTTCCGGGACCTGGACCGCCTGGCGGCGGTGGCCGCCCTGTTCGTGCTGCTCGTGGGGGCCTTCGGGCTGGCGGCGTCGATGGTCGGTGGTGTCGTCGAGCGCCGGCGGCCGTTCGCGCTGCTGCGCGCCTCCGGCGTGTACCTCGGCGAGCTGCGCCGCGCGGTGATGCTGGAGACCGCGGCGACCATGGCGGTGGTATCGGTCGCCGGTGTCGGGATCGGCATGCTGCTCGCGTACGGCTCGGCCCGCCAGGGCGGTGTGGACTGGCGCTGGCCGGTGCCGGAGATGTACGCCTTCATCGGTGGCGGAGTGCTCGCCGCGCTGCTCTTCTCGACCCTCGCCCTGCCCCTGCTGAGCCTCACCACCCGGCACGACACCGTCCGCTTCGAGTAGCCCCCGAACGGCGACAGTCGGTGGTCGGGTTGTGCCGGCGGGCCGCGCACCCGTCAGGAATCGTCCCGGAGTTGGGCGAGCAGACCGGCCCGGTCGATCTGCATCCAGTACTCCGTGATCAGCCCGTCCTCGACCTGGTAGACGACGGAGTTGATCTGGCGCACGGTCCGGCCGGTCGGGAGGATCCCGTCCACGGTCTCGAGGTGACGGCCCACCTGAGCCAGCCGGACATACGCACGCGCGCCATCAACCAGGAACTCTTCGACGGTGACGTCGAAGGCACCCCAGGTGGCGGTCATTTCTCGGACGTGCTCGGCGTAGTCGTCCGGGGTCCGTTCGATGGTGGCCAGGTCCTCGGACTGCACCTGGTGGGCACGCACCACCGGGCTCATGAACTCCGCCGCCCGCTGCGGCTCTCGCCCGGAGCGGACGTGCCGAAGGAAGTCCCCGACGACGCGACGCGTCACCTCGCTGTTGCTCATGACGTCACCCTGGCATCGGCGCGATCGGGACGGGAAGCGTGTCGCGAGGTGCCCTCACTCACCCCACACGGACGTATGCTTGCCGGCCGAAGATCGAACGATGGTGGGGCGTGTGCCGGTGAGTCGGGTCCGCGTGGTGAGCCACGCTGTCATGGTGGCCGTGGTGGGCTTGTCCGTCGGCGGCTGTGGCCGGCTGGGCGACGCCATGTCGGGGGATCCCGCCCGCGACTGTCATCCGGATCCGGAGACGGTCGCCGCGCTGCGTCAGGAGCCGGTGTTGACCCGGACGCCACCAGGCGCCGTCCCGACATCGGTAACCGAGTCCGTCAGCTGCGGTTGGGACGGTACGCACACGCCCGACCTTGGAATGCTCGAACGGGAGATCGCCGGCGCCGGCGCCGCCGGGGACGTCTCCCGCTTCTATGCCGATCTCGCCCGATCCAGCGGCTGGGAGGCGTTCGACCAGCCCAGCCACGTCTACGACGCCAACAAGTCGGACGGGACGGCGTGCACGTGGCTCCTCCAGGTGCTCAGCGCCGCCGAGGGGACATATCGCGTGCGGATCACCTACACGCCTCGGGACCTGCGCCCCACCTGCCTCTGACTCCGCTCGCTGACTCCGCGCGGATCTCCCGACGGACGCGGCTCAGCCGGTCGCCCGGCCCGGCGCCGGCCGAGGGCAGAGGCAGAACGGGTGGCCGGCGGGGTCGGCCAGCACGCGGAAGGCCGCGCCGTCGGGTTGCCCGGCCAACATCGTCCCACCGAGTTCGAGGACCATCCGCTCGGCCTCGTCCAGGTCGTCGACGCGCAGGTGCAGGTGGAACTGCATGGACGAGGCGGGGTCGGGCCAGGTCGGCGGTTGGTGCCCGGGCGCCAACTGGAACGAGAGGTGCAGTGGAGCGTCCGCACTCGGCCCGATGGAATACCAGTCCGGGGAGGCGTACACGACCGGCCAGCCGGTGACCGCGCTGTAGAAGGCGGCCAGCGCGGCCGGGTCGGGGCACTCCAGGGCGATGCCGCTGAGTTGGCCGATGCCTGCCACGCGCTGAGCGTACCGCCGCGTAGCGCGAGGAGGTGGCTGCCGCCTGATGAACCGAACCTATTGACTTTCGATAGGTAACGAGCGAAACTCGATACATGTTGACAGAGCACCGCGCGGTGGGCCCGCTCAAGATCTTCCTTGCGTTGCTGTTCGGGATCCTGGTCGTGTTCCAGACCCTCTCGCTTCCCGGGCAGTTCGCGCACATGGCCGAGGAGTCCCCGGACTCTGCCTACCTCAGGTGGCCGGCGACCGCCGTGACGGTGTTCTGGGTGCTGTGCATCCAGGTGGTGATCGTCTGCACCTGGAAGCTGCTCACCCTGGTCAAGAAGGACCGCATCTTCAGCGAGGCCTCCATGGCGTGGGTGGACGCGATCGTCTGGGCGATCGTCGCCGCCTGGGTGGTGCTGCTGGGCGTGTTCCTGTACGTCGGCGTCAACGCGGACGACCCCGGGCTGCCGCTCCTGCTGTTCCTGATGCTGGTCGGGGTCGCGGTGCTGGGGCTGCTGATGGTGGTGATGCGCGCGCTGCTGCGGCAGGCCACCACGCTGCGCACCGACATGGAAGCGGTGATCTGATGCCCATCGTCGTGCGCATCGACGTCCAACTGGCCAAACGCAAGATGAGCGTCGGCGAGTTCGCCGAACGCGTCGGGCTCACCCCGGCCAACGTCGCCGTGCTGAAGAACGGCCGTGCCAAGGCCGTCCGGTTCAGCACCCTGGAGGCCATGTGCCGGGTGCTCGACTGCCAGCCCGGCGACCTGCTCGAGTGGGTCGACGAATGAACCGTGACACGCCGGCGGGTTCCGTCGCCGAGAAGGAGAGCACCATGAAATACGTCCTTGCCCTCGTCGCCCTCCTCGCCATCGCGATCGGCGTCGGCGGCATCCTGTACGGCGAGGCCGATGACTCGCCGGGCCTCCAACTCCTGGGTGGAGCGCTCGTGGTCGGCGCGTTCGCGTTCGGCGTGCGGATCGCCCGACGCGACAGGTAGCGCGGGGCGGCACGCGGATGGTGTGGGTGCCGACGCGGCGTCGGCGCCACCGCCGTCAGGCGCGCAGGGCCTGTCGCAGGTCGGCGTAGCGCACCGTCTCCGCGGCGATGAGGGCCGCGAGGATGACGACCACGACGGCCAGCCCGACCAGCGGCGGAAGGGCGGCGGCGGCCGGCAGCCACGCCAGGAGGGCCAGGGTGGTGACCAGCCGCCCGACGTGTGGCCCGTAGTGCATGCGGTTGGCGAACAGCAGGTGACCGACGAGGTAGGCGGCGAGCCCGCCGCACAGGGCCGCCGCGTAGAACCACCCGAGAGGCTTGGCGTCGCCGGCGTGGGCCAGGACTCCCTCGATGCCGAGCGCCGCGAGGATGATGCCGGCGATGATCGGGAAATGGCCGTACGTGTACGCCTCGGCCGCCAGCAGCGTCCGCGCCTGTCCCTGCGCCTGCTCCAGCCGGTGCTCGTAGGCGGGTGACACCAGGTCGAAGTAGAGCCACCACAGGCCGATGGCGGCGGCGATGCCCAGGACGGCCGCGACAATGAGCGGCGCGTTGATCGGCTGGTTCGCGGCGCCGACGCCGATCGCGAGGATCGACTCACCGATCGCCAGGATGACGAACAGCCCGTGTCGCTCCGTCCAGTGGCTGGCGCTGTGGACGCGCCAGTTGCCCCGGCGCGAGGTGAGGTAGACGACGCCCCAGTCCACGGCGAGGGCACCCGCGAACAGCAGGGTCTGGCGCCAGCTGCCGAGGAGGGCACCCGCCAGCAGCAGGGCGGCGCCCGCCAGGGTGGGGATCCAGGTGATGGCGAGTTGATGGCGGAGGCCCGGATCGCCGGCCGCCGCCACCGTGTACACGATCAGGTGAACGGCGCGGACGACGAGGTAGGCGCACACCAGGACCAGCGGGCCGTCCAGGCCGCCGGGCGCGTCCTGCCACGCCTCCGGGATGGTCAGGTCGACGACGAAGATCGCGGCCATCGCGACCGACATGCCCAACCGGAGCAGACCGCTGTCGGCGCGGGCCTGGTTGCCGAGCCAGGTGTACCCGGACCAGGTCCACCACAACAGCGCGAGCAGCAGGAGACCCTGGACGACGCCGACCGCGCTGTGGGCCTCGGCCAGGTAGCCGGTGACGCGGGTGACCGCGAAGACGTAGACCAGGTCGAACAGCAGCTCGAACCGGGTCACCCGCTGCCCCTCGCCGGTCTGGTCGACGCCACCGAGGACCCGGCGGCCCCTTCGACGGCCACTCCCGTCCGGCATCCCGGCCTCCCGCTCTCGGCTCGATCCGACGTACCGATCAAACCGGTTTTCCGGGGAGCAGGCGGCCGGTTCGGCGTTCCCCTTGGGCCGTGTCACGGAGGGTGACGACACCAGACGGCCTTGGCGCGGACAGCGTCGTGTCACCTCAGATTCCGCGCCGCACCGGACGCCGTTCATCGACGATGTTGAAGGTATGGCACATGACAAGGCTTAGCCGTCGCATCTTCGTCCTCGGTGGACTCGCCGCCGCGGGCGCCGCGGTCGCACCCTGGCAGGGTGCCCGGGCCGCGGTGCCGTACCCCTTCAAACTCGGTGTGGCGTCCGGCGATCCGGCGCCGGACAGCATCGTCCTCTGGACCCGGCTGGCGCCCTCACCGCTCAACGCCGACGGGCAGGGCGGCATGGCCAACGCCGACGTGACCGTCGACTGGCAGGTGTCGACCAGCGCGAGCTTCTCCTCGCTGGTCGCCTCCGGCTCGGTGGTCGCCCGCTACGCCGACGCGCACTCGGTGCACGTGGTCGCCGGCGGGCTCGCGGCCGACTCCGACTACTACTACCGCTTCCGGGCCCAGGGACACATCTCCGCGGTGGGGCGGACGCGTACCGCCCCGGCGGTCGGCACCTTCGGCCGCGACCTGGTGATGGCCTTCGCCTCCTGCGCCCACTACGAGGCCGGCTACTACACGGCCTACCGACGGATGGCCGAGGAGAACCCCGGTCTGATCCTGCACCTCGGCGACTACATCTACGAGGGCGGCGTCAACACCTCCGCCGTCCGGCAGCACGTCGGCAGCGAGATCGTGTCGCTGGCCGACTACCGCCGCCGGTACGCGCTCTATAAGTCGGACCCGGATCTGCAGGCGGCGCACGCGGCGGCGCCGTGGCTGGTGGTGCCGGACGACCACGAGGTGGAGAACAACTACGCCAACATGGTCCGCGCCGACAGCAGCCCGACGCTGACCGCCGCGCAGTGGACCGCCCGGCGGACCGCGGCGTACCGGGCGTACTACGAGAACATGCCGCTGCGGCCGTCGTCCGCGCCGAGCGGCAACAGCATCCCGCTGTACCGCCGCGTCCGCTGGGGGCAGCTCGCCACCTTCCACATGCTCGACACCCGCCAGTTCCGCGACGACCAGGCCTGCGGCGACGGCTGGAAGGTCTGCACGGACGCCGACCTGGCCGCCCGGTCGCTGACCGGCGCGACGCAGGAGGCCTGGCTGCTCGACGGGCTGGCCCAGCACTACGGGACCTGGGACATCCTCGGCCAGCAGGTCTTCTTCGCCCGACAGTTCGAGGCCAACGGGGCGGCGAACATGGACGCCTGGGACGGCTACCGGGCCTCCCGCAGCCGCATCCAGACCGGC
The DNA here is from genome assembly GCF_027497215.1 of Micromonospora sp. WMMD812. Taxonomy (NCBI): domain Bacteria; kingdom Bacillati; phylum Actinomycetota; class Actinomycetes; order Micromonosporales; family Micromonosporaceae; genus Micromonospora; species Micromonospora sp. WMMD812. The sequence continues at coordinate 2,670,659 of NZ_CP114904.1, read as the reverse complement.
TGGCAGCAGCGCGCGGTGCGCAACCCGCTGGTGCTCACCGGCGACGTCCACCGGGCCTGGGCCAACGATCTCAAGGCCGACTACGCGAACCCGTCCTCCGCGACGATCGGCACCGAACTGGTCTGCACCTCGATCACCTCGGGTGGCAACGGCAGCGGCAGCACCACCATCCCGAACGCGGCGACCAACCCGCACCTCAGGTTCCACTCGGACCGGCGTGGCTACGTCCGGACCACGATCAGCCGCAGTCAGGTCCGCGCGGACTTCCGCGCGGTGAGCACGGTGACCGAGCACGGCGCGGCGGCGTCCACGGTCCGTTCGTTCGTCATTCTCGACGGCCAGCCCGGCCTGCAGGCCGGGTAGGAGGAGTCACCGATGAGCACATTCACGTCACTGCTGGCCGCGTCCGTTCTCGCGGTACCGGCCGTCACCCCCGTCGGCGCGCTCGCCGCCGGGCCGACCGCAGTCACCGCCGCGGCGGTCACCTGGACCACGGCGAACAGCACCGCCACCGGCGACCAGGACGTGCCCGCCATCGCCATGAACCGCAACGGTCACGTCGCGGTCGTGTGGGAGGACGACCGGGACGGCACTGCACCCGAGGACGACATCCACAGCGAGATCTACCTGCGCCTGTTCACCAACGGCACGTCCGCCTACGAGGTGAAGCTGTCCGGCGGCGGCACCAGCGGGGCCGCCTGGCGGCACATCAGCCCGGACGTGGGGCTCGACGACCGGGGCAACGCGGTGGTGGTCTGGGCCGCCGACGGCGACGGCAACGGCGTCTACAACATCCAGTACCGGGTGGTGTCGCCCGCCGGCGCGGTGCTCGGCTCGGGGCAGGTCAACGCCAACGACGCCGGCCAGCAGATCTGGCCGAAGGTGGCGGTCGACCCCGACGGCGCGCCCACCACCGCGGCGGTCGGCTTCGCCGTGGTCTGGGAGGACGTGCAGGGCAGCGCTCCCGCCACCGTCAAGGCCGCCGGCTACACGGCCGCCGCCACGAAGGCGTACGAGGTGACGGCCTCGCAGACGACGGGCGCGCACCACCGCCCCGACGTGGCGGTTTCCGCCTCCGGCGAGGCGCTGGTGGTCTGGGACGAGGACGCCGACGCGAACGGCGCGTACAACATCGGGCTGACCCGGCTGGCGCGGTCCAACGGGTCGGTGGTGCTGTCGCGGCGGACGGCCAACACGCAGAGCGGCGGGCAGCAGCAGCGGGCCTCGATCGCGGCCAACTTCGCCGGTGACTTCACCGTGGCGTGGGAGTCCGACCACACCGGCACCCGGGGCGTCTGGGAGCGCTCGTTCACCGCCGCCGCAGTCGCGCGGCACGCGGAGGTCGAGGTCTCCACGGGTACCGGCGCCACGGCCCCGGGCGTCGGCATCGACGACCAGGACAACGTCGTGGTGGGCTGGACGGTGCGGGGGAGCACCCCCGACGTGTGGGCCCGGGGTCTCAACCCGGACGGCACGGCCACCGGCCGGCTGGCGACCCAGGCGTTGAGCCAGACGACGACGGGCCGCCAGGAGCAGATGGCGGTCGCCGCGTCCCCGTGGGGCGAGGTCGCCGCCTGCTACACCGACGACAACGACGGCAACACCTTCGACCAGGTGCTCCTCGGCCTCGGCGCGACGAACTCCACCTGGCTGATGTCGGCCGAGGAGCTGCGCCGGCTGAAGGCGCGGGCCGCCACGACGGGCTGAGCCGAAGTGTGGCTCGGTGACCTCGCCGGATCCGGCGAGGTCACCGAGCACGGGTCAGTCGAGCCAGACCACGATCCCGGTCAGGTCGTGGAGCACGGCCGCGACACCCGCCCGGACGGCCGCCGCGCAGCGCTCCGGGGTGAACGAGTTCGGGTCGTACGTCGAGGACATGCCGAGCCCTTCACCCCGGAACGACGCGCCGGACCAGTCGACGGCGGTGACGTTGTGGGTGGGCTCGGCCAGTTCCGCGCCCACGACGAGGAACTGCTGCGACAGGTGGCTCGCGGTGACCAGCGCGAGCGGGTCGACGAGGTCGTTGCCCGCGCTCACGATGAGGTCCGGGCGCATGTCGACGGCCTTCACGATGCCGGGTACGGGGTCGTGCGCGTCGGCGACCACGGTCCGGAGGTCGGCGTCCTCGTCGTCGGCCCAGCCCTTCACCGCCGTCACGAGGGCCTTGGTCGTGGGCTCGTCACCGACGGTGAGCAGCACCACGCGGTAGTCCTTCGACGGGTGGACCCCACTCCACGAGCCGGGCCGGGGCGTGAGGGTCCCCTCCGGCGCGGGCCGGGTGGACGGGTCGACGAACCCCGGGCCGAAGGTGCCGACGGGGGAGGGCTTGGCATGCGGCCGCGACCAGTCGTCGCCGGAGCCGCATCCGGTGATCAGTGCGGTCGCGGCGGCCAGCATGGCAACGGCCCGAAGCGGGCGACGCAAGGCGGAGTCCTCTCCGGCGAGGGGGAAACTGCGGATACCTTCTTATCCCAATTCCGGTCGCCGTGAAATCGGCGGGCCGCCGTTCCCGCGGTTTGTTCGCCGGTGGTTCGCCGACGGTGGGACTGGTGTTCATCCCTGGCGTGCAACGTGCACTCGCCAAAAACGAGGGAGCACCATGTCGCGTACCATTCGCCGTGCCGTTATCACCTTCGTCGTCGGAATCGTGGCCGCGTGGCTGACACTTCTGGGTGCCACGCCGGCGCTTGCCCATGGATTTTCGTCGACGGTTTACGCGAACATCACACCGGGAGACGAGGGTCACATTCGGACGGAGTTGGAACTCGAATACGACCTTTTCGTCGTCTCCGCCGCCGACTACGAGCACGACGACCCGCTCTTCAAGGCGGGCACCGCCGCGTTCGAGGCCGGTGACGCCGCCGCGCAGGCCGCGGCGCTCAACACCCACCTGGCGGCGGCCGCGAGGTACGTCACCGAGCGCTTCTCGGTGACCTCGGGCGGCGGCGCGTGCGCGCCGACGCGGGTCGGCGACGTCACGATGGGCGTGCAGGAGGGTGTGCCGTACGCGCGTCTGCTGCTCGACTGGGCCTGCCCCGAGCAGGTCGACGCGCACGAGGTGCGCAGTGGTCTGTTCCCCGACTCCGAGGGCTACGTCAAGGGCACCAAGACGATCGTTACCTACGACCTCGACGGTCACTCCGGCAGCGCCGCGCTCGACGCCGATAGTCCGTCATTCTCGACCGGCCAGGCGTGGTACGACCGCTTTCGGGAGTTCTTCGTCCTGGGCGCCGAGCACCTGCTGACGGGGATCGACCACATCCTGTTCCTGCTGGCGCTCATCGCCGGGTCGCGGCGCCTGCGCGAGATCGTGCTCGCGGCCACGAGCTTCACCCTGGCGCACTCGGTGACGTTCATGGTCGCCGCCCTGGGCCTGGTCGACGTGCCCGCGGCGGTCGTGGAGCCCGTCATCGCGCTGTCCATCGCCGTGGTCGCCGGCTGGCACCTGTGGGGGATCTGGCGGCGCGGCGACCACGCGACGGACCTCGAGACGGCCGGAGGCGGCCACTTCAGCCTGGACCGTTCGGGCTGGCTTCGGCTCGGCGTCGTGTTCTGCTTCGGCCTCGTGCACGGCCTGGGCTTCGCCGGCGCGTTGGGCATCGACGAGGCGTGGTCGTGGACCCTGCTGTGGTCGCTGCTGGTGTTTAACGTCGGCATCGAGGCCGTGCAGTTGGCCGTCATCGGAGTCGTCTTTCCGGTGCTGATTGTGGTGCGGCGCACATTCCCGAGAGTCGGCCTCTGGGTCACCGGCGCGATTGCTGCTGGCGTGTCCATTATGGGCCTGGTCTGGTTCGTGCAGCGGGTTCTCGCATCCTGAGACACTGGCAGGAATTCCGGGACGTGCAACTGTCTGCCAGATCGCATTCATGGCCGGTTCATGATGCGGGTAAAGCGTGAGGAGGCTTTTTCGTTGCCTCGGGAAAGCATCCCGTATCCCATCGAAAAAAGGAAAGTAATCGATGGAATTCAGCACCACGACGCGAGCCTCCGGGCTGGTGCGGCGTCGCGTGGCCGCAGGGGCCACCGCGGGCGTGCTGGGTCTGACCGTAGCCCTCGGTAGCGGCCTGTGGGCCGCCGCCAGCGCGGCCGACCCCACGACGCTCAGCGGCGTCGTCCTCGGTGTCGGCGCCAACGAGACCCAGCGGATCGTCACCTGGTACTCGTCGGCCGACACCGCGCAGAAGATCCAGGTCGCCCCGACCGCCGAGATCGTCAACGGTGAGTTCCCGGCCAACGCCGTCAGCTTCGACGCTGTCGGTGGGGCGAACACCTCCACCAGCGGTTTCAACCGCCACGCCACGATCACCAACCTGCGGGAGAACACGGCGTACTCGTACCGTGTCGGCTCCGAGGGCAGCTGGTCGCCGGCGTACTCGTTCAAGACGCAGGACTTCGAGGGCGACTACGACTTCCTGTTCTTCGGCGACCCGCAGATCGGCTCGTCCGGTGACCGGCTGAAGGACCAGGCCGGCTGGGAGGAGACCCTGAAGGTCGCCACCGGCGCCAACCCGAACGCCGAACTGCTGGTGTCGGGCGGCGACCACGTGGAGAGCGCCAACGACGAGGGCCAGTGGACCTCGTTCATGGCGCCCGACCAGCTGCGTCAGTATCCGCTCGTCGCCACCATCGGTAACCACGATGTCGGCGGCAAGTCCTACGAGCAGCACCACTTCACCCCGAACACCGACCGCTCGGCCCAGTACTACAGCGGGGACCAGGCGACCCGGTCCGGCGGTGACTACTGGTTCGTCTACAAGGACGTGCTGTTCATCGACATCAACAGCAACAGCTACGTCAACCCCGCCGACGGCTCCCTCGGCGGCGACGCGGCGCACGTCGCGTACGTCACCGACGTCGTCAACAAGCACGGCGCCGAGGCCAAGTGGAAGGTGCTGGTCTACCACCACTCCATCTACTCTCCGGCCAGCCACGCCACCGACAGCGACAACAAGCAGCGGCGTGAGGACTTCACGACCGCCTTCTCCAACCTCGGCATCGACATGGTGCTGCAGGGTCACGACCACAGCTACTCCCGCAGCTACGCCATCAAGAACGGCCAGAAGGCGAACCCCGCGGAGCAGCCCGGCGCGGCCGAGGTCTACCCCGGTCCGGGCGGCGTCATCTACGTGACGGCGAATTCGGCCTCCGGCTCGAAGTACTACGACATCAAGAAGCCGGACAGCAGCGGTACGGGCATCCGAGGCAACGGACCCGATCCGCTGGACCCGAACAAGTACTGGTACAACTCGGTGCAGAACCAGGAGCACGTCCGCAGCTACGTCAAGGTGCAGGTGCGCTCGAACAAGCTGGTCCTCGAGAACGTCCGCAGCGGCACCTGTTCGGCGCCGAACGCGGCGGTCGAGAAGGGCCTGTCCTGCACCAACACCCCGGAGGGGCAGCCGGTCGGCTCGATCGTCGACAACGTGACGGTGCACCCCTACCACGGCTCGGGCCAGGACATCCAGGTCAACGTGCCCAACCCGGCCCCGGGTGAGTTCGGCTGGACGATCGACGGCTACAACGGTCTGGTCGACCTCGGCACCGCGCAGGAGCGCGACGGCGCCTACTTCGCGGCGAACGGCAAGATCAACCCGATCCTCGTGTCGGACAGCCGCCGCTCGCTCGCCCCGTGGTCGATCTCGGCCAGCGTGGGTGACTTCACCGACGGCGACAAGACCTTCTCCGGCTCGTACCTGGGTTGGACGCCGTACGTGCTCGACGCCGGTGCCGGCGCCGAGGCCGGGGCTCCGGTCCTGTCGTCCTACGACGACCAGGGCAAGGGCCTCTCGGTGTCGAGCGGTCTCGGCTCGGCCGCGCAGGGCCACCCCCGGGGCGGGGCGAAGCTCGGCGCCGACCTGGATCTGAAGATCCCGGACAGCGTCACCAAGGGCAGCTACCGCACCACCCTCACGATCACTGCGCTGAGCAGCTGATCGAACCGGCTCCATCGTGCGGGGTAGGCGCCTTCGGGCGCCTACCCCGCCACCCGTTCGCCACCTTCGCAAGATCACCCAGAGGACGAGAGATGCACGCGCCCGTACCGCGCTGGAAGACCAGGACCGCCACGCTCCTCCGTACGACCGCCCTGTCCCTGCTCGCCGTCGTCGCGGCCGCCGGTGTCGGCGCCGGCCCCGCCCTGGCCGCCGACGGCGACGTCGCCTGGACGGTCCGGACGGCCTCCAACGGTTACGGGGCCGACCGGTCCAGCTACAGCTACAACGTCAACCCCGGTGGTGTGGTCGAGGACGCCATGGTGGTGGCCAACCGGGGACCGGCGCCACTGACCCTCGCCGTGTACGCCGCCGACGGCTTCACCACCGACGCGGGCCAGCTCGACCTGTTCACCAAGGACAAGAAGTCGATCGCGATCGGCGCCTGGGCCCACGCCGGCACCGCCACCGTCACCATCCAGCCGGGAAAGACCGCCCAGGTCCCCTTCACCATCAGCGTCCCGGGCAGCGCCACGCCCGGTGACTACGTCGGCGGAGTCCTCACCTCGCTGACCCAGCCCGACCAGGCGCAGGGCGTCAACGTGGACCGGCGCCTCGGCATCCGGATCAAGATGCGCGTCGGCGGCGAGCTGAAGCCGAGCCTCGCGGTCGAGGACGTCCACGTGGACTACGCCGGCACGGTCAACCCGTTCGGCAAGAGCGACGCCACCGTCACCTACACGATCCACAACACCGGCAACGCGGCCCTGTCGAGCAAGCAGAACGCGACTGTCGCCGGGCCGTTCGGGTGGCTGCGCACCCAGGCCGGCGCGATCCAGGCGTCCCCGGAGCTGCTTCCCGGCGAGAGCTGGAAGGTGACGGTGCCGGTGGACGGCGTCGCGCCGGCGGTCTGGCTGGCGGCGACCACGACCATCACGCCGCTGCTCACCGACGCTTCGGGCTCCACCACCTCGCTGGAGCCGGTCCGTGCCACGGCGCACGGCCTGGCCCTCCCGTGGACGCTGGTGCTGCTGGTCGTCGTGGTGGTCGCCGTCGTGGTCGTGGCGCGCCTGCTCGCGCGGCGCAACCGGGCGCGGCGCAAGCGGCACGAGGACGACCGCGTGCAGAAGGCCGTCGAGCAGGCGCTGCGCGACCAGACCGCGTGAGAGCGAAGCCGGCTGTTGCCAAGCCGGAACCGCCGCGGCGAGGATGAGTGCCACGCGGAGGGAGTGATCACGTGCGCGCGGTGGCGGTGACGGCGGTCGGCGGTCCGGAGGTGCTCCGCCTGGTCGAGTGGCCCGAGCCGGTCGTGGGGCCGGGACAGGTGCTGGTGCGCGTCCGAGCGGCCAGCGTGAACCCCGCCGACCTGGGCTCCCGCGCCGGGGTCGTGGTCGGTGCACCCATCGCGCCGCCGTTCGTGCTGGGCTGGGACTTCGCCGGCGAGGTCGTCGGGTGTGGCGACGGGGTCACCGACCTGCGTCCCGGCGGGCGGGTCGCCGGCATGGTCACCTGGTACGAGACCCGGGGCGCCTTCGGGGCGTACGCCGAACTGGTCTCGGTCGACCGGGACTCGGTGGTCCCGATCCCGGACGACCTCGATCCGGCCGCCGCCGCGACCGTCCCGTTGAACGCGCTCACCGCGCGGCAGGCGCTGTCGCTGATGGACCTTGCCCCCGGCTCGACCGTACTGGTCAACGGGGTGAGCGGCGGCGTGGGCGGGTTCGCCGCCCAGCTCGCGGCGCGGGCCGGGCACCGGGTGCTCGCGGTGGCGGGCCAGGGCGACGAGGAGTGGGTGCGCGGCCTCGGCGTCGCCGAGGTGCTGCCCCGCACGACCGACCTGGCCACGGTCGGGCCGGTCCCGGCCGTCCTCGACGCGGTGCCGGTCGGTGCCCCGGCGGCGGCCGCGGTCGCCGACGGCGGCGTGCTGGTGACGACCCGTCCGACGCCGCCGGTGGATCCGGCCCGAGGGGTCCGCCAACACCTCGTCCTGATCCGGCTCGACCAGCCGATGCTTGCCGAGCTGATGGCGGCGGTGGCGGACGGCTCGCTGCGGACCCGGGTGGCGGCGACCGTGCCGCTGACCGACGCGGCGCACGCCCACCGGCTGGTGGAGGCCGGTGGGCTGCGCGGCAAGGTCGTCCTCGTCCCGTAGCGACCGGGTCGGAACGGCGGACCCGGACGAAGCCGGGCCCACCGCTGCGGCTCCGTGCGCTGGCCGAGAAGGAACAGCACCAGCGTGCCCCGCCGCGCTTGCGCGACTTTTTCGCCTCGATAACTGTCGGTGTCGTGGCTGATGCTATGAGCTACGAGAGGTGTCCTGGGCTCCAGAGGTTCACGACGACGGCCTGCCCCACCGCCAGGGAGGTACTCCATGACCGACACCGCCACCGCCGACGAGCAGCGAACTCCGACTCGGCAACCGGGCCCGGTCCGGGCGGAGTCCGTGTTGCCGGAGTTGCGGGCGATGTGGTGGGAGACGGGGGTGCGGGCGCGGGCGGAGGCGGGTCTGCTCGCCGTGTTCGCCGAGCTGCCCCGGCTGGTCTGGGGGGCGCTGCGGGTCAGCTGGCGCGCCGACCGGGCCCGCACCGGGGTGGTGGCCGCCGCCACGGTCGGCGCCGGGGTGATGGCCGCCTTCGGCCTGCTGGCGACGCAGCGCGTGCTGGTGGAGCTGTTCGCCAACGGGCCGACCGCGGACAAGGTGGTCGCCGCGCTCCCCGCGCTGGCGGCGCTGGCGGGCGTGACGGCCCTGCGGGCGGGCATGGGGACGGCGATGGGCTACGCCCAGAACGGGCTGAGCCCGAAGGTGGACCGGGAGGTCGAGCGGGGCTTCTTCGAGGTGACCACCGAGGTGCGGCTGGAGGCGTTCGACGCCGACGCGTTCGCCGACGACATGGAACGCGCGTCGCGCGGCGCCGAGTCGACGACCGACCTCGTGGAGGCGTCGATGAACCTGCTCGCCGGGCTGGCCGGCCTCCTCGCCGTCACGGTCGCCGTCGTGGTGATCCATCCGCTGCTGCTGCTGGCGTTGCTGGTCGCGACGGTGCCGAACGCCTGGGGGTCGCTGCGGGCCGGTCACCTGCGGTACGAGACCTACGCGGCCGGCTCGGTCCGGCGGCGGCGGATCTGGCTGCTCCACCGGCTGATGGCCGAGCGCGCCTCGGCCCCGGAGCTGCGCTCCTACGGGCTGCGCCGGTTCCTGCTCGACCAGTACGACCGGGTGATGGGCGTCGAGACCGACATCCAGCTCCGGCTGGCCCGCCGGGTCACCACGACCACCACGGTCGGGGCGATGATCGGGGGAGCCGCCACCGGCGCGGTCTACGTCCTGCTCGGGCTGCTGCTCGTCGACGGGCAGATCCCGCTCGCCGCGGCGGCGACCTGCGTGATCGCCGTGCAGGCCGCGCAGCGCGCGTTGGCCATCGTGACGGTCCACGTCGACCGCGTCTACACCGAGGGCCAGCACTTCGGCGACTACACCGGGTTCATGTCCCGCGCCGCCGCCTACCTGCCCGACCCGGCTTCGGACACGCCCGACGACGTGCCCGGTCCCGCGCCCGAGCCGCTGCGGGAGTTGGCGGTCCGCGACGTCAGCCTGCGCTACCCCGACCGGGACGCCCCGGCCGTCGACCGCGTGTCGCTGACGATCGAGGCGGGGCAGACGGTGGCGTTCGTCGGGGAGAACGGCTCCGGCAAGACCACCCTGGCCGCGATGATCGCCACCCTGCGGGCGCCCGACGAGGGCGTCATCTGCTGGAACGCGCGGCCGCTGTCCGAATGGGACCCGCAGGCGCTGCAGGCCCGCATCGCCGTGGTCACCCAGGAGTACCACAAGTGGCCGTTCACCGCGGCGACGAACATCGCCATCGGCGACGTCGACACCGAGCCCCGGCAGGACCGGATCGAGACCGCCGCCGCCCTCGCTGTCGCCCACGACATGATCAACGAGCTGCCGCACGGGTACGAGACGCTGCTCGACCGCACGTTCGCCAAGGGCCAGGACCTCTCCGGCGGCCAGTGGCAACGCATCACGGCCGCCCGCGGCTTCCTCCGCGACGCCGAACTGTTGATCATGGATGAGCCGTCGTCCGCCCTCGACCCCCGCGCCGAGGACGCGCTGTTCCAGGCCATCCGGGACCGGCGCGGCCGGGCGACGACGATCCTCATCACCCACCGGCTGGCCAACGTCCGTCACGCCGACCGCATCTTCGTCCTGCACCAGGGCGCGCTGGTCGAGGCCGGGAGCCACGACGAACTCGTCGCCGCCGGCGGCCGCTACGCCGAGTTGTTCGCCCTCCAGGCCGCCGGCTACGACGCCACCCACACGGACCCCGGCGCCGCACGTTTCCGATGAGCGGCCTGGACGAGCGCCCTGCGGCCTTGGGCGAGGCGCGCCCTGCGGCCTTGGACGAGGCGCGCCCGCGGCCCGAGCGGCGAACCCTGCCGGCGCGGCGCGGCGCCGGCGACGCGCGGGAGCGCGGGTGTCGGCCTCCGTGTCGTATCCGTCTGGGAGCATGACCGGCATGGCGACTTCGAAGCAGCCGGTGACCGTGCCGACCGACGCGAGCGTCGACGACTTCCTCGCCGCGGTCCCCGACGAGCGCCGTCGCGCCGACGCGGCGCGCCTCCGCGCGATCATGGGGGAGCTGACCGGCGAACCCGCGGTGATGTGGGGCCCGAGCATCGTCGGCTTCGGCAGCTATCGCTACACCTACGAGAGCGGGCGCGCGGGCGACTGGCCACTGGTCGGCTTCTCGCCGCGCAAGCAGCAACTCGTCGTCTACCTGGTGGGCGGCTTCGAGGAGCGGCACGCGTCGGTGCTCGCCCGGCTCGGCCCGTACAAGGCCGGGAAGGGCTGTCTCTACCTGAAGCGGCTCGACGGCGTCGACGAGGGCGCGCTGCGTGAGCTCATCGACCGGACGGTGCGGGTGCACCGGGGCGTCGGGCGATAGCGACCGCGACCGCGCAGCCGAGCACCAGCGTGGTGAGGATGACGGGCACCGCGTAGACGATGCCCGGGAACATGCCGACGCCCGGATAGTTGGCGGCCACCAGGGTCACCGCCCCGGCCACCAGCGCCACCAGGGGCACCTGCCACACCGTTGCCCGGCGGCGGGGCCCGCGGACCACGGCCGCGACCGCTCCCGCCGCCCCGACCAGCAGCACCACCGTCCCGACCGCATACCAGGTCAGGTCGAGTGGGCGGGGGTCGGTGCTCAATCGCGGGGGCAGCTCGAAGTAGTAGCCCTCGCCTCCCTGCGGATACCCCAGCCGGTGCCACCCACCGGCGACGTCTCGGTAGAGCACGCCGTCGCGGCCGTTGGCGACGAACACCACATGGCCTTCGCCGACCTTGTGCACGACCAGCGACCGTGACGACAGGTGGGCCGCCGGATCGCCGAGTTCCGGCAGCGCCCGCGCGAGCCGGCGGTACTCGGTACCGCTGATCTCCCACGCCACGGTGTACCCGGCTGCATCGCCGCGCCGGTGGTCCACGCGCAGTTGGCCGGGCACCACGCGGTAGCAGTCGTCGTCCGCGCAATCCTCGGTGCGGGCGGGCCGCGGCTGGTCGATGGACCGGTCCTCTCCCGAGCCGCCGTCGTCCAGCCCCCAGAGCGTCGATCGGTGGTGGCCGCCGACCCGACTGTCGACCCGCACCTGCACCGTGTCTGCTCCGTTACCGTCCCGGACCTCGGTCACCTCGTAGAGGTTCGGGCCACGGGCGAGTGGGACGAGGACGGGGGCGGCGACGGCGAGGCCGCAGACCGACAGCACGACCGCGACGAGCGCACCCAGGATCACCCGTTGCTGACTCATGGCGTCACGGTGCCCGACGTGGGCGGACCGTTGGGTCTCGCGACTGTCACGTTCCCGCTACGTACCGCTGTGTCGCCCGCCCGCCCGCCCACTGCCCGGCCCGCCCGGCCCGCCGCCGCCGCGGCGGCCAGGGTCGGCGAGTCGCACCGGGCGGGCTCCGTCAGTGGCGTCAGCGCGCGGCCCGGAAGGCGCGGCCCACCGCCGTCGCCTCGACGCCGGTCCGGAAGAGCCCGGTCTGGTCCTTGTCCGTGGCGGGCAGGCCGAACCAGGCGTACCGGTGCAACCAGGGCAGCCCGCTCAGCATCCGGGTCGCGGCGGTGAGGAACGCGGCCTGCTGGTCCTGGCGGGGGAACCGAACCCCGTCGGCGAAGTCGATCAGCGCGAACTCGGTGAGCCAGATCGGCAGCCCGTACCGGTCGTGGACCGCCTCAAGGTAGGACCTGAGCTGGTTGACCGCGTTGGTGGTCGAGAAGTCGCCGCCGTACCAGTGCAGGGCGATGAAGTCGACCCGGTAGCCGCGCTGCTTCGCACCGGACATGAACCGGTCGAGCCACCCGCCTGGCCGGTCCCCGCCCCAGGCCACCGCCGGGCTGCCCAGCGGGAGACCGGTCGCCTCCAGTTGCGGCCACAGGTCCAGGGCCTGCTCCACGCTCATGTTGGCCTGGCCGCCCATGTCCGGCTCGTTGAACCCGAGCAGGTAGCGGCCGTTTCCCCTGGCCTGCTGCAGGTTGCTCGCCGTGACGCTCTTCGCCCCCCAGATCATCGGCACGAACTCGGCGCCCTTCGGGGTCGTGACGCCCTGATGGCCGACGTTCCAGGTGTAGTACCAACCCGCCGTGGAGTTGGCCAGGGCCTGGCTGACGCCGTCGAACGTCCAGACGCCGACGCCCTTCTTCGTCGAGGTGACCGAGGGCGCCGGGGCGGCCGGCCGGGCCGGCGTCGGCTTCGTCGAGGGCTTCGGCGTCGGCGTCGAGGTCGCCGGGGACGGCGTCGCGGCAGGCATGGTCGCCGCGGGCGGGCTGACGAGTGGAGTCGCGGACGGCAGCGCCTCGACCGCCTGCGTCGCCGTCGCAGCTGGTGTCGATCCGCCCGGCCGGAACACGACGATCGCCCCGGCCGCCAGGACGGCGACCGCGGCAGCCGCCAGGACCGGTGCCACCACCCTCTTCGAGGTCCGGCGCCCCAGGCCACCCGACGGTGCCGCGTGGGCACCCCGTCGCGCCCCGCCACCCGAGGGCCCGGTGCGCCCGCGTGCCTCGTCGGTGTCGGCGGCACCCCGACCTGTTCCGTGCATCGTCTCCACTCCCTGGGGTCGCGCCGTCGTCGGCGGGGGGCGCCGGTGGAAATCCCACCGACGCCTCCCCTCAGGAGACCGGCCGGCCGCGCGGGGATAACAGTTCTCCGCGCCGGCGAGCCGCAGTCGGTCCATACCGGACGCTCGGGCGATGAATTGCCCGCTTCATCCTCGCGGGGCGCGGCGACGCATCGACGTCAGTAACCTGCGGTGGCCGGCCGGACACCGGCGGGCAACAGTCACGGGAGACGGGAAGAACGATCTTGTCACGTAGGTCTGCACGCACCTGGGGCGCGGCCCTGCTGGTGGCCGGGCTGGCCGCCGGAGTGCTCGCCGGCGGCGCCGCCTCGGCGGTCTCGGGCGGTGAGGACGTCCCCGACGGCGGCTACCCGTTCACCGCCAAGGTGACCTTCGGCGACCTGCGCAGCTGCACCGGCGCCCTCGTCGCCAGCCGGTGGCTCGTCACCGCGAAGACCTGCCTCACCGACGGCACGACTCCGGTCGTCGAGGGAGCGCCCAGCCGTCCGACGAGCGCGCTCGTCGGACGGACGAACCTCGCCGGCGCCGCAGGGCACCGACTGGCGGTCACGACCGTCGTTCCACACCCGACCCGCAACGTCGCGCTCGCCGAGCTGTCCGCACCGGTCACCGACGTGGCGCCGGTGGCGTGGTCCGCCGCGCCGCCCGCGGCCGCGGAGACCCTGCGCGTCACCGGCTACGGCCGCACCGCGACCGAGTGGGTGCCCGACCGGCTGCACACCGCCACGTTCAGCGTCGGCACGGTGGGCGCCACGACGATCGACGTCACCGGCACCTCCGCCGGGGCCACGATCTGCAAGGGGGACGCGGGCGGCCCGGCCTTCCGTGAGAGCGGCGCGCAGGTCGAACTGGTGGCGCTCAACAACACCAGCTGGCAGCACGGCTGCCTCGGCGAGACCGAGACACGCGTCGGCGCCACCCAGACCCGGCTCGACGACCTGGGCGACTGGTTCCGGCAGAGCACCCGCTACCAGCCGTACGCGCTGTCCAACACGGTCGTCGGGGAGTTCACGCGGGACGGCCGCGACGACCTGATCGCCGTGGAGCCGGGCACCGGCCGGCTGTGGCTCCGCCCCGGCACGTCCACGGACCTGGTCTGGGGCGACCCGGTGCGGATCGAGCCGGAGACCAACTGGAGCGGCTACCGCGACCTGGTCGCCGGCCAGTTCGACGGCGACGCGTACGACGACCTGCTCGGCATCGAGACGTCCACCAACACCCTCTGGCTGTTCCCCGGCACGCCCGGCGGCGGGTTCGGCGACCGGGTGGTGGCCGGCGTCAACTGGCAGGACGTCAGCGACCTGGTCGTCGGCCGGTTCAACCGGGACGGCTACGAGGACCTGGCCGGCGTCCAGCTCTCCACCGGCAAGCTCAAGCTGTACCCTGGCACGGCCGCGGGCGGCTCACTCTGGGGCACCATCGACGACATCGGCTTCAGCGGCTGGACGGGCAAGCGTGAGCTGGTCGCCGGTCGGTTCAACCGGGACAGCTACGACGACCTGGTGACGGTGGACAAGGCCAGCGGCGACCTCATGATGTACCCGGGCACCGCCGCCGGCGGATCGAACTGGGGCGCGGTGGCCACCATCGCCACCGGCGGGAAGGGGCTGACCGCGGTCGCGGCCGGCCGGCTCAACCCGGACGGCTACGACGACCTGATCGCGGTCGAAGGTGACCAGGTGTGGCTCTACCCCGGCACGACCGCCGGCGGCGCGCTGGGCGCCCGGGTGCAGCCGGTCGGCCGCGTGCCCTCCCTCCAGCCGCACGGCCTGCTCGAGACCGTGACCGGTGAGTTCAACCGCGACCAGTACGCCGACCTGATCGGCGTCGAGAAGGGGACCGGGCGGCTGTGGCTCTACCCGGGCACCGGCGCCGGCACCTGGGGCCGGCGGATCGCCGTCGGCAGCGGCTGGAACGGCTACCGGGACCTCACGGTCGGTCGCTTCAACCGCGACGCGTACGACGACCTGCTGGCCATCGAGATGAGCACGGGCAGCCTGTGGCTCTACCCCGGCACGGCGGCCGGCACCTACTGGGGCGGGCGCGGTGACAAGCCGGTCGGGACGAACTGGCTGGGGCTGGAGCGGCTGACCGCGGGCCGGTTCAACGCCGACGAGTACGACGACGTGGCGGGCGTGGAGAAGTCCACCGGGAAGCTGCGGCTCTACCCGGGGACCGCCGCCGGCAGCAGTTGGGGCGCGAGCGCCATCATCGAGTCCGGCAACTGGAACGACCTCGGCGCGGTGGCGCGCGGCCGGTTCAACCGGGACGCGTACGACGACATGGTCGCCGTGGAGAAGGCGACCGGCAAGCTGTGGCTCTACCCCGGCACCGCCGCCGGAGGCTCGCTCGGCGGTCGGGTCGAGATCGCCGCCGGCGGCTGGGCGGGCCGTGACGAGCTCGCCGCGCTCCGGTTCGACCAGGACAGCTACGACGACCTCGTCGCGGGGGAGGCCGCCACCGGGCGGGTCCTGCTCTATCCCGGCACCCCGGCGGGCGGCGGTGCGTGGGGCGACCCGACGGCGTTCGGGCCGATCTCCTGACCGGCCGAGGCTGACACGTGTGGGGCTGACGGCGACCGCCGTCAGCCCCACACACGTCTGGCACCGGGGCGGCGCGTCAGCCCGCGCTGCGGACCCGGTACGCGAGGTGCGTCACGCCGGTGCCCTCGACGACGCGCGTCGGCCCGTCGAGCAGGACGGGCGCGATCCCCAGGTCGGCGAAGAGCGGGATGCCGCCACCGAGCAGCACCGGCACGAGGTCGACGTGGACCTCGTCGAGCAGGCCGGCCTCGATGACCTGCGTCGCGATCGTGCCGCCGTTGACGCCGACGTGCTTGTCGCCCGCGATGGCCTTCGCACGCGCGATCGCGCGCTCGATGCCGTCGGTGACGAAGACGAACGACTCGTTCTCGCGCTCCCAGCCGTCGGGCACGTGGTGCGTGACGACGACGACCGGCACGTCCATCGGGTGCCGGCCACCCCACCCCTTGGTGATGTCGAACAGGCGGCGGCCGACGACCAGCGCGCCGGTCCTCTCGTTCAGCTCGCGCAGGTGCCGCGCGCTCGCCGCCGAGGTGCGGAAGGTCATCGTCGGATCCGCCGTCGGCGTCTCGACGTCGCCGTTGGCGTACCACTGGAAGAGGTGTTCGAACCCGCCGTGGGACGCGTCCGCGATGTAGCCGTCGAGCGACATCGTCGCCCCGGTCATGACCGTCGTCATCGATCCGCTCCTTCGTCTCCGTCGGCCCGGCCGGGCCGCCCTCTACCCGGTGGTCGAGGCCGGGGGAGCCCCGTTCGACATCCGACCCGGAGATTTCTCGATCGGGTCGCCGCAGGACCGTGCCAGGAGGGGACGGGCTCAGAGCATCACGCCGAGCGGGCCGCCGGTGGGTGATCGGGTATTCACCGTGAATGTCAGCCGGTGGCGTGGGTGGGGCGCCGACGCGGCCGGCCGGCGCCCCACCGCCCCGTCAGTGCTGCCGCACCAGGTAGATCTCCTGGGTGCCGTCGCGCTGGCTGCGCTCGGCGCGGCGGTCGCTGGTGAAGACCACCACTCCGTTGTCGACGGCCGGCCAGGTGTTGTTGCCGAGGGTGCCGGCCGGCAGCGGAGGCGTCCAGCCCGACGCCGTCCGGCGGGAGGTGAGGACCTTCCAGCGCCAGTCGGCGGAGCGGGAGTCGTACCAGACGACGCGAATCGCGCCGTCGGGGTCGGCGGCGACCCGGGGCCGCTGGCTCATCGCGTTCGGGTCGAGCGCGACAGCCTCGGCAGCGGACCAGGTCACGCCGTCGGTGGACCGGCTCGCGCGCAGGGTGAGATTCACTCCGGCGGCGGAGAGCGCCTTAGTCTCCCAGACCACCACGTACGCGCCGTCCCGGTCCACCGCCACGGCCGGGTGCCGGTCGGCGGCGTCGTCGTTGGCGCTGACCCGCACCGGCGAACCCCAGCGGCGGCCCGAACCGGGCCGCACCGCGGCCAGGATCTCCCAGTTGTCGGGGTTGGTGCCGCCGCCGGCGGGCTGGCCGGCGGGCGGGGTGTGACCGGTCCAGCCCGCGTCGGGGTCGAACCGGTTGTCCTGCCAGGTCACCACGATCCGCCCGGCCCGGGTCACCGCGACCGCGGGGAACAGGGAAGCCGGGTGGATCGGCGAGCGGGCGTCCTCGGGCGTGCCGGGGACGATGACCTTGCCGGCCGCCGAGACGTTGACCGGTGCCCGGTCGACGCCGACGACCTGGACGTGCACGTCGAACGCGCCGCCGCTGTTCTCCGCCCAGGCGACCACCGGGTGCCGGCCGTCGAGGACGGCGAGCGCCGGCTGCTCGGCGCGACCATGCCCGGTGCTCAGCTTCACCGCCGGCGCGAAGCTGCGGCCGCCGTTGCCGCTGTGGCGCAGCCAGATGCCCGGCCGGTGCGGCCGCTCCTGGCCCCGCGCGTCCTGCCAGACCACCCAGACGTCGTCGCCGGAGGCCACCACCCGCGGAGCCCGGGCCGTGCCGGACTGGCCGGACAGCGTTTCGCCCTTGTCCGCGTGCCGGTCTCCGTGCCCGTCGAGCCGGCGGTAGACCACCGCCGTCCGGTGACCCTCGTGGACCTCGGCGACGACGTGGGTGATCCGACCCTCGACGGCGACGTCGGCGAACCCGGCGAAGCCGCTCCGCTCGCCCAGCACCAGGTCGGCCCGGTCGGCCGCGCCGGCGGGCGCCGGGAGCGCGATCTCGGGAGCCGGTACGGCGGGCCGTTTCACCGACACGAAGACCGGCGACGTGGCGGCGCGCAGCTGGTCGGGCAGGTTCGGGTCGGCCTCGCGCCCGGAGAGCTCACCGGGGGCGCGGACCTCCACCCGGTACCAGGTGTGGTCGCCGCTCAGCGTGAGCGGGAGCAGGTAGGTCTGGTCGTCGGCCGCCGGGACGTAGGTGGCGACCGGCCCGGCCGAGCGGCCCGGGGCGGCGTACACGAGCACCCGCATGCCGGCGGCGGCCTTGACCCGCACCCGCAGCGTGGCCCGCTTCGGCAGGCGGCGGTCGCCGACGATCACCTCGTCGCCGCCGATCGCCTCGAAGCGGCCGTCGCCGTCCACGTCGGCCTCGATCGTCGCGAAGGGCCCGTCCGGGCCGAGTGACAGCGTCGTACGACCGGCCTTCAGCGCGTCGAGGATGGCGCGGACCGAGCGCTCGGCGGCGAAGACCCAGGTGGTGGGCCGCCCCGGAGCGCTGGCCGGGCGCAGCTCCTTGAAGTGGCTGTCGCTGGCCGCGACCCCACCGAAGCGGAAGCCGTGGTTCCAGCGGTTCTCGGCGTACTCGATCTCGACGTCCGGGTTGCTGCTCGCGTTCCAGAGCTCGACGGCGTCGACTCCCTGGGCGCTGGCGTTGTCGTTCGGCCCGGTGGCCGAGGTGTACTCGCCGTCGTCCGGGTGGGCGACGGACCAGAACGCGTTCTGCGCGTGCGCGTCCCAGATGGACTGCTGAACGTGCCGGAACGCCGCCGAGCCGGGCGGGTTGGCGCCGTCCACCACCGTGTCGACGGCGCCGAGCACGACGGCGTGCGGCGAGCCGTTCACCTCCTCACCGGTGAGGAGCAGCAGCTTGTCCGAGCGCCACAGCGGGTCCCAGTGCTGGTCGAACGTGCGGTGGTCGGTGAGCGGCAGGAAGGCCAGGCCGACCGACTCGGCGTAGCTGATCTGGTCGCTGACCGGGAGGTTCCCCGGGTCGCGCTGGTCGGACAGCTGACGCGGCGCGCTGCCGTCCGACGAGTGGTCGTCGTGGACGTGGGTGTCACCCGGCAGCCACATGCCCTCCGGCTCGCCGTGTCCGCCGTGCTCGCGCTCGTCGCCCGCGTCCGCCTGGGCGGCGGTGCCGGGCAGCAGCCCGGCGGCGGCGACGGCGCCACCGATGGCGATGAACCGCCTGCGATCAAGTTCCATGTCGCCCTCATCTCCTGCGAACCCGCGCCATCGGCGCGCGGGTCCGCGGCTCGGGCGTCGGTGGGTGAGTTCGGTTGATCATGCGAGGACGACGCTAGCCAGCGGATCGTGCCGGTCTCGTGAATCATCCGTGAAGACGGCATGGCGACGAACGGAGCTACCGCGAAGTACCCGTCGTCAGGCCGCAAACCCGCACCGCGTTGCCGCGCTGTGGCAGGCTCCAGCCAGGGCTGCGGTGTCACATCCAGGCCCGCCCGGCCGTCCGGCCTGACGGGGGCGAGGCGGGAGAGGAGCGCGCATGTCGGCGACGAAGAAGCTCCTGGTGCGGGGATCGCCCGGACCGCAGCCCGGCCGGTGGTGGCTCGTGTCGGCGCTGTTGGCCGCCGTCGTGGCGGGCCTGCTGCTCGTGCTGCTTCCGGTGAGCACGACGGTCGAGTCCCGTGCGCGACCGTCGTCGCCGGCGGCCACGCCCACCGCGGCACCGGTGGCTCCCGAGGAGAGGCGGCGGGAGAGCCTCCTCGCCCGGGACGGTTGGCGGGTGGCGGCTGTCGCCGCCGTCCCGGTGGCGCTGTGCGCGGCACCGCTGCTCGCGCCACGGCGGGGGCGGCGCGCGGTGGCCGCGGGCACGACGGGTCTGCTCGCCGTGGGAGTGCTGGTCGGCGCGGCGTCGGTCGGCCTCTTCTTCCTGCCGAGCCTGCTGCTGATGGGCGTCGCCGCGGCGAGGCTGCGGGCGTGAGAGGCGTCGCCCGGTGACATCGTGACCGAGCGCTGCCGCGCTCGTCGACGGCCCCAGACGCCTGGGGTCGTCCTCCCGGGAGGGAGGACGACCCCGCGAGGGCGACCGGCGGCCTCAGGCGATCGACGCGGGGAACCGTTCCCACACGCGGTGGGCGGCCATCAGCCGCTGCACGTCGGCGAGCACGTCCGTCCCGCTGTCGCCCGTGACGACGCCGGGCGTGTCGGTCAGGCCCGCCTGCCGCAGCGCGGGCACGCCGGCCCCCCAGGCGCCGATCGCTTTGGCGTGCCGCCAGGCCTCGTCGATCAGGAGCAGG
Organism: Micromonospora sp. WMMD812; assembly: GCF_027497215.1. NCBI lineage: Bacteria > Bacillati > Actinomycetota > Actinomycetes > Micromonosporales > Micromonosporaceae > Micromonospora > Micromonospora sp. WMMD812. The sequence continues at coordinate 2,650,610 of NZ_CP114904.1, read as the reverse complement.
ACCCGTGGATCAGTCGCCACCGTGTTCGTCGCGCCGGCCTTGTCGTCGCGCGCGGCCACCGCGTCCGGTGCCGGTGCCGGGGTCGCGGCCAGCAGCACCGCGTCGAACTCGACCGATCGGGCGGTCGCGAACGTCCGCTGCACGGGCAGGTCGCCCACCCGGCCGCCGTGCGGGGCGATCAGAAGCGGCACCATGCCGGCGGCGGTCACGGCCCGGCGTACCTGGCCGACCGCGTCGAGGTCGCTGTCGGAGTCGACGACGATCCCGACGGTCCGGCCGTCGGCCGGCCACTCCCTGCCCACCTGCGACAGGGCGGGGCTGGGCTCGACGTCGGCGAGCGGCACGGTCGGCTCCGGCGCGGGCAGCCCCAGCCCGGTCGCCACCTGCCGGCACAGCACCGGGTCGATGTTCGCGAGGCACTGGAGCTGACGTTCCCGCATCGCCTGGTGGTAGCACTTGCCCAGCTCGAAGGTGTAGGCGCGGACGATGTGCTCCTTCTCGACCGGCGACATGCTCAGCCAGAACAGCCGGACCTGGCTGAAGTGGTCGTCGAACGACGACGGGTTCGCGCGTACCTTGGGCGCCTCCGCCACCGTGACCGGCACGTCGACGAATGCGTTCTCGCCGTCACCGGCGCGGAACGGGTTGCCGCCGTCGAGGGAGTTCGGCCGGTACGGCGCGACTCCCGCGTGGACGGCGTGCTGGTGGAAGCCGTCTCGCAGCATGTCGTTGACCGGAGCGTGCGGGCGGTTGATCGGGATCTGCGGGAAGTTCGGGCCGCCGAGCCGCGTGAGCTGCGTGTCGACGTACGAGAAGAGCCGCCCCTGGAGCAGCGGGTCGTTCGTGACGTCGATGCCGGGCGGCAGGTGGCCGAGATGGAAGGCGACCTGCTCGGTCTCGGCGAAGAAGTTGGTGGGGGTCCGGTTGAGCGTCAACCGTCCCACCGGCTGGACCGGTGCGAGCTCCTCCGGCACGATCTTCGTCGGGTCGAGCAGGTCGATCCCGGCGAAGGTCTCCTCCGGGGTGTCGGGGAAGACCTGGATGCCGAGTTCCCACTCGGGGAACGCGCCGGCCTCGATTGCGTCGTACAGGTCCCGGCGGTGGAAGTCCGGGTCCACACCGCCCAGGAGTTGCGCCTCCTCCCAGGTCAGCGAGTGCACGCCCAGCTTGGGCTTCCAGTGGAACTTGGCCAGCGCCGTCTCCCCGGCCGCGTTGACGAGGCGGAAGGTGTGCACGCCGAAGCCCTCCATCGTCCGGTACGAGCGCGGGATGCCCCGGTCGGACATGTTCCACATCGTGTGGTGCTGAGCCTCGGTGTGCAGGGACACGAAGTCCCAGAACGTGTCGTGCGCGCTCTGGGCCTGCGGGATCTCCCGGTCGGGATGCGGCTTCGCGGCGTGGATGATGTCCGGGAACTTGATGGCGTCCTGGATGAAGAAGACCGGCATGTTGTTGCCGACGAGATCGAAGGTGCCCTCGTCGGTGTAGAACTTCGTCGCGAAGCCGCGGGTGTCGCGGACCGTGTCGGCCGACCCGCGCGAGCCGAGCACCGTGGAGAACCGGACGAAGACCGGCGTCTCTCGGCCCTTGGCGAGGAAGCCGGCCCTGGTGACGCCCTCGGCAGTGCCGTAGCTCGTGAACACGCCGTGCGCCCCGGCGCCACGGGCGTGCACCACCCGCTCCGGAATGCGTTCGTGGTCGAAGTGCGTGATCTTCTCGCGTAGGTGGTGGTCCTGGAGCAGGACCGGGCCGCGCGGCCCGGCCTTCAGCGAGTGGTCCGTGTCACGCAGCCGCGCGCCCTGCGCGGTGGTGAGGAAGGCCCCCTGCTGACCGTTCGCGGTCGCGGGCGCGCCGGTCTCGGCTCCGGTGGGCGTACGGGTCTCCGGTGAACCCTGTTCCTTCTTCGGGGGCAGTGGGTCGTGCGGTGCGGTCGGCTCGTCGACGGTCGGCGCGGCGCTGCCCGGCGCGCCGGGCACATCCGGCGTCAGGGCGTCGGCCACCTTCCCCGCGGCGGCCTCGACGACGTCCTTGACCGCCTTCGCGGGCTTGCTGGAATCCACTGGACGAATACCTCCATGGAGCTGGGCTGAGCAGGCCTTTTCGCCCTACCCCCGGTCCCGCCGGCGAAACACGCGACCCCGCCGGTCCTGGCCCGCTGCCCAGGCACTCCACACACCGAGGGCGACCATCCACAGTGCCGGCACGCGGAAGCGGGGTCGTCGTCACCGCCACCGTCCGGCCTCGCGACCTGGTCGAGCCGAATGCCCACCGGTCGCCGACCAGCCATGAACTCGTAATTTACGAATTAATATTGACACCTTGCCGTAACGCATGCAAGATCCTGGAAACAAAGCTCAGGAGTGCCGGCGGTGCGGCGCCTCGCGTCCGCGCCGCCGGCCCGTGGCGTCCGCCCGTCCCCCCGGCAGCAAAGGATTCCAATGTGAAACGACCTGTGCTCACCGCCCTGTTCGCGCTCACGGCCGGTCTGCTGACCGTGCCCGCACCCGCCCAGGCCGCCCCCGCGGCCGGCCCGGGAGCCGGCGCGGCGCCGGCCGCTCAGCAACTGCTGAGCCCCACGCCGTACCAGGGCTGGAACACGTACTTCGGCCTCGGCGGCAACTTCTCGGAGCAGTCGGTGCGGGAGGTCTCGGACGCCCTGGTCGACCGCGGTCTCGCGAAGGCCGGCTACGACATCGTCTGGCTGGACGGCGGCTGGCAGGACCCGGAGCCCCGGACCGCCGCCGGTGACCTGCAGGCCGACCGGACCCGCTTCCCGAACGGGTTGAAGCCGCTGGTCGACTACATCCATGGCAAGGGCCTGCGGGCGGGCATCTACACCGACGCCGGACCGTACATCCCGGGCAAGTGCGGGCTCGGCAGCGGCGGCTACTACCAGCGCGACGCGGACCAGTTCGCCGCCTGGGAGTTCGACGCGGTGAAGGTGGACTTCCTCTGCGGGATCGCCGCGGACCTGGACCCGAAGACGGTCTTCACCGAGTTCGCGCACGCGCTGCGGAACAACGCCAGCGGCCGTCAGATCATCTTCAACCTGTGCAACCCGGTGACCTCCCCCGACTGGGGCGACTACCCGGAGGAGCAGCAGTCGACGTACTCCTGGACCTACGCGCCGGCGATCGCGCAGTCCTGGCGCACGTACACCGACGTGGGCTTCGTCGGGGACATCAAGTTCAAGGACGTGCTGCGCAACTACGACGCGAACGCGCGGCACCCCGAGGTCGCCGGACCGGGTCACTTCAACGACCCGGACTACGTCGCGCCCGAACTCGGGATGACCGACGAGGAGTTCCGTACGCAGATGTCGCTGTGGGCCGTCGCCGCCGCGCCACTGGTGATCGGTAGCGACGTCCGCAAGCTCAGCCAGACCTCGGTCGACATCCTCGCCGACGCGGACATGCTCGCCGTCAACCAGGACAAGGCCGGCGTCCAGGCCGTCCGCGTCGGTCCCGCCGGCACGACCGAGACCTGGGTGAAGCGGCTCGCCGACGGCGGCCGTGCCGTGGTGCTGCTCAACCGGGGCGAGAGCCCGACCGTGCAGACCACCACGGGCGCCAAGATCGGCCTGTCCGGGTCGCGGTTCACCGTGAAGAACGCCTGGACCAACACGGTCACCGAGAGCGCCGGCACGATCAGCGCGGCCGTGCCCGCCCACGGCGCGGCGCTGCTGCGGATCACACCGGCCCGCGGCCTGCCGGGTGTCCCGCACGTGACCGCCAGCCTGCCCAAGGTCACGCAGGTCGGCGGCGCTCCGACGCCGGACGGTTCGGCGCCGGTGCTCGCCGGCGGCGACGAGGCGCGGGTCGAAATCGCCGTGCGCAACGACGGCCTGCTGCCGGTGTTCACGCCGAAGGTCGTGCTGGCGACGCCGGCCGGCTGGACGGTCCGGCCCCTGAACCGGGCGCCGCTGCTGCTGGCTCCGGGCGGCCGTACCACATACGCGTTCACGGTGTCCCCGCCGGCCTCCGCCGCCGCCGGCACCGCGTCGGTGACCGCGACCACGTCGTACGACGTGCTCGGGCACGGTCGGCTGAAGCAGCAGACGGCGTCGAGCCTGGTGATCGCACCGGTGCCACCGGACGGTGCGGTCGTGCTGTCGCACCACACCTGGATCAGCGCCACCAGCGGCTGGATGAGCCCGACCGTCGACCTCAGCGTCGGCGGCTGGTCCCCGATCAGCATGCTCGGCCAGGTGCACCCCACCGGCCTCGGCGTCGCGTCCCCGTCCACGGTCCGCTACTACGTCGGCGACCAGTGCAGCCGGCTGACCGCGCTCGTCGGCATCGACGACGCGGTGCGCAACGTCGGCCCCGAGGGCGGGACCGCCACCTTCCAGGTGGTCGGCGACGGTCGGGTGCTGTTCGACAGCGGCGTGGTGACCCGCGACGCCACCCAGCAGGTCGACGTCGACCTGTCCGGCGTCCGGGTGCTCGACCTGGTGGTCGGTGACGCCGGCGACGGCGGCTACAACGACCGTGCCAACTGGGCCGGCCTGAACGCCACCTGCTGAGGAACGCCGGCGCTGACAGCGGACGGTCGCACCCGGGTGACGTCTCACCCGGGTGCGACCGTCGCCGACGCTCAGCGGTCCAGCAGCTCGACGACCGCCGCGGCGAACTCCGCCGGCTGCTCCAGGTGCCCGAAGTGGCCGCTGCGCCCCAGCACCACGAGGCGCGAGTCCTTGATGCCCTCGTGCAGTTGCTCCGCCCACCGCGGGCCGCAGATGAAGTCGTCCGCGCCGACGATCACCACGGTCGGCGCGATGATCTCGCCGAGCCGGTCCCGGACGTCGAACGGTGTCGGGTCCTGGGCGCCCGCCGGCTCCGCCCAGACCCGGACCGCCGCCTGGAACGCGGCGAACTCGTCCTGGCGGGACCAGAAGTCCGCGAAGTAGACCGGCATGGCGGCGCGGAGGGCGGCGCTCAGCGCGTCGTCGTCGGTGGCGGTGACGGCCTCCTGGAAGGCGGCCGGGACCGCGGCGGCCTCGGGGCGGTCCGGGTGCCGCTGCGGGTACGCGGCCAGACCGGCCATCGCCTCGGCCCAGAACTCGGCGCCGGTGACCGCCGAGGTGTCGTAGAGGACGAGGCCGGCGACCCGGTCCGGGTGCGCCAGCGCGTACGTCTGGACGACGAAACCGCCGTGCGAGTGGCCGAGCAGGTGGACCCGGGGCACGCCGAGGTGGTCGACCACCGCGCCGAGGAACCGGACGTACGTGTCGAGGCGGTAGTCGTCCCGGCTGGCGAGCCGCCCCGAGGCGCCGGTGCCGACCGGCTCGACGTACACCGTGGTGAAGTGCTCCTCGATGCGGGGCATCCGCAGGTACGCCCAGGCGATGCCGGGGCCGCCGCTGTGCACCACGCACACCGGGCCGGTGCCGGCGACGTGGTAGACCTGCCGGACGCCGTCGACGGTGAACTCGTGCGTGCCCGGGGTGAGGACGCCGGCGTCGTGGCTGGTGGAACCCATGACTTGTCTCCCGATCCGTGGCCCGCGCGGTGCCTGCCCGCGCGGGAGTTGGGTGTTGGCGCGGACCGGACGCGTGGGCCGACCGGAAAGTTCGCCCGGCGGCGAGGATTTCTCAGGCAGCCGCCGGCTGGGCGCCCGCCCGGGCCGGGGTCGGGTGGAAGAGCCGCATCTGCCGCACCCGTCCCTCCCGCAACAGCTGCAACCAGAGCGCGCCGGGCGGGCAGTGGTCCGGGTCGTCGGGCGGGCTGATCAGGTCGGTCTCCCAGATCAGCACGTCGCGGCTGGCCACGACGTTGCGCAGGCGCTGGCGTACGCCGTCGGCCAGGTCCTTCGCCATGCCGCGGACCGCGAAGTCGCGGCCACCGCGCCGCCCGCCGGGGACCAGCAGCTCGGCGTCCGGCCACCAGCTGTCGCGGACCACGCGGTCGAAGTCCCCGCGCATTGCCGCGGCGATCATGTCCCGGCCCTCGCGCCACCGCGCGTCGGCCGACGCCGTCGCGTCGGCGTGCGCCGCCGTCGCCGACGTGTGCAGACCCTCGGCGAGCGTGCGTCGGGCGTGGCTGAGACGGCTGCGGACGGTGCCGACCGGCACCCCGCACAGGGCCGCGATGTGGTCGTACGAGGACGCGTCGCTGAAGTACCGGAGCAGGGTCACCAGCCGGTCGGGCTCGGAGAGGCCGCCGATCGCGTGCCAGACCCAGTCGCGCAGCGCGCCCCGGTCCAGCGCCTCCTCCGGGGTGGGCGTGCCGGCCGGGAGGGCGAACCACTCGGGCTCGGCGACCGGCGTCGGTCGGGACGCGCGCAGCGCCATCCGGCAGTTGTTCCGGACGATGGCCCGCAGCCAGGAGCCGACGGACGCGGGGTCACGGACCTCGCCGACGCGGCGCAGCGCCACCACCATCGCGTCCTGCACCGCGTCCTCGGCCTCCGGTCCGTAGCCGAGCACGCTCAGGGCGACCGCGCGCATCCCGGCCTCGTGGCGTCCCAGCAGCACGCCGAGCGCGGCCACGTCGCCCGACTGGGCCAGCCGGACGAGGTCCGCGTCGTCTTCGGCCACGCTCATGATTCGCTCCACCCGTCTTGATCGCGGTGCTCGGCGCCGGGCGGCCGGCGTGCCGGTCAGGAAGCCGAGTCGATCGTGCCGCGACCGGACGGCGGGTTGCCCGCCCGCGTGCCCGGGCTGTGGCGGAGCTAACGGGGCGGGGACGGTTCCTCCGCCCGTCCCGCGCCGTCCGCGCCCACGTGGATGGCGACCCGCCGCGGTCGCCAGCTTTTGGACTTGCCGGTCCAATTTTGCCGGAGCACCGTTGCGGACCGGGAGCCCGACCCGGGCTGTCGTGAGTCGTCCGACGAGGGAAGCTGAGATACCAATGCACTACTACCTGCTCGGCCGGTCCGGGCTGCGGGTGAGCCGCCTGGCGCTGGGCACGATGAACTTCGGCACCGGCGGCTTCCACGCCGCGTACGGCAAGACCGAGGCGGAGGCCGAGCCGATCTTCCGGCGCTACCTGGAGGCCGGCGGCAACTTCATCGACACGGCGGACTTCTACACCGCCGGTGAGAGCGAACAGATCCTCGGCCGGCTGATCGCGTCCGCCGGAGCGCGCGACCGGCTCGTGCTGACCAGCAAGTTCACCAACACCGTCGACCCCGTCGACCCGAACGCCAGCGGCAACGGCCGCAAGCACATCATCCGCGCGCTGGACGCGTCGCTGCGTCGGCTCGGCACCGACTACCTCGACCTGTACCTGCTGCACACCTGGGACCGGATCACCCCGGTCGAGGAGGTCGTGCGTACCTTCGACGACCTGGTGCGGGCGGGCAAGATCCGGTACGCCGGCCTGTCCGACGTGCCCGCCTGGTACGCCGCCCGGGCGCAGAGCGTCGCCGAGGCGCACGCGCTGACGCCGATGATCAACCTGCAACTGCCGTACTCCCTGGTCGCCCGGGGCATCGAGCCGGAGTTCCTGCCGATGGCGCAGTCGCTCGGGATGGGACTCACCGCGTGGAGTCCCATCGGCGGCGGACTGCTCAGCGGCAAGTACCGGCGGACCGAGGACGGGCTGACCGGTGCGGGTCGGCTCGGCACCGCGGGCGCGAACGGGCGACCGGTGAGCGACCGGGACTGGCGGGTGATCGACGCGCTCGAGCGCGTGGCCGGCGAGCTGGGCCGGAGCATGGCCCAGGTGGCAATCAACTGGGTGGCGACCCAACCCGCCGTCGGCTCCGTGATCATCGGGGCGAGCAGCCCCGATCAGGTCGACGGCAACCTGGCCGCGCTCGACTTCGCGATCCCGCGCGAGCTGCGCGCCCGGCTCGACGAGGCCAGCGCCGAACCGCTGGCCGGGCCGTACGCGATGTTCACCCCGGAGTACCAGTCCTGGATCGTCAGCCCGGGCCTGGGCGTCGGCGACAAGCCGGCCGGGTACGCCCCGCCGGTGTGGAACGGCGCCGCCCGGCCGGTCGGCTGACACCACCGTGGACGCGGCCGCCGGCCCCGGGGTCCCGACCCGGGGGCGGCGGCCGCGAGGGCGGGCGTCCGTCGCGGCGGTCAGGCCGCCACGACGTACGGGAAGGTGTCGGAGCGGGCGTCCTTGGTCACGTCCGAGGTGAGCCCGGAGGTCATCCCGGTGTTCAGCACCAGCGAGAACATCACCTCGGGCACGTTGTCCAGCATGGTGCGCCCGTTGCGGACCGCGAAGCCGTAGTTCGCCGGAGTGCCGATCTGGTACGTCAGCAGGTCCGGGTAGACCGCCCGGGCCACGCTCCAGCCGTACGCCTCCGGGTCCGGCGCGGTCCCGTTCGCCGCCACGACCCGTCCGACCGTCGCCGCAATCCCGGAGCCGTCCGCCCGCAGGTCGTCGCAGGGGTGCCGGACGTTCGCCGGGTCGGAGAAGTCGACGTCGGTGGGCCAGAAGATGGGCCACATCATGGGGTGGCCGGCGCGGTTGATCTGCCGCCACCCGCCCGCGTCGGTGGCCAGCATGGTGCGGCACCAGACGCCGATCGGGCCGCTGTCGCGCAGCGTCTTCTCGCCCTTGGCGACCTCTAGGACGATCGACTCGACGGTGGTGCCGGCGAAGGTGTTCTTCGCGTTCTCCGGCCGCCACGACTTCCGGTCCAGCTTCGCGCCGTTCTTGAACGCGTCGTTGACGGTCGCGAGCTGGTCGAGGTCGATGAAGAACGGGTCGCGGATGCGGCCCGCCCACAGTCGGAGGGTGTCCGTGCTCGCGGTCTCGCCGGTCCGGCCTTCCACCAGCATGGTGCCGGTCGCCCCGTCGTCCCGCGCCTCGGCGCCGGTCACCGCGTGCAGGGTCATCGGCTGCCGGCCCTGCGCGTCCGCGTCCCCGAAGGACAGCCGGTAGGTCAGGTCCTCCATCTCGTGCCCGTCAAAGTGGATTTTGAACTCGTAGCGCGACTCCGTCTGGAAGCCGGACTTGATGTCGGCCCCGGTGATCGAGCTGTTCACGTCCATGACGAACACGGTGCCGCGCTCGCCGTCGAAGACGAACAGGTCGTTGATGTAGAGCTGGCCGCTCTGAGCGGCGTGGGGGGTGTCGAGGTGGTGCGACATCGGCTGACTCCCGGCAATCACGGCTTTTTGGACGAAACCGAACTTACCGGCGAGACTCCCGCCGATCGCGCCATTGCCGGATTCCGGCCCACCCCGCCGAGCACACGCCGTGACGAGGCCGGCCCCCGCAGCGGACGGTCGCCCGCCGAGGATCAGACGTCGACGGAGAGGCGCACGGTCACGAGGTCGCCCATGTCGAGCCCCTCGGCCGCGCGCACCCGTGTCTTCACCGGTACGACGTACCGCCCGTCCTTCGGGAAGAGCGACGTCCGCCACTCGGTCTGCCCGATGCGCGCCACGACCGGGATCATGCCCCAGCCGTAGCTGACGGACGCCGACGTCGCCTCCAACGCGCCGCTCTCGACGGCCGGGACCGTGACGAAGTACCACGGCGCCGGGCCCCTCCAGAACCAGATCTCGCCACGGAACTCCACGTCCATCCGGCCAGGATAGGGCCGAGCGTCGATGCCCGTGTCCCCGGTCAGTTGATGATCGTCGTCGCGCCGCCGCCGCTGCCCCGGTCGTCGAGGAGGAGCGGAGCACGGCCACCCACCGTGTAGCGGATGTGGGTGACCTGTGGCGCGTGGAGCACGCGGGTCGGCGTCAGCTCGATCCCCTCCTTCTCGGCGAGGTCGAGGTCCGCGTCGAACAGCCGCAGGCCGGTGCCGAGCACGACCGGCACGATGTGCAGTTCCAGTTCGTCCAGCAGGCCGGCCGCGAGCACCTGCCGGACCAGGCCGCCACCCCCGGCCACCGCGACGTCGCGGTCGCCCGCCGCGGCGCGCGCCTGCTCGACGGCACTGACCAGGCCCTCGGTGACGTACGTGAAACTGGTGCCGCCCCCGCGCACCAACCGCTGGCGGGGCCGGTGCGTGACGACGAAGACCGGCGCGCGGAACGGTGGCTCCTCCCCCCAGGGCACCTCGCCGCCGTCGGCCATCCGCCGCCCCATCACGTACGCGCCGGCGGCCGCGAACGTCTCGGCGATCACCTCCGAGTTCGTGTCCTGCTCCCCGCCGGCGAAGCCCTGCCGTTCGCGCCAGGCCATCGCGTCGGTCGCCCAGCGGGTGACCCGGAAGAAGCCGGCGCTCTCGGCCGACGCCATCCAGTCGCCGTCGCCGGTGTGCCGCGGGCCCGCGTAGAACCCGTCCAGCGACACCGACAGCTGTGCGGTCACCTTCGTCATCTCGCGTCGTTCCTCTCCCTGGTGCGGCACCCGGTCGGACGCCGCTCACCGATGGGTCGGAGTCGACGGCACAGACCCGACAGGCCAGGGGTGTGACGCCGGTCACTGCGGGCGATGTTCGGCCGCCGACTGACGCGAGGCTGGTCGGGCCTCAGCCCGCGCGGCCCGGCCGGCCCGGACCGCCGCGACGGGCCAGGTAGACCATGTCCGGCTCACCGCGGGACACCGCGACCGGGTGGGCGGTGACCGGGCCGATCACCGCCGCCAGGCGGTCGGCGTACCGCGGTGCCGCCGAGGCGCTCCAGATGGCCAGGGTGCCCCCCTCGGCCAGACGGTCGCGCAGCAGGGCGATGCCGTCCGTGTCGTACAGTGCCGCGTTCTGCGCGAAGACCGTCCAGTCCGGGCCGTTGTCGGTGTCGAGGCAGATGGCGTCGAAGACCTCGCCGGTGCGGCGCAGCCACGTCACGATGTCCTCGTTGACGACCCGCACCCGGGGATCGTCGAGGGCGTGGGCACTGTAGGCGGCCAGGCTGCGGCGGTGCCAGTCGATGATCGTCCGCTCGATCTCCACCACGACGATCTCCGCGGGCAGCGCCGACGCGACGGCCTCGGCCAGCGAGAAGCCCACGCCGAGCCCGCCGATCAGGACCCGACCCCCCGGCCGCAGCAGGTCGAGCGCCGCCCGGACGAGCAGCCGCTCCGACGCGCCCGCACGGGTGTCCATGAGGAACACCCCGTTGCTGATGATCTCGAAGTGACCGGCGTGCTCCCGGAGGACCAGCTCACCCCGCGCGGTCACCGCCCGCTCGACCACGGAAGCCGCTTCCCCCATCGGGTCAACCTATGCCACCCGGATCCGGGCCGGCGCCGAATTTCCCGCGCCGGCGGTCACTCCGGCGTCTCGCGCCGGGCCAGGCGTACCTCCTCGATGTCCAGCCTGGCCTGCACCTCGCGCAGCACGGCGTCGTCGATGCGGCGCTCGTCGCGCAGCCGGACGACGGCGGCGCGCTTGTGGGCGAGCACGGCCAGGCGCAGCGCGCTGTACTGCTCGTCGTACCGCAGCGCCACGTCGTCGTCGCCCTCGCCGCGGCTGGCGCGCAGCACCCGCAGGCGCTTCCGATATTCCCGGCTCAGCCGCTCGACGACGTCCGGGTCGGTGTCGAGGTCGGCGGCGACCCGCGGAATCGCGGCGAGCGCCTCCTCGGTGGCGACCGTCTCGGCCAGGTGCCGCTCGTGCTCGGCGGTCGTGTCGCGGGGCAGCCGGGCCCAGCGCACCACGACCGGCAGCAGCAGACCCTGCACCACCAGCGTCACCACGATGACCCCCGCCGTGACGAACACGATCGTGTCCCGGTCGGGGAACGGCGCCCCGGATCGCAGCGTCTGCGGCACCGCGAGCGCCGCGGCGAGCGACACGGCGCCGCGGAACCCGGCGATCGCGCTGACCAGCCGGGCGCGGGCGGCGACCCGGCGCCGTCGCTGCTGAGGGCGCCGGTCCACCAGGCGGATCAGGTACGGGGTGGTGAAGTGCCAGGCGAAGCGCACGCCGATCACGGTCGCCGAGACGACGCCGACCGCGACCAGCCCGCGGGCGAGGTCGACACTGGTCAGACCACGGACGGCGGACTGGACCTCCACCCCGATGAGGACGAACAGCGCGCCGTTGAGCACGAACGTGGACAGGGACCAGAACGCCGTCCCCTGCTGGCGGGTGTCGGCGCTCACCTCGCGGGGGCCGGCCTGGCTCAGCCACAGCCCGGTCACCACGACGGCGAGCACGCCGGAGGCGTGGATCCTCTCGGCGGCCAGGAACGCGGCGAACGGGGCCAGGAGGGAGACCAGGTTGTCCTGCAGCGGATCGTCGAGCCGTCGGCGGACCTGGAGCAGCAGCCACGCGGTCACCACCCCGACCAGTGCGCCTCCGCCGTACGCGACCACGAACAGCCACGAGACGTGCGCCGTGCCGAGGCTCTCCTCGCCCACCGTGATGCCGACGGCCAGCCCGTAGATGACCAGCGCCGTGCCGTCGTTGACCAGGCTCTCCGCGCGCAGCACGGTGACGGTGCGACGGGGCAGCGCCCGGGCGAGCACCCCGACCGCCGTCGCATCGGTCGGCGCGACGGCCGCGCCGAGCACCCACGCCGGCCCCCACGGCAGCCCCAGCGCGTGCGCCACCGTCGCCACCGCGGCGGCCGTACCGATTACCAGCACGGTGCTCAGCAGGACGATGACCCGCAGATTGCTGCGGATCTCGCGCAGCGAGGTGGTCAGGCTCTCCCAGAACAACAGGGCGGGCAGGAAGAGCAGCAGCACGATCTCGGGTGGCAGGTGCACGTCGCGCAGCGCGGGCGCGAACCCCAGGAGCAGGCCGGAGCCGAGCAGGAGCACCGGCGGGGCGACCCGGAGGCGACGCGCGAGGACGCTGGACACGAGCAGCGCCAGACCGACCACCACGACGAGTTCGAGACCGAGCAGGACCTACCTCCCAGCACACCGCGCCGTCGGCGCTTCGCGGTCCGCCTGATCAGGGCCTGACCGGCCGGTTTGAGCCTAACGTGCGGGAAAGCGCAGAATGCGGTCGTCGCCGTCGCGGACGTCGCCGCGCCCGTCGGTGTTCGAGGTGGTGACCCACAGCGCGCCGTCCGGCGCCACCTGCACCGTCCGCAGGCGGCCGTGGCGCCCCTCCAACCGCGCCGACGGCTCGCCCGCGGTGTCCCCGTCGAGCGGGACGCTCCACAACCGCTCGCCGCGCAGCGCGGCCACGTACGCCGTGCCGTTGGCGATGGCCAGGCCCGACGGCGAGGCGTCCCGGACCGGCCACGTGACCAGCGGGTTCGTGTACCGCCCGCCGGCGGTGTCGCCGCGTCCCTCCACCTCGGGCCAGCCGTAGTTGCGTCCGGGCTCGATGCGGTTCACCTCGTCCAGGTCGTTCTGCCCGAACTCGGTGGCGAACAACCGGCCCTGGGTGTCCCAGGCCAGACCCTGCACGTTGCGGTGGCCGAGGCTGTACACCGGCGACCCGGCGGTCGGGTTGCCGGGGGCCGGCGCGCCATCGGGGGTGAGGCGGAGAATCTTGCCGTTGGGGCTCGCCGGGTCCTGCGACCGGTCCGTGTCGCCCGCGTCGCCCGTGCCCACGTACAGCATGCCGTCCGGGCCGAACGCGATCCGCCCGCCGTTGTGGTTACGTGCCTTGGCGATGCCGTCGAAGATCACCTCGGGCTGCCCGCCGTCGAGGCGGAAGCGGACGATCCGGTTGTCTCGCTCGGCGGTGAAGTAGGCGTAGACCAGGTTGTCCTCGGCGAAGCCCGGCGAGACGGCGAGGCCGAGCAGCCCGCCCTCGCCACCGGCCGTCACGCCCGGCACCTCGTAGACCTGCGCGGGGTCGCCACCGCCGAGCGCGATCCGCAGCACCCGGCCGGTGTCCCGCTCGGCGACGAGGGCATCGCCGCCCGGCAGGAACGCCAGACCCCACGGCACGTCGACGCCCCGCGCCACCTCCTCACCCGCGTCGAGGTCAGGGGCTCCGGTCGGCGCGCTCACGGCGCTGCTGGTAGCGAGGTCGGTGGGAGCCGGGCCGGAGTCGTCCCCGCCGCCGTCACATCCCGCGGCGGCGCTCATCGCGAGCAGCGCCCCCCACGCCCACCGCCACCGCCTGCCTGCCGTGCTGCCTGCCATGCTGAACCTCCGAGGCTGGGGGAGAGGCCGGTCGGTCCGGCGGTCACGTCGTTCCAGTGTCCGCGAGGACGACCGTCGAAGCCAGACGATCAGCGCGGCCGAGAAGTTTACCGGCACGGTCGGGGCCTCGCCGGGTAGCGGCACTTCGGCTACGGTGATCACATCGTGTTCTCCTCGCGTCGCCGTGTCCTGACCGCCGTGGTGGCCGCCGCCGTCACCCTCGGCGCGGTGCTGTTCGCGATCGTCCAGCTCACCGGCGACGACTCCGACGCGCGGCCGGCTGCCCCCACCCGGGTGGTCCAGCCCGGCGCACCGGGCCAGACCAGCCGGACGCTATCCCCGGCCGAGCAGGCCCAACTGCCCCCTCCGCCGACCCACACCGCGGCGGACACGCAGTTCATGCAGCACATGATCGCGCATCACGCGCAGGCGCTGGAGATGACCGCCCTCGTCGCCGACCGCGCGGCGAGCAGCGAGGTGCCGCTGCTCGCCCGGCGGATCGAGACCTCGCAGCGCGACGAGATCGCGCAGATGCAGCGGTGGCTCACCGAACGCGGCGAGGAGGTTCCGGGACCGCACGCGCACCACGCCGGGCACGACGCCGTGATGCCGGGAATGCTCACCCCGGAGCAGTTCGGCCTGTTGCGGCAGGCCCGGGGCGCCGCGTTCGACCGGCTCTTCCTCGACTTCATGATCCGCCACCACAACGGCGCGCTGACGATGGTGCAGCAGCTCTACGCGGCCGGCGGCGGGCTGGAACCGGCGAGCGACCGGTTCGCGCGGGAGGTCACCGCCGACCAGGGCATCGAGATCCGCAGCATGCAGCAGCTGCAGGCCCGACTCGCCGGCTGACCGCCGGACCACGGGCCGACCGCCCGCACCACGAACCACGATGTGCCCGCCGGGTTTGCACCGCGCATGCTGCCTGGTCATCCGCGAGTCAACCGGCCCGACGCCCCCGCCGGCTCGGCGGACCGACGGCGCGGCGCGTCGAACGACGAGGTGCGCGCCCACGACGAGGGGCGCGCCCCGCCGAGTCGTCGGCGGGACGCGCCCAAGTTGCGGGCCGTTGGTGGCGCGTCAGTCGAGACCGGAGCACTGGCCGGTGGCCGGCCCCGACACGGTGTTGGCCGCCGCCAGGTTGATCGGCGCCGGCGAGTTGCCGGTGCAGGCGAGCGGGCCGCGCACCGTGCTGTCGGCGATGATCGGCTCGACGGAGCCGGTGCGGCTGCCGGTCACCACGGCCGGCCCGTGGATCTCGGATTCCACGATGGCCGTGCTGCCCCGGGTGCCGGTGATGCTCACCGGACCGCGCACGGTGCTCTGGTAGAGGTGCACCGCGGCGGCGTTCGACGCGGAGACCGGGCCGGAGATCGACGAGTCGATCGCCAGCAGCGAGGCGCCCGGCCGGACCGTGACCGGGCCGGAGACGGTCGCCCCGTCGAGGCAGGTGACCCCGTTGACCGTCAGCGGCCCGTTGTGCCGCGCCGTCATGGTCGAGGTGCACGTACGGGCCAACTGGTCGAAGCGGGCCCGGGCCACGGCGAAGCTCGGCGCCCAGCTGATCGTCGTCTGGTGCTGCGCGTTGAACTGCGGCAGCTGCACCTCACGGGCGGCGGCGATCTCCGCCTGCGTCAGGTGCTCGCTCGGCCGGAGCCCGAACACGTCGAAGCCCCGGGCGATCTCGCTGCCGTAGATCTGGCCGTTGTACCAGTACGCCGACCAGAAGCCGCCGAGGACCGTCGAGGTGGGACTGATCGGCCCGCGGTCGAAGTAGGCGATTTCCTTCGGGTGCGCCGAGTCGGTGAAGTCCATCAGCGAGATGCCACCCTGGTACCACGCTTGGACGAGGATGTCCCGGCCCGGCACGGGGATCAGCGAACCGTTGTGGGCGACGCAGTTCTCCTGCGCCGTCTGCGGTACCGGCAGCTTGTAGTAGCTGGCGAACCGCATCTTCCCGTCGACGATGTCGAAGATCGCGTTGGCGCCCCACTGCGGCTGGTCGGTGGTCCGGCACCGGGCACCGGTGCCGCCGCCCCACTCGTCGGTGAAGACGACCTTCTTGCCGTCGTTGCTCAGCGTCGCCGAATGCCAGTACGCGAAGTTCGGGTCGGCGACCTCGTCGATCCGCACCGGGTTGGCGGGATCCGAGATGTCGATCAGGATGCCGTTGCCCTCACAGGCGCCCGCCGCCAACCCCAGCTCCGGGTAGGCGGTGATGTCGTGACAGGCGTCGGTCACCGGCGACGGGCTCCACGACCCGCCGGACGGGTGGGTCGGCGCCGGCGGGGTGTTCTGCAGGCCGTCGACCGCGCCGGTCTCCGGGTCCGCGAACAGGCGCGGGCCGCTCACGAGCGCGGCCTGCTCGGGCGCCGCGACCGGAACCTTGATGACGTCGATCCGCCACCGGGCGGGGTTGTCGCCCGACGCCGGGGTGTTGTTGCAGCCGGCCATCGTGCTGGCCGGACGGACGCCGGCGGTGCCGGAGACGTACACGTAGACGTTCGCGCTGTCGTCCGGGTCGGTCACCAGCGAGTGGGTGTGCGAGCCGCGGCAGGTCTGCACCGCCGCCACCTGCACCGGGTTCGCCACGTCGCTGATGTCGAAGACGCGGACGCCCTGGAAGCGGGTGCCGACGCCCGCGTTCGTGCCGCAGTCGAGCCGGCCGCGGGTTTCCTCGACCGACATGAAGAGCAGGTTGCCGTGGACGGAGAGGTCACCCTGCCCACCCGGACAGACCACGTTGGTCACGATCGTCGGGTTCGCCGGCTGCGAGACGTCGTAGATGTTGAATCCGTTGTAGTTGCCCACGAAGGCGTGGTGGCCGCCGAAGGCGAGGTCCGACGAGACGTAGCCGAAGTCGCCCGGGTTGGCCGGGTTGACGAAGCCGGCGGGCTTGTCCCGGTGCGCCAGCTGTTCGAGGTTGCTGATCGCGCTCTGCGCGTCCAGCCAGCCGGACCCGAGGCCGATCCGCGGGTCCGGTTCGGCCTCCTGGCCCGACGCCGTGCCCGGCAACAGGGCGACGACCAGCGCCACGGTGGCCGCCGCGCCGAACATCCGGCGTCTTCTGCCTGACGGTTTCAATCGAGTCATGCGTATGCCTCCACGCGATGCCCCCACTGGTGGCCGGCGTGCTTCGGGGCGTGTCGCACGCCGCGGTAGTAAGGACCGTACCGCCTACCGACCGGTTAGGGATCATGGACATATTCACGATGGATGCGAAACCGTTGATATCGAGAGGGGCTCCGCGAAACAGCGGCCGGGCCGCGCCCGCGCGCGCTACGGGGCGTCGACCACCTCGCGCCCGAGGGGCCAGAACGCCGCGGGGACGAGCTTGAAGTTGGCGACGCCGAAGGGGATCCCGATGATCGTGACGCACAGGGCGACCCCGGCGATGACGTGGGACAGGGCGAGCCACCATCCCGCCAGTACCAGCCACAGGATGTTCGCGAGTCCCGAGGCGACCCCCGCGCCCGGCTTCGGCACGAGCGTACGGCCGAACGGCCACAGCGAGTAGACCGCGAGCCGGAGCGACGCCACTCCGAACGGGATCGTGACGACGAGGAGGAAGCAGATCAGCGCCGCGATGCCGTAACCGAGGGCCAGCAGGGCCCCGCCACCGAAGACGAGCCACAGCACGTTCAGCAGGAAGCGAATCACCCTTCCAGCATGACCACCGTCCGCCACGGGTCGGTGCGGGCGCGGGGCCGGCCGGTCGACCCGGCCCGTGGCCCGCCCGCGAGGCGCGGTCGATGGCCGGCCCGGGCGGTGCGATCGGTGGTCGGCCAGACGCCGCCCGGGGCGCCGGGTTCAGAGCGCGAGGACGGCCGTCATGGCGGCGTAGCTGGCCAGCAGGAGGATGCCCTCGAAGCCGAGCCGGCCCCAGCCGCAGGTCTGCCGGATGAGCAGGCCGCCGAGGAGGGTGGCGGTCATGAACAGGCTGGTGGTGGTCGCGAGCAGTTCCTGGTCGCCGGCGCTGTGGTAGATCGACCCCTGCCGGTAGGCGACGTCGCCGGCGACGAGGGTGAGCACGTCGAGGATGTTGCCGCCGAGGACCGCGGCGATGGCCAGGGTGACCGCGCCGCGGCGGACGGCGGCGATGGCGGTGACGGTCTCCGGTAGCGCGTTCACCACACCCATGAGCACCGCACCGACGAACCCGGCCGTGAGGCCCGTGACGTCGACCAGGCTCTCCGCGGCGAGCGCCACGAGCCACCCGCTGGCGGCGACGAGCAGGCCGACGACCGCGAAACGGCTCCACAACCACCGGGGTGAGCGGCGGTTCAGCGGGCTCTCGTTGTGCGGGACGTCGGGCCGGGTCTCGGCGGTGGCGATGGCCTGCCACATCGGTTGGGCGCCCGCGCGGCGGATGAGGACCAGTCCACCGACGTACGCGGCGACGATGACACCGGACATCGGGTCGACACCCGCGATGGTGGTCTCCGGGATGTAGCTCGCCAGCAGGGCGAGGGCGAGCAGTGCGATGAGCAGGCAGCCGGAGAGCACGTTCGACAGGGAGGCGGCGGCGTGTTCGAGGTTGGCCCGCCGGTGGAAGGCGTCCGCGACGGCGACGGCGGTGGTCTGGGCGGCGATCCCCCCGACCGCGTTGCTGTAGCCGAGGCTGGCCTCCCCGCTGCCCGCGGCGACGATGGTCATGATGATGCCGGACAGGCCGGTGACGATGCCGAAGAACACCACGCCGAACAGCGCCTCGCCCCAACCGGTGCGATCGGCGAGCGCGTCGCCGAGGCCGGCCAGCCGGATGCTGCCCGCGACGGTGACCGCGCCGGCGAGGAGGAACACGGCGGCAGTCCACGGCAGGGGCCAGGGCAGAGCGGTCGGATCCGGCACGCCGGGTGGTTCCCCGATCCCGGCCGGTAATGCGCCGATGGGCCGTTCGGCGGCAGGAGGCTGCCGCTACGGTGGGTGTCCGGGACGGTCCGGGCAGAGGAGGCGTCGAGCGGGGCATGGGCGGCTATGGCGCGCAGCTCGCGCTGGTGCTCGTGTTGGTGCTGGTGAACGCGGTGTTCGCGGGCAGTGAGATGGCGCTGGTGTCGCTGCGGGAGAGCCAGTTGCAGCGACTGGGGCGGGCGTCGCGGGGCGGGCGGGTTCTCGCCCGGCTGGCACGGGACCCGAACCGGTTCCTGGCCACGATCCAGATCGGGATCACGCTGGCCGGGTTCCTGGCCTCCGCGGCGGCGGCGGTGTCGCTCGCCGCGCCGCTGGTCGGGCCGCTGGGGTTCCTCGGCTCGGCGGCGCGGCCGGTGTCGATCGTCCTGGTGACGATCGTGCTGACCTTCATCACCCTCGTCCTCGGTGAGCTGGCGCCGAAGCGGATCGCGATGCAGCGGGCGGAGGGGTGGGCGCTGCTGGTGGCCCGGCCGCTGGACGCCCTGTCGACGATCTCCCGTCCGGTGGTGTGGCTGCTCGGTCGGGCGACCGACGCCGTGGTCCGGCTGACCGGCGGCGATCCCCGCGCCCGGCGGGAGGAGGTCAGCACGGAGGAGCTGCGGGACATGGTCGCCGCCCAGCGCAGCCTGACGCCCGAGCACCGGATGATCATCAGCGGCGCGTTCGAGGTCGCCGAGCGGATCCTGCGCGAGATCCTCGTGCCCCGCCGGGAGGTGGTGTCGCTGTCCGCCTCCCTGTCCGCCGGGGAGGCGCTGCGGGAGTTGGGCGCCTCGGGCCAGACCCGGGCGCCGGTCGTCGGGCGTGGCGGTCTGGACGACACGCTCGGCGTGGTGCACATGCGGGACCTGCTCGACCGGAGCGGACCGGTGGGCGACCACGCGCATCCGGCCCTCTACCTGCCGGAGACGCTGAAGGTCACCGAGGCGATCCGGGAGATGCGCCAGCAGCGCCAGCAGTTCGCCCTCGTAGTCGACGAGCGCGGGTCCATCGACGGCATCGTCACGATGGAGGACCTGGTCGAGGAGATCGTCGGGGAGATCTACGACGAGACCGACCGGGACGTGCAGTCGGTCGTCCGGGCCGCCGACGGGTCACTGCTGCTGCCCGGCGGGTTCCCGCTGCACGACCTGCCCGACGTGGGCGTCGACCTCGACGGCGAGACGCTCGAAGCGGGCGATTACACGACGGTCGCCGGCCTGGTCCTGGCCCACCTCGGCCACATCCCGAAGACCGCCGGGGAGGTTGTGCAGGTGCCGGGATTCACGGCGGAGGTGGCGGAGGTGACCGGCCGGGCCATCACCCGGGTCCGGCTCCGCCCGGCTCGCTCCACGGCGGTCGACGGCGGTCGGGTGGGCGGGGACGGGCCGGCGTCCTGACGGAGGAGGCCCGTCGCCGGCAGATCCGGGGCGAGCGGGACCGGCGGTGCGGGGGAGGGTGGACGATGCGGGGAGACGGTGCAGCGAGCCGGTGGCGGCGCGTCGCGGTGGGCGTCGCGGCGCTGCTCGTGGGCGCGGCGGCGGTTCCGGGTCGGGCGGTCGCCGAACCGTCGGCCGGGCCGGCCCCGGCCACGCCGGTCTGCGAGGTACGGGATCCCCGGCTGACCGAGATCTCCGGGTTGGCCGCGACAGACGGCGGGTTCGTCGTGGTGAACGACGGCGCCGACGACGAGTCCCGCCGCCGGATCTTCTTCCTGCGGTCGGACTGCGCGGTGCTACGGGCCGTGCCGTACCCCACGCGGCCCCGGGACACCGAGGACCTGGCCGTCGGCGCGGACGGCTCGATCTGGGTGGCGGACGTCGGCGACAACGACCGTTCGCGGCTGACGGTCGCGGTCTGGAAGCTCGCGCCGGGAGCCGACCGGCCGGTGCTGTACCGGATGGCGTACCCGGACGGCCCGCACGACGCCGAGGCGTTCCTCCTGACGGGCGACGGCCGGCCGCTGATCGTGACGAAGTACTCGGCGGGCCTGTACGCCCCGGCCACCGCCCTGCGGCCCGGTGCGACGGTGCCCCTGGCCCGCGTGGGACAGGTGCGGCTGCCGGCCACCACGACCAGCAATCCCTTCGGCGGGCTCGGCCGGACGGCCGTCACCGGCGCCGCCACCGCGCCGGACGGGCGCCGGGTGGTGCTGCGCACGTACGCCGACGCGTTCGAGTTCGAGGTCACCGCAGGGGACGTGGTGGCGGCCCTGACCGGCGGCACCCCACGGATCACGCCCCTGCCCGACGAGCCGCAGGGCGAGTCGATCGCCTACCACCGCGACGGCCGATCCGTGCTCACCGTGTCCGAGACGGCCGACCAGCCACCCGGGACGGCGCCCCGGATCCTGCGCTATCCGCTGGGCGGCCCCGCACCGGCGACCCCGGCGGAGCCCACCCCCGCCCCGGCGGAGCCCACTCCCGCCGCGACCGCCACGGCGAGCGGTCAGCGGGACGTCGTGGCCCACCCCGCCGCGATCGTGGCGGCCGGGGCTCTCGGGGTCGGCGCGGTGGTGATCGTGGGCCTGGTCGCGGTGCGCCGGTCGCGCCGCCGCTGACCGTCGACGGCCCGGACGGCGGTGGGCAGGTGGCGCGGCGGGTCAGGGGTGCAGCACCGCCTTGATCACCCCGTCCTCCCGCTGGTCGAAGCGGCGGTAGAGGTCCGGCGCCTCGGCCAGGGTGCCGTGGTGGGTCACGACGACGCCCGGCCGGGCGCGGCCGGAGACCACCAGGTCACGCAGCCGCAGCGTGTAGCGGCGGTCGTGGGTACGGCCGAACCGGACCGCGACGCCCTTGCTGAACAGCGTGCCCCACGGCGCCGTCAGGTCCTCGTGGCCGCTGGCGCCCGGCCGCGGGTGCGTGTCCTTGTCCGGGTACACCCCGGCGACGCCGATCGCGCCGGTCGGGTTGACCAGCCGGGCCGCGTCGGCGATCACCTGGTCGGGGCGTTCCCGCTGGGGATGTTCGCGGTCGCGGGCCTGGAACCCGACCGCGTCGATGACCTTGTCGACGCCGCCCAGCTTCTGCTCGCCGAGGGGCAGCCCCGCCCGAGCCCGATGCTCGCGGATCTGCGCGACCGGGTCGCCGCGGCGGAAATCGATCGGGGTCGCCCCGAGCTCGCCGGCCTTGTCCAGGCGGGCGTCCACCGCGTCGACGGCGTAGACGGCGCGGGCGCCGAGGATCAGGGCCGAGTACGCGCTCAGCAGGCCGATCGTGCCGGCGCCGAACACGGCCACCGTGTCACCGGGTTCGACGCCGGCCAGGGTGGCCGCGGCGTGCCAGCCGGTGACGAACGCGTCGGCGAGCAGCACGAAGTCGTCCTCCCGGGCGTCGCCGGGCTCGCCGGGCAGGTGGACGCAGTTGGCGTCGGCCCACGGCACCCGGAGTAGGTCGGCCTGGGCGCCCCGGTACGGGCCCATCCCGGCGTACCCGTACGCCGCGCCCGGCGCCTCGGCCCGGGCCCGGAGGCAGGCGGCGGAGAGACCTCGGGCGCACATCGCGCAGGTGCCGCAGAACAGGTGCGTGGGGATGACCACCCGCGCTCCGGGGTGGACGGTCTGCACGGCCGCGCCCACCTGCTCGACCACGCCCAGCGGCTCGTGACCGAGCACGAATTCGGCTGTCGCGCCGGTCCGCCCGTCGTACATGTGCAGGTCGGTGCCGCACAGGGCGCTGGAGGTGATCCGGACCAGGGCGTCGGTGTCCGCCTCCAGCGTCGCGTCGGGCACCTCCCGTACCCCGACCGTCCGGACGTCTTCGTAGACGACAGCTCTCATCCGTGCCTCCTCACCCGGCGGGCCGGGCCCGCGCCAGCGCCAGACCCGCGGCGACCACGACGGCGACCACCAGCGCCGCCGCCAGGGCGGGCGTCCAGCTCGGTGCCATCTGCAACGTCAGGCCGCCGAGCGCCGCGCCGGCGAAGACCCCGAGCAGGCGACTCACCCCGCCCGCGCCGGTGGTGACGCGATGCGGATCGAGCACCACCCCCCGTACCAACTCGGTGAGCGAGCCGGTCAGGTACGTCGTGGCGGCGCCGCGCAACCCGACGCTGAGGGTGATCGCGCTCTGCACGCCACTCGCCGCCGACGCCGTGCCGAGTAGTGCCAGACCCTCCGCGTACCCGGTGCGGCCCCCGCTGCGCCACCAGCCCACCGCGACGGCGACGAGCAGCAGGGACTGGCCCGCCGCCACCACGCCGGTACGTCGGTGCCAGCCGGGTCGGACCCGGCGCAGCGGCAGCGTGCCCGCGGCCACCCCCAGCGCGTACCCGCCGACGGCGGTCACCCCGCCCGCCATCAGGTGGCTCTTCGCCGTGGCGACCGCGTGGCCGAGCTGCACCAGGTTGCCGGTGATCACGCTGGCGAAGAAGCCGCCGAGCCGGGTCACGCAGAAGACGTCGATGCAGCCCGACGCCGCCGCCAGCACCACCAGCAGCCGGACCACCGCGGGCCTGGGCAGGGCTCGGTCCTCGACGTGGCCGGCATCCGGCCCGGTCACCCGTGTGTCACCCGTCCGACCCGCCTCTCCGCCCTCGCGCCGCGCGGCGAGGGCGGACTTCCCGGACGTGGGCCGTTCATGCCACCGGCGGTCACCGCCGCCACGGCGAGGTCACCGCCGGCGGAGGTGACCGCCGGCGTGCCGCCGCCATCGGGAGGTCAGGGGGTCGCCGGGTCAGCGGAGCCGACGGAAGGCGTCGACCGCGGCCTGCGGGTCGTCGAGGCTGACCACGAAACTCCGTCCCGACGTCGGCTCCAGCCAGAGCGCCGGCCCGCTGCGGATCAGCACGGTCCGCCGCCAGCAGCCGGGCCACGGACACCACCACACCGTCCACGGCCGTGCCGACGCCTGGACCGCGCGCATCCGCCGGATCTGCCGGAGCGGCACCGCCGCGTTCGGGCCGCGCAGCAGCGGGTGCCGGACCAGCACCTGGTAGGGCGTGAGTTCAACGGTCAGCCGGCTCATCGCCAGCGCCGAAAGCCCAGCTGCCAGTGCGGCGACCACCAGCGCGGCGCCGGTCGCCGCGCCGGCCAGTCGTACCGGCAGTGCCGCCGACCGGGTGGCCGCGAGACACAGCAGCGAGCCGCCCAGCAGGGCGGGCACGGTGAGCGCCACCACGACGCCCGGCCAGCCGCCGCCGGCGGTGCCCCGCCAGGTTCGGCCGGCACCACCACCCCAGCCGGTCACCGATGGCCGTCCCCCGGCCGATTCGCGGGCTACTCTCACCGGCTCGACGCGACGCCGCCGGTCCGACCGCCGAGCGCCGGTCGCCTTCCCGGCCGCGGCGACCACGGGCGGGGCGACCAGGGCCGTCGACCCGGCCGGGGCGACCACGGGCGGGCCGACCGCGGCCGGCGCGGCACGGTACGAAGCGCCACACACGGCCGCCACATCGCGCCCGCCGACTCACGCCGCACGGGCGGAGGCCTTCAGCCCGAGGATCCGTTCGGTCAGCTGCCAGAGCCGCTCCACCGCGGCCCGGTCGGTCACCAGCTGGGCCGGCGCCGCCGGCAGCAGCCCCTCGTAGTAGCCGCCGCTCGTCGGCGCCACCTCGCTGGTGGCCGCGTGCAGCACGGCCAGCGCGCCGTCGGAGACCGGGGCGCCGCTGCGCCCGTAGGCGGGCATCAGCCGCGTCCGCACCACGCCGGGGTGGACGTTCGCCACGGTCACCTCCGCGCCGGTCCGACCGGCCAGGGACACGCCGAACATGGTGAGCGCGAGCTTCGCTTGGGCGTACGCGGCCAGGGTGGAGTAGTGGACGCTGCGGTTCAGGTCGCTCCACGCCAGGCTGCCCATCCGGTGCAGGCACGAAGACACGTTCACCACCCGTGCTCCGTCGGCGGCGCGCAGCACCTGCGCCAGCGACCGGGTCAGCAGGTACGGGGCGAGGTAGTTGACCTGCCACGACATCTCGTTGCCGTCGAGTGTGACCGCGCGCCGCGTCGGGCCCAGCAGGGCCGCGTTGTTCACCAGCAGGCGCAGCCCCCCGGGCCGGGCGGCGACGGTGGCGGCCAGGGACCGGACCTGGGACAGCCGGGCGAAGTCCGCGACCAGCAGCTCCAGCCGCGCCGGGTCGACGCCGGTCTCGGTCAACCGTCGCGCCGCCTCCCGACCCTCCACCTCGTTACGGGCGTGCAGCAGGACCTGCCAGCCGGCTAAGGCCAGCTGCCGGGCCACCTCCTGGCCGATGCCGCTGGTGGCGCCGGTGACCAGCGCGGCCCCGGGTACGTCGATCATGGGATTCCTCTCGGCCGGGCCGGTCTCAGCTGTTGGGGCGTCTGCCATGGTTGGCCTTCTTCTTCCGGCGGTGCTTCTTGCGGCTGCTGCGCTTGGACATCACAGGTCCTCTCTGCGGCCGAGCAGGGCCCGCCCGGGGTGTGACCGCATCGAGTCCGCGCGCTCGATCGCCTCCAGACACGCCGAGGCCAGCTCGGCGGCGGTCAGGTCGTACATCGCGTGAGGGTTGATGCGAAACGCGCTCAGGCGACCGTCCCGCCGCACGGTGACCTCGACGTATCTGCCGCGGTCGGTGACGGTGACGGCGCCGCTGTCGTCGTGCACGGCTGCGCTCTCTTCGGGAAGGGGGCGCGCGGCGGACCCGGGCCGAACCGGACCCGGATCCGCCGCGCGACGCGGTGGAAGCGACGGGGCTACGAGCGTCCGCAGCCCGGATGCGGGGGACGGTCGTGCGCTGTCTGGGCCGCAGGGACCGTCCGTACGCCGCGGTCGGGCTCGTACACGCCCGCCGGGATGCGTCGCAGGGAACTGGCCACCGTCGTCCTTCTCACCTCGGTCGGGGGATTGCCACCCCGACGTCGCCCAGCACATCGCAGCCTGGCCCGCCCGGGCAAGGATCTTCACGCGCTCCAGACGCCCGAGGCCCTCGATTTCACGCCGCCGATACGCCACGCCGTCCGGGCGGCTTGACCCGGGGGCATGGACCAGGTAGAAACCAATTGGTTATAGAACCGGGAGGTTATGCAGAGTGACCGCGGATCTGCTGGACGCGACGTTCGCGGCCCTGGCCGACCCGACCCGGCGGGCCATCCTCGCCCGGCTCGCGGCCGGCGAGGCGACGGTCGGCGAGTTGGCCGCTCCCTTCGCGATGACCCAACCCGCCATCTCCAAGCACCTGAAGGTGTTGGAGCGCGCCGGCCTGGTCAGTCGGGGGCGGGACGCCCAACGGCGACCCTGCCGGCTGGAGGCGGGCCCGTTGCGGGAGGCCACCGCCTGGCTGGCCGACTACCGGGACTACTGGGCGGAGAGCTTCCAACGCCTGGACGCCCTGCTCGACGACCTCCAGCGGCCGTCGCGCTCCGGTCGTCCGACCGGCGCCCCGGGCGACCCCGCCGGCGACGGCGGCGAACCGCGGTGACCGGGCCGGGCGAGCCGCCGGTGGTGCGGACGGTGGGCGACCGGGAGCTCGTGCTCAGCCGGGTCTTCGACGCGCCGGCCGATCTGGTGTTCGCCGCGTTCACCCGACCCGAGCTGCTGGTCCGCTGGTACGGCGCGCGGGGGTGGCGGCTGGTCGGGTGCGACGTCGACCTGCGCGTCGGCGGACGGTGGCGGTTCCTGTCCCGCGGCCCGGGCGGCGACCGGATGGTCCAGAGCGGAACGTACCGGCGGATCGAGCCCCCGCACCGGCTGGTCTACACCGAACTCTTCGACGACCAGTCCTACCCGGGGGAGACGCTGATCAGTCACGAGTTCACCGAACGGGCCGGCCGGACGACGGTGACCAGCACCCTGCGCTACGCCACGCCGGAGGGCCGCGACACCGTGCTGCGCTACCCGATGGTCCGCGGCGTCGGACAGAGCTACGTGCGGCTGGACGACCTGCTGCACCAGGAACCCACGACACGAGGAGTGACGACATGAACTGGACGCTGGAAGTGGTGATCGTGCCGGTCTCCGACCTGGACCGGGCCAAGGAGTTCTACGCCGACCGGCTCGGCTTCGTGGTGGACCACGACACCGTGATCAACGACGACGCGCGGCTGGTGCAGCTGACCCCGCCCGGATCGGGCTGCTCGATCGTGATCGGCAAGGGGGTCGTGCCCGACATGCCGCCGGGCTCGCTCAAAGGGCTGCAACTGGTGGTGCCGGACCTGCAGAAGGCCCGGGCGGAGCTGGTCGAACGCGGCGTCGAGGTCAGCGAGATCCAGGTCATCGGCGTCAACCCGAGTCCGGTGCCGGACCCGCTGGACAACGTCGGCTTCGTCTTCTTCGCCGACCCGGACGGCAACGCCTGGGGCGTCCAGCAGATCTCCAGCCGTGCCTGACGCCCGGCCGGCGGTGCCGAACGGGTGACGCCGGGCGACGCGGTCGCCCGGGCGCCGACGGTCGCGCCGTCGACCGGCGGTAGGCCCGCCCTTGCGCGCGGCCCTCAGTCGCCGGCCGGTCATCACTCCCGGCCGTGGCCCGTATCCGGCGGTCGGCCATCGCCCCCGCGCGCGTCGTCACCCGGCGGTCGGCCATGGCCCCCGCGCGCGTCGTCACCCGGCGGTCGGCCGCCGCCCCCGCGCGCGCCATCACCCGGCGATCCGCTGCCGCTTCCGCCGTGGCCCGTCAGCCGGCGGTGCCCGGGGCCGCGGCGCCGAGCGCGGCGCGGACCGTGTCGAGCAGCGGCCGGTCCGGGTGGTCGATCCAGTGCTGCACGGCGATCCGCACGGTGGTCAGGAAGGCCGCGGCCATGACCCGGGACCGCAGCGCCACGTCGTCACCGCCCAGCCGGGTCGCCAGCTCCGCAGCCACCTCGCGCTCGATCATGGCGTAAGCCGCCACCTGGTGGGCGACCAGGCCGGGGTGCCCGCGGAGCTGCCGGCGTTGGGTCAGCCAGTCCGGGTCGGCGTCGAGGAAGGTCTCCTCCGTCAGGAGCAGCGCCGCCCGGCTGAGGGCCGTCCACGGCGGCGCGCCGGACGGCTGTTCGTGGATCAGCTCCAGCAACCGGCGCAGCCGCATGGTGTCGCCGTGGAAGAGCGCCTCCTCCTTGCTGGAGAAGTAGTTGGAGAACGTGCGCCGGGACACGTTCGCGGCGTCGGCGATCGCCTCCACGGTCACTCGGTCGAGCCCCTGCTCGGCGGCGAGCCGCAGGGCCGCCTCGTGCAGGGCGAGGCGGGTCGCCGCCTTCTTGCGTTCCCGCAGCCCGCTGCCCTCTTCCACGGCCCCGAGGGTACGTGACGCGCTTCTCAATGTGCAAACTTGCCGAATGCGCAAGATCGGTAGATGATTGCGTGAGGCAACCAACTGAGGGTAGGGAGGAACCGTGGACAGCACCGTGCGTGATCTCGGCCTTCGGCTGCACGACCTGCTCCGGACCGTCCGGCTGCTCAAGCACCGCCGGGCCGACGAACGCCCGGCGGTGCCGGCGGGCCTCGTCGGCACCCTCCTGCAGATCGACCG
Organism: Micromonospora sp. WMMD812; assembly: GCF_027497215.1. Taxonomy (NCBI): domain Bacteria; kingdom Bacillati; phylum Actinomycetota; class Actinomycetes; order Micromonosporales; family Micromonosporaceae; genus Micromonospora; species Micromonospora sp. WMMD812. The sequence continues at coordinate 2,622,406 of NZ_CP114904.1, read as the reverse complement.
GCTCGCCACCGGCTGCCACGCCCGGGAACTGGCGGCCCGGACCGGGCTCGACCCGTCGACCGTCAGCCGCGCCGTCGCCGCGCTCGTCACGCACGGCCTCGTCGAGCGCCGGCCCGACCGCACCGACAAGCGGGCCAGCGTCCTGGCGGTCACCCCGGCCGGCCGGGCCGCCCTGGCCGACACCTACGGCTGGTACGGCGAGGTGCTCGACCGGGCGCTCGCCGACTGGACTCCCGGCGAGGTGGCGGCGCTGAACACCGCCCTCGACCGGTTCACCCGCGACATCGAGGCCGTCCTCGCCAACCACGAGACCGCCGCCCTCACCAACAACGACAACCTGGAGGCCGCGCGATGAGCGCACCCACCACCACCGCCGGCGTCGAGCCGATGAGCCATCGGCGGACGCTCGAGGCACTCAGCGGCCTGCTGCTGGTGCTCTTCGTCGCGATGCTGAGCAGCACGGTCGTCTCGACCGCGCTGCCGAAGATCATCGGGTCGCTGAACGGGTCGCAGACCCAGTACACCTGGGTGGTCACCGCGACCCTGCTGACGGCGACGGCGACCACCCCGATCTGGGGAAAGCTCGCCGACCTGTTCAACAAGAAGCTCCTGATCCAGGTCGCCATCGTGGTGTTCCTGCTGGGCTCGGTCGTCGCCGGCTTCGCGCAGAGCGCCGGCCAGCTCATCGCCGCCCGCGCCTTCCAGGGCATCGGGGTCGGCGGTCTGCAGGCCCTCGTCCAGGTGGCGATCGCGGCGATGATCCCGCCCCGTGAGCGAGGCCGGTACAACGGCTACCTCGGTGGTGTGATGGCCCTCGCGACGGTCGGCGGCCCGCTGCTCGGCGGCCTCATCGTCGACACGTCCTGGCTCGGCTGGCGCTGGTGCTTCTTCGTCGGCGTGCCCGTCGCCATCCTCGCGCTGGTCCTGCTCCAGGCCACCCTGAACCTGCCCACCGCGCGTCGGGAGAACGTCAAGATCGACTACCTGGGAGCGACCCTCATCGCCGCCGGCGTCAGCCTGCTGCTGATCTGGATCTCCTTCGTCGACAGCTCGTTCGCCTGGGTCTCCTGGGAGACCGCGGCCATGGTCGGCGGCTCGATCGTCCTGCTCGCCCTGGCTGTCTGGGTCGAGTCCCGCGCGGCCGAGCCGGTCGTCCCGCTCTCGATCATCCGCGAGCACACCACGGCGCTGGCCATCCTCGGCAGCCTCGCGGTCGGCATGGCCATGTTCGGCGGCGCCGTCTTCCTCGGCCAGTACTTCCAGATCGGCCGCGGCTACAGCCCGACCGAGGCCGGCCTGCTCACCATCCCGATGATGGCCGGCGTGCTGCTCTCCTCGATCATCGCCGGCCGGCTCATCACCCGGACCGGACGGATCAAGCCGTACATCGTCGTGGGCTCGATCGTGCTCGTCGCCGGGTTCGCCCTGCTCGGCACCATCGACCACGAGACCTCGCTGTACCTGGTCGGCGCGGCCATGTTCATCGTCGGCACCGGCGTCGGCATGACCATGCAGAACCTCGTTCTTGCCGTGCAGAACACCGTCGCGCTCAAGGACATCGGCGCCGCCAGCTCCAGCGTCGCGTTCTTCCGGTCCCTCGGCGGCACCATCGGCGTGTCGGTGCTCGGCGCGGTGCTCGCCCGGCGGGTCACCGACCAGATCACCCACGACCTCGCCGCCGCCGGGTTCCCGACCTCCGGTGACGGGGCCGGCAGCAGCAACCTCAACATCACCGCGCTGCCCGACGCGGTCCAGCACATCGTCCGGGCCGCGTACGGCGACGCGACGGGGCACATCTTCCTGATCTCGGCCGCCATCGGCGTCGTCGGGGTGATCGCCGCGCTCCTGCTCAAGCCGGTCACCCTGCGGACCAGCCTCGACCTGCCGGACAGCGCCCGGTCGGCCGCGGTCGCCGCGGACGCGGTCGACGGCGCGCCCGCCTTCGACCAGGTGCCGGTCGACGCCACGCCGGAGGGCGCGTCCCGCCGCTGAGGCTCGGCGACACCGAACCGGGGCCGCCCTCGTCCGACGACGGGGGCGGCCCCGGCCCGTTCGGGAGCCGGCGGCCGGCGTCGACGGCAGCCTCGGGCCGGGTCACTCCTTGACGCCCGGCGGCTTGCCGTTGTGCCAGCGGGCGCGGTACGCGACCTCGTGCGCCTCGTAGGTGGTTTTCTCCTCCAGAACGGCCTCGTGCAGGGCGCGCCGGGAGTCCGCGAACACCACCGCCTCGATCGTCACGAGAGCGACGCAGATCGTGGTGAGCACGGTGAGCGCGACGAGGGCGGGCACGTGCTGGCAGAGCACCAGACCGCCGGCCAGCGCGACGAGCGCACCGATCCGCGTCCAGCTGACGGTACGCAGCGCGCGCAGCTGGAACAGCAGGTCCGCGCCCAGGTAGAGCATCACCCCGCCGAACAGCAGCGGTACGGCCGGCCCGTGCGCCGCCTCGCCCAACCCGCCGACCGGGTCGGTGATGGTCCGGACGACCTCCTCCGCGCCGATCGCGAACAGGATCACGCCGGCGATCATCGGAAGGTAGAGATAGGCGTACGCGTCCCGGGCGATGGCGATCCGCGGGCCGTCCTGGGCGGCGTGCAGCGCGATCCGGGCGGCGGGCCCGACGAAGTCGAAGTGCGCCCACCACAGCGCCGCCGTGAAGATGATGCCGAGGATGGCCGCCGGGATCGCCTCCCAGGCCACCGGCTTGCCGATCAGGTTGCCGCCGACGCCGACGGAGATGACCGACTCGCCCAGCGCGATGATCAGGATCAGGTCGTAGCGTTCCGTCCAGTGCTCCGCGGAGGGCAACTCCCAGCCCCAGGTGCCGGCGACCAGCCCGCTGCCGTACTGGATGACGACGACCGCGACCCACAGCCCGTCGCGGACGAGCACGGCCGTCCCCATGTCGTCGATGTGCTGGGGGACGAGCGCCGCGATCACCAGCAGGACGGTGGTGACCACGATCTCCGGGATGAACTGGAGCATCTTGCGGCGCTGGTGCGACCTACCGCGTACGGCGTGCAGGTAGAGCAGCAGGTGCACGACGCGGATCGCCACGTAGCTGAGCGCGACCAGCATCGGCCCGGCGATGCCGCGCCCCGGGTCGTCGAACGCCTGGGGCAGGGCCAGCGCGAAGGTGAACAGCGCGGCCATCCCGAGCACCATCGCCACCGGGACGAAGCCCTCGCCGAGCCGGACCCGGCTGGCCACCACGCTGTGCACCACCCAGCACCACCAGAGCACCGCGAGCACCAGCATGGCGTGCAGCAACTCCCGTGGGGTGACGTTCGCGGCGGTGGCCCGGGTGATGATGAAGAAGGAGACGACGAAGACTAGGTCGAAGAAGAGCTCGAACTTGTCGGCCCGGGTGCCCGGGGCGATGGGCACGGCCGGGCCCAGCTTCCCGCGCCACCGGTTGCCCTCCACCGGCTGAGTCTCGCAGCGTGAAACACCGCGCCGGGGCGGAATCGACCGGCGCGACCACCCCCACCCGGTTCCGGGCGACCGGCCCGGGGCAGCCACGACCGGGACCGCGCTCCTGACCCGGCGGAGGACACCGGCGCGCCGCGACGGGGTCGGCCCTGACCCGGCGGAGCCGACACCGGCGCGACGCGCCGGTGTCGGCCTTGACAGTCACTCCCCGAGGAATCATCCTCAACTTGTCCTACTGGCGTAGGACAATAGAGAGGATCGTCTCGAGTGATCGAGTTTGTGCTGGACAGCCGGTCCAAGGTGAACACCTACATGCAGCTGGTGCAGCAGGTGAGGCAGGCGCTGCGCGTCGGCCTGCTGGTCCCGGGCGACCAACTGCCGAAGGTCCGTGACGTCGCGCAGTCCCTGGCGATCAACCCGAACACCGTGCTGAAGGCGTACCGGGAGCTGGAGATCGAAGGTTTGGTGGCCGGCCGGCCCGGCGTGGGGACGTTCGTGGAACGCAGCCTCGCCGGCGCCTCGCTGCCCAACCAGGCCGAGCTGCGCGCGGACCTGGTGGCCTGGCTGCGCCGGGCGCGGGCCGCCGGGCTCACGCCCGAGGACGTCATCGCGCTGGTGGAGACCACCATGCGGGCCGCACTCGCCGACGACACACCACAGAAGGAGCCCGCGCGAGCGGAATGAGAGGACAGAGATGGACATCGTCCTGGAAGCCGACCAGCTAGGTAAGCGGTACGGACGCAACTGGGCGCTGCGCGACTGCTCGCTGCGCCTGCCGGCCGGGCGGATCGCCGCCCTCGTCGGGCCCAACGGCGCCGGCAAGAGCACACTGCTGCACCTAGCGGTCGGCCTGCTCCGGCCCGACGCGGGGGCGGTCCGGGTGTTCGGCGAGTCGCCGTACGACAACACGAACAGGCTCGCGGACATCGGGTTCGTCGCCCAGGACACCCCGCTGTACCGCGACTTCACCGCCGCGGAGCTGGTCACCGCCGGCGGGAAACTGAACCGGCGGTGGGACGGACCGCTGGCCCGCAACCGCCTCGCCCAACTGGGCATCCCACCCGACCGGCCGGTCGGCAAGCTGTCCGGCGGGCAACGCGCCCAGGTGGCCCTCGCGCTCGCGCTGGCCAAGCGGCCCCCGCTGCTGCTGCTCGACGAGCCGGTCGCCAGCCTGGACCCGCTGGCCCGCCGGGAGTTCCTCCAGTCGCTGATGGGCAGCGTCGCCGAGTCCGGCACCACCGTCCTGCTCTCCTCGCACCTGCTGGCCGACCTGGAGCGGGTCTGCGACTACCTGATCGTGCTGAACGCCGCCCGGGTGCAGCTCGTCGGCGGGGTCGACGACATCGTGGCCGAGCACCGGCAGCTCGTCGGCCCCCGGCACGACGGCGGGCCGATCGGCGGGGTCGCGGCGGTGGTCCGGGCCAGCCACACCGACCGGCAGTCCACCCTGCTGGTCCGCACCGACGGCGACATCACGGATCCCGCGTGGACCGTGCGCGAGGTCAGCCTCGAGGACCTCATCCTGGCCTACCTCGCCGACGGCGACACGACGGCGAGCCACACCGAGTGGGGGGTGCCGGCATGATCTGGCTGGCCTGGCGGCAACACCGTAAGCAACTGCTCTTCACCGCCCTCGCGTTCCTGGCGCTCGCCGCCCTGATGGTCCCGATCGGCCTGGCGATGCGGCACACCTTCGGCGAGCTGGGGCTGCCGCAGTGCGTCCGAGACCTGGCCCGCGCCGACGTGGCGACGGCGACCGTGGACTCCTGCGACGCGGGCTTCCGGCGCTTCACCAACCAGTACGGCGCCCTGAACCTGGTGGCCGTACTGCTCGTCGTCCTGCCGGCACTGGTCGGCCTGTTCTGGGGCGCGCCGCTGGTCGCCCGCGAGGTGGAGCACGGCACGCACCGGTTCGCCTGGACCCAGGGCGTCAGCCGTCGGCACTGGGCGCTGGTGAAGTTCGGGCTGGCCGGCGCGGTCGTGCTGACCCTCTCGGTGCTGTACGGGCTGGGCATGTCGTGGTGGGTCGACCCGCTCACCAAATCCGCGCAGGAGGGCCGGCTCGGCTTCATCGTCTTCGACCTCCAGGGTGTCGTGCCGGTCGGCTACACCCTCTTCGCCGTGGCGCTGGGCATCTTCGCCGGGACCGTCGGCCGCCGGATGCTGCCCGCCATGGCCATCACGCTGTTCGGCTACATCGGGGTGCGGGCGGCGGTCGCCCTGCTGGCCCGGCCCCGCTACCAGCCCGCCGAGACGGTCACCTTCCCCATCATCGGGGGCGAGCCGCGCGAGGCCCGGGGCGACTGGATCCTCTCCAGCGGGATCCGCAACGCCGACGGGAAGATGGTGCTGAACGACACGACCATCATGTGTCCGCCGGCCGACCAGATGCCGGAGGGCCGGACCTGCGGGACCGAGCTGGGGATCGGCCCCGGCGCGTACAACTGGCGGCTGTACCAGCCGGCGGACCGGTTCTGGCTCTTCCAGTACATCGAGACCGGCATCTTCGTCGCCGTCGCCCTGCTCCTGATCTACCTGTCCGTCCGGGCGATCCGGCGGATCGCGTAGCGCACACGGGGGGAAGGCGGCACCCGTCTGGGTGCCGCCTTCGCGGGTCGTCCGTCACCTGTCGATCGTCACCGGAGGAAGGGCAGCCGCCGCACGAGCCCCAGGCGGGCCCAGTACCGGCCCAGACCGAGCGTGTTCCCGGCGGTCGTCAGGGCCAGCACGGCGAGGACACCGGCGTAGATGAGGTGGTCGTCCACGAACGGGTTGTTCTCCGGGGGCAGCACGGCCGTCCACATCATCAGCAGGAGCAGCGTGCCGGCCGCGGCCGCGATCCGCGTGCCGATCCCGAGGATCAGGGCGGTGCCGATGGCGGCGAGGCCGATCATGAAGAGCCAGTCGGCCCAGGCGGCGCCGGCGAACGACCGGTAGACGTCGGCGAACGGGCCGGCGACCGCCTTGCCGAGGAAGCCCTCGGTGGGGCTGGCGCCGTTGATCCAGGCTTTCGTGGCCGCTGTCTCGTGGCCCAAGCCGAACATCTTGTCGAGGAAGGCCCAGAGGAAGGTCCAGCCGAGGGCGAGGCGGAGACCGGCGAGGACGTACCTGGCGGCCTTCTGCCGGGTCGTCTCGGCCGGGGTCGCGACCGGCGGGCGGGCGGTGCGGTTGGCGGTCCGGTTGATTGTCGGACGCTCGGCGATGGCGGTCATCTCGCCGCTCCTTTCAGCTCTCGTTCCACCTCCATTGCACCGGTCGCGGGTCGCTCACAGCAGTGCCGGGGGACCACAGGCGGCGGGACCTTCGGCCCCTCCCGCCGGGCGTCGGTCCGGCCGGCCGACCCGCCGCGCGCCGGCTGTGGTGCACCCCGTCGCGCAGGTCCTCGTCGGTCATGACCAGATAGACGAGCGGGCAGTCCCGCGGGCCGGTCACGTCCACCTGGCACAGCGTGCACGGCTCACCGGGTCGCAGCGGGCACTTCGCGTCCGGCCTCGGCCGACGACCACTCACGGCTCCAGCCTCCGCGCCGCGACCGCCGCCGGTCAGGGCCGTTGGTCCGGCCAGGACTGCTCGCGGCGGGCGACGCCGGTCAGGCCACGGGCGGGATGGCAGCGTCGGCAGCGTGGCCGCCGGCTTGCCGGCGATCCGGGCGTGACCGTCGGCGGCTCCGGCGACCGCGCCTCGAAGAGCGCGAGCATCCCCCGCATCCGCGGGACCGACTCCCGCGCACCCACCGGGTGCAGCTCCGTGATGCCGGGGCTGGTGAGACGGACCTCGACACCGGCCTCGGCCAGCGTCCCCACCAGTGATTCGGCCCCGTTCACCCGCCCGCCACCCCGCTACCGGCGCTCGACGGCGGCAGCGTATCCGTCCATAAGCGTCAGAAACGCCGAAGATCCGTCTACCGTAATCGTTCGGGTGCCGGTAGCTACGCCACCGACCTGCCTGCGGGGGTGAGTGGAGATGGGTCAGTCGGACGACGTCGCCGTGCACGGCTATCCGGCTCGTCGTCTCGACATCCGGGTCGACCGCCCCTTCGCCCAGTTCCGCGGGGAGTACGAGCGGGCCGTCCCGCCGTACGACAAGGAGGCGTTCGACGCGTTGGTGGCGCGCCAGGCGCCCTGGTCCGACGTGCTCGACCTGATGCGGGAGCGGGCGCCGCACGGCTTTCTCATCTACTGGAGCAGCGACGACGTCCAGCCGATGATGCGGCTCGCCGGCGACTCGGCGCACTGTGTCGAGTACCTGATGGGCAACCACACCATCGCCGAGCGGATGTTCCGCCACGACCCGGCGGCCATGCTGTACGCCCCGCTGCGGACGACCATCAGCGCCGACGCGGCCGGCGGGGGCACGCGCTTCACCATCGAGCAGCCCAGCTGCCCCATGTCGTCGTTCGGCCAGCCGGGAATCACCGAGGTGGGCCTCGACCTGGACCGCGAGGTCGCCGACCTGCTCGCGTACCTCGGCGTGGCGGTGCCGGAGCAGCTGCGGTGCGGACAGACCTAAGCCGGACATGCTGACGCCCAGCGGGACGCGCCGATTCGGAGAGGCCGTGGTCCCGCGTGGGGCGACGGTCCTGGAACTGCTGTTCGACATCGTCTACGTGTTCGCGCTCGCCCGGCTCGCCGGGCGCGTGGCGGACGACCTGACCATCGTCCGGCACAACCTGCTGTCCGAGGCGGGCCAGACGCTGCTGTTCTTCACGGCGATGTGGATGATCTGGTCCCTCAACGCGCTGATGACCAGCATCTACGATCCGCGTCGCGCCGACATCCAGGTCGTGCTGCTGGCCGTGATGTTCGGGACCCTGGTGCTGGCCGTCTCGCTGCCCCAGGCGTTCGGCGAGCGCGGGGTGATCTTCGCCGTCACGTACGTCGTCATCCAGGTCGGGCGTCCGCTCTACCTGACCCTGGCACTGCGCCGACAGGCGGAGTGGCGGCAGCCGGCGCGGGTGCTGTGCTGGCACGTGGTGTCCGGCGTGCTCTGGATCGGCGGCGGGGCCAGCGGCGGGCTCGGGCGCGGCATCTTCTGGACCGCCGCGCTCGCCATCGAGGTCCTCGGCAGCGCCCTGAGCTGGCCCGCGTTCCGGCTGGGCACGACCCGGCAGGGGTACACCCGGGTCGGCTACGACCACCTCGCCGAGCGGTACAACCAGTTCTTCATGATCGCGCTGGCCGAGGTGGTGCTCGAGGCCGGCGCCGCCATCAGCTTCCCGGGCCTGTCACCCAAGCGGACCCTCGTGCTCGTCGCCGCGTTCGTCGCCGTCGTGGCCTTCTGGCGGGTCTACTTCTACCACGTCGGGTCGGGACAGCAGCAGTCCTCCGGCTCCAGCGGGGTGGGCCTGCGGCTGTCCCACTGGTCGAGCTTCAGCCTGCTGCTCATCGTCGGCGGGGTCATCTGCACGGCGGTCGGCCTCGGGCAGGTCGTCGAGGATCCGGAACCTCCGATCGACTGGGCTCTGGTGGTGGTCATCTTCGGCGGGCCGGCACTGTTCCTGATCGGCCGGGCCTATCTCGAACAGCCGGCCGGACGTGCCCGGTGCCCCGCGGTCTACCTCGGCCTGCTGGCCCTGGGCGTGGTGGCGCCGGTCATGCTGATGCTTCCGCCGTTCGCCGCGGCCGTCGCCGCGTCGACGATCTTGGCCGGGGTCGCCGTCCTCGACTGGCGGGTCCATCGGCACGGGCCGCAGACGAACCCGCCCCTGTAGCGGGCGACCCTCAGCAGGAGCTCGCCGTGCCGAGGAGCACCGAGCCGCGGCCGAACGGCACCACGGCGCGTACCGGTCGAGGATCGGCCCGGACGCGCCCCGGCCCCGCCCCCGACCTGGTCGATCGGGTTGCGGGGCCGGGACGGCACTGCGGCGGGTCACCGGGCGCGGCACTGTCCCGACGCCGAGCCCCGGACGGTGTTGGGTGCCCCGAGGTCGACCGGCGCCGGGCTGTTGCCGGAGCAGGCCAGCGTGGCCACCTCGGTGCCGGCGACGATGGGCGCCGTCGTGCCGGTGACGTTGCCGGACAGGACCATCGCGCCGGCCACTCGCGCCCCCACCACCGTGACGTGGCCGGTGGTGCCGGTCACCGAGACGGCACCCCGGACGCTGGTGTTCAGCAGTTCGACGGCGGTCGCGCCGGTCGCCGCCAGACTGCCGGAGACCGCGGACCGCTCGGCCACCAGGGCGGCGCCGGGCCGGACGACGACCGCTCCGGACACGGTCGCGTCGCGCAGGCAGGTGACGCCGGAGCTGACCACGAGCCCGCCCGGGTGCCGGCCGGAGACGACGTCGGTGCAGGCCGGCGGCGCGGGAATCAGCGTGGCGACGAACGAGCCGGCGGGCCCGATGTTGCCGACGGCGTCGATGCCCCGGTACTCGATGGTGTGCCGACCGTAGCCGGGGGAGCGCTGGGCGAACGGCGACACGGACAGGCCGCCCGAGCCGAGGTTGCCGTAGACCAGACCGTCGACGTCGGTGCCGGTGGCGGTGAACAGGAACGGCGCCCGCGCGTCGGTGGGCCAGCCGTAGTAGTTGTGCCAACCGTCTCCGTCGAGGCGGAACTCCGAGGTGACCTGCCCCGGGCCGCCGTCCGTGCCGGTCAGCTCCATGCTGAACGGGCCGTTGTACACGTACTCGGTGGGCCGGCCCGGCCGCGCGGTGGTGAGCAGCGGCGCCGAGACGTCGTAGTCGACCTGCGGCCGTGCCGCGTCGACCGCCCACTCGCGGGTCACCGACTCGTGCGTCACCGGGTCGCTCAGCGTGGCGACGAGCCGGTGGCTGCCGCCGCTCAGGTCGAGGGCGGCCAGTTCCAGGTCGCCGTCGTGGCCCGGGTTGGCCACCGGACGGCCGTCGACGGCCCAGCTCACCGCCGGCACCCGGTCGGTCGGGTGGGTGCTCTGCACGTACACGACGTCCTGCGCGCCGACCGGCCGGTCGGTCGCGGTCGACGCCGTGATCGCGAGGGGCCCGCCGGCCGCGGGGGTGGTCAGCGCGGTGTCGACTGTCCAGCTCCGGCGCTGGGTGAGCGCGGGCGAGTCGCGGACCGCCGGATCGCGGACGAACGGCGTCGGGTCGGTCACCGTGGCGGTGACGGTGTGCCGCCCCGGAGGGAGCCGGAGCGACCGCAGGTCGAGGCTGCGGGCGTTGCCGGTGCCCGGCACGGCGGCGCCGTCGACCGACCAGGTGACGCTCAGCTCGTGGCTGACCGGGTGCAGGGTCTCCACCCAGACGACCCGGTCGGCACCGATCGGCGTGTTCGTCGGCGTGCCGTCGGACAGGATGGTCACCTTGGCCGCGATGCGCTCGGTCATCCGTTCGCGCGCGACCTGGTCGAAGTAGAAGCCCAGCGACTTCATCATCGAGTGCTGGCTGGGACGCCACACGCCCTTCTGCAGGTAGAGCCCGCCCTCGTAGCGGCCGATCGTGCCGCCGGACTCGCTCGGCTCGCCCAGCCAACGCCACCACTTGGTCCGGGTGTCCCGCATCTGCTGCTCGGTGAGCACGGTGTGGTGCACCGAGGAGGGCTCGCCCCCGGTGTACGTGTCGCCGGGCACGGCACGTGCGTAGTAGTCGTACTCGTCCTGCAGGCCGCCGAGCGAGTGCCCCAGCTCGTGCGGACTGATCAGCGCGGAGAGGGCGTTGCCGCCGGAGGCGGTCGCGTTGGTGCCGCCCGCGCCACCGTAGGTGTTGCTGTTGGCCAGCGCGATGAGCTGGCGGTTGCCCGGGTTCGTGCCGGTCGCCAGGTTGGCGTACGTGTTCGCCGCGGAACCGTTGACCGTCAGCAGACGCTGCACGCTGCCGGGGTTGCAGCCGCCCCAGAAACCCATGCCCAGCACGGTGTTCCGTCGTGGGTCCGAGAGGCCCGGGTCGCAGTCCACGCCGGACTCCGCCGAGATGATCTCCACGGCGTAGACGTTGACGTAGCTGCGGTACGACTTGAACGGCTCGATGGTCCAGAGGGTGTTGAGGTGCTTGTCCACGTGTGAGCGGAACGTGGGCAGGTCCGCCTCGGTGTAGCCGTCGCCGAGCACCACCAGGTTGAACCGCTTCGCGGGATCCCCGGTGACCTGAATCGGCACCACGGTGGCGCTGCCCACGTCGGCCGCGACCGCCGGCGGCGCGGCCACCAGCCCCGCCGCGACCATCGCCACCGCACACAACCCTGCTCGGATCTTCACACGCGCCCCCTACGTCCGCCGCACGGGACGCCCGCGGCCCACTGGTGCCCGGCCCGGGACGCCTCGCCCGCCATCGACCACGATCATTCGGACGGTACCCGGCCGACGGCCGGCGGCATAGTCCTCGGACCCGGACGACGGCGCGCGGCGTCTCCTCCAGCGTCGAGTTCGGACGTCGACCGTGGTGCCGGTTACCGCCGTGACCGGACGAACTGCCCGGCGGCGACCCCCAGCAGCACCACGGTCGCGACCACGCCCAGGGTGAAGCCCGGCAGCCCCCGCGTGGCCGCGGCTGCCGCCGCGATGACGACGACACCGGCGACGTGGGAGAACGGGACCCGGCCGAAGACCTGGTGGTCGAGCGTCGCCCGCCCGACGAGGAACAGCGCGGCACCGCCGAGGACGAGCGCGGCCAGGATGGCGTCCGAGCGCTCCAGAGGGTGCTGGATGATCCGGTCGAAGCCCGCCGCGATGCCGACCACCCCGACGATCATGAGCCAGTGGGCGTACGGGTTGACCTGCACTAGTCGGTCCCGGTGGGCAGACCGCTCGATGGCGTTCCGCAGGATCGCTCCCGTCCGGCGGGCGTAGCTCCACCAGAGCAGGACGGCCGCCACGAACGCGGTGAGGAACGCGCCGATGCGGTCGGCGGTGAACGGCATGCCGCTCAGGGTCAGAACGGTGACCAGGACGAGCTCGCCGAGGGCCAGGATGTAGATCTGCTGGTAGCGCTCCGCGAGGTGCTCCGGCGCCACGTCGTACTGCGGCAGCGGTCGCCGACCGGGTATCGGGAACCGGAGACCGAACGCGACGTAGTCGACGAGGAGCGCGACCAGCCAGACGGCGAGCCGCGTGTCCGGGTGCGGGAGCAGGCCGCCGACGATCCAGAGGACGCCCGAGACAGTGGTCCACAGCAGGACCCGTAACGGGCGTTCTCGCTCGCGCCGGCCGCGCAGGGACGGGATGAGCACCAGCCCGCGGCCCCAGTTGATCCCGGCCCACGTGGCGCCGAAGACCAGACCGTGGCCGCCGAAGGCGGTCGGCAGGGCGGCGGACATCAACATTCCGCCGAACATGACGCCCAGCACGACGAACTGGATGGGGCGTTTCTGAAGGCTGTAGAGGTCAGTGAACGAGGTCGTGGTGACCCAGACCGCCCACAGCGTGGACAGCGCGAGCAGCGCCTGACCGATACCCGTCCACGTCTGCGCGGCGGCCATCTTCTGCGACGTCAGGATCAGGGTGGCGATGAGTGCGAGGTCGAAGAACAGCTCCAGCAGGTCCGCCCGCTGCGGTGCACCCGACATGCGGATCACGGACCGACGTGCGTCCTCCATCACAGCGGCCCCCGCGGTGCGCCCGGCCCGGTCAGCCCACGCTACGTCGCGGTCCGTTGCGTCCGAGCCGGAACGCGGAATCGCCCGGCGAGCGTCGATCATCCCCTGCCGCCGACGACGAGAATCAGGCGGTGAAGGTCTCGATGTAGCCGATGGCGGCGTCGGTCGCGGCGCGGAACGGCTCGGTGGAGCGCCGGACCTGGGTGAGCAGGAGGCCGCCCTGGACCGCCGCGAGCAGCGCGGTGGCCAGCTGGTCGACGTCGGCGTCCGGGACGAGCGCGCCGCGTTGCCGCATCCGGCGCAGCCCGTCCCGGATCGGCGCCTCCCAGCGGTCGAACGCGGCGACCAGGTCGTCGCGCATGGCGTCGCAGGACTCGACCAACTCGCTGGCCAGCGAGCCGACCTCGCAGCCGCCCGCGCAGTCGCGCTGCTTCTGCACCTCGATCGCCGCGGCGCACCAGGCCCGCAGCGCCTCGATGCTGTCCAGCCGGTCGAGCAGCGGCTGCTGGCCCTGGAGGGTTCGCTCGATCTGGTAGCGGATGACGGCGCGCACGAGGTCGTTCTTGTCGCCGAAGTAGTGGTAGATCTGCGAGGCGCTGACCTTGGCCGCCTGCTGCACGTCGGGGATGCTCGTGCCCGCCACGCCCTTGCGGAACATCAGCTCCGCCGCCGCCCCCACGATCCGCGCGCGGGTCCGACGGCCAGCCGCCGTCAGCCGTGGCGCGGACGGCGCCGAGCCCGCGGTGGAGGCGGTGTCGACCGGCGTCATCGCCCCAGCCTACCGCCGAGTAGGTAGCGCTGCCGGTGCCCGCCGCTCCCCGTGGCGGCGGGCGGGTCCGCGTCGGTGCGGGCACACCCGCCGGGCTCGTGAGGTCAGCGCAGGGTCGGGGAGTGCCACCGTCCGGCCAGTGCGTCCGCGTCGGCCGGGCCCCAGCTGCCCTTCGGGTAGGAGGCGACCGGCTCCGGCAGGTCGAGGATCGGCTCGACGATCCGCCACTCCTGCTCGATGGCCTCCTCCCGGGCGAACCGCAGGTGCCGTCCGTCCAGGGCGTCGTCCAGCAGGCGCTCGTACGCCTCGCGGCGCTCGCCGAGCGCGGCGTCGAAGTCGACCGGCAGCTCCACCGGCCGGCTCGCCACCTCGGCACCGGGGTCCTTCGCCTGGATCGACAGGGTGATCCCGTCCCCGCGGCCGAGCCGGAAGCGCAGCAGGTTCGGCTGCGCCGCGGCCCCGTCGACGGCCGGGACCAGGTCCTGCCGCGGCGCCTTGAACTCCACCACGACCTCGGTGGCCGTGCCGGGCATCAGCTTGCCGGTGCGCAGGTAGAACGGCACCCCCGCCCAGCGGGGGGAGTCGACGCGCAGCCGGGTGGCCACGAACGTCTCGGTGTTGGAGTCCGCCGCCACCCCCGGCTCGTGGCGGTAGCCGGCGTACTGCCCCCGGACCGTGGACTCCGGTGCGAGCGGCGCGATCCGGCGCAGCGCCCGGATCTCCTCCTCGCGGAAGGCGGCGTCACCGGCCCTGGCCGGAGGCTCCATGGCGAGCAGGGCGACGACCTGGAGCATGTGGTTCTGCAGCACGTCCCGGGTGGCGCCCATCCGGTCGTAGAACCCGGCGCGGCCCTCGGTGCCGAAGACCTCGGACAGGGTGATCTGGATGTTTTCGATGTGCTCCGCGTTCCAGAGCGGCTCGAACAGCCGGTTGGCGAACCGGAACACCCGAAGGCCCTCGACCGACTCCTTGCCCAGGTAGTGGTCGATCCGGAAGATCCGCTCCGGGGCGAACGCGGCCCGCAGCGCGTCGTTCAGCGCGTGCGACGACTCCAGGTCGCGGCCGAACGGCTTCTCGACGACCACCCGGCCGCGCGCGGCCAGCCCGGCGGCGGCCAGACCGTCGACGACCGCGCCGAAGACGGCCGGCGGGATGGCCAGGTAGAACAGCGGCCGCTCGGCGGCCGCGAGCGCCTCGGCCAGCCGCCGGTAGGTGTCCGGGTCGGCGTAGTCGCCGGAGACCATGGTCAGGTTCCCGGCGAGCCGGTCGAACACCTCGTCGTCGAGCCGACCGTGCGTCTCCAGCACCGACTTGCGGGCCGCCGTGATCAACTGCTGGTCGTCCCAGCGGGAGCGGCCGACACCGATCACCGGCAGGTCCAGCCGACCGCGCCGGGTCAGCTCGTAGAGCGCCGGGTAGAGCTTCTTCGCCGCAAGGTCTCCGGTCGCCCCGAAGAGCACGACGGCGTCTGAGCGCAGGTCCATCGCAACGTCCACCTCATGTTGGAATCAGCTTTCCAAGACTCCTGCGCGCCCATGACGGCGTCCATCGAGGGGGGCGTGACCTTCGCGACACGGCCCAGCGGTCGTCAGCCGCCGGGCCCCGCACCCGGCAGCCCGGCCGACCCTCGACAGGCCGGCCGAGCCGCCGGGGTGCGTCAGGCGACCACCGACCGCAGCGGCACCCGGGCGTCCCGCAGGGCGCGGACGAGGTCACCCAGGAACGGGTGCTCGTCGGCCAGGAGGCCCTCCGGGTTCGGGATCACCAGGTAGGCCGAGCCGCCCGCCGCGGACGTCCGGGCCGCGCCGGTGAACCGCTCGACGATCGTCCGGGTCCGGGCCAGGTCGGCGTTCGCCACCTCGATCGTGATCGGCCGCCACTCACCGCCGAGGTTCTCCGCGACCGGCGCGGCGGCCGCGGCGGCCCGCGCCGGATCCACCGCCGTCGCGGTCGGCGGCGCGCCGCGGCCGGCCGGGCCGGCGCCCGCCGGCGCGAGCAGCGCGTTGGCCACCAGGTGCAGCCCGTTCTCGTTGTACGCCCGGAACAGCGGATTGAACGCGAACAGCACCGCCCGGCCGTCGCCGGTCGGCTCGTCGACCACCGCCGCCGTCCCGCGCAGCGCGTCCACGCCGACGGTGTAGCCGTTGGCCCAGAACGTGTCCCCGGTCGGGTACCGGAGCACGTTCGTCCCGGTGGTGCTCGGGTTCAGGATCGGATCGTTGTTGTTGAACTCGAAGTCCTCGGCCGGCCGGCCCGCCGCGACCGGGCTGCCGTGGTCGACGTCGACCCGCAGGTGCGAGCCGATCACCTGGTAGCCGGTCGGCCTCGCCTTCTCGGTGGTCGAGGTGAGCCCGGCGGCCCGGGCGAGCCGGGTGCCCTCGTTGCGCAGCCCGACGTACGTGTGTCCCTGGGCGATCCAGGCCCGCAGGTTGGCCTGCCCGGCGGCGGTGAGCCCGCCGGTCGCGCTGCTGCCGTCCGGCACGAGCAGCACCGTACGCCCGGTGAACGTCGCGGTGTTGTCGTTGATGTCGGCGGTGGTCACCGGGGTGAGGTCCAGCCCCCACCGCTCGCCGAGCACGTACCGGGCCTCACCGTGGGATCCGGCGGTGGTGGAGATGCCGGTGCCCTGGAACAGCCCCACGTCGGGCAGCTCGAGCCGGGTGCCGGCGGCCGGCCCGCCCGGGGTCAGGGTCACGCCGAGTGACTCGGCCAGCTCGTCGACCTCCCGGGTCAGCCTGTTCGCGGCCAGCCGGGCCACGCCGCTGCCCTCGTCCCGGACCAGCGGTACGCCCCGGCCGAGCAGCCGGAAGGTCAGCTCCGCCGCCGCGGCGGAATCGAGGGGGTAGCCGTACGAGCCGCGGTGCCAGGCCGGCGCGGTCCGGCCGCCCTCGATCCGCCGGACCAGCTGGGCCCTCGGTCGGACGTCGTCCCCGGTGTAGAGGGTCGGCACCCCCATCAGCAGGGGGTTGCTCCACGACGAGACGTCGTAGAAGTAGGGGAACGGGGTGTACGGATCCTCGCCCATGATCGCCTGGATCCAGTGCTTCTGCGGCTGGTCCATCGGGATCCAGTACGCGCCCTTCGGCACGGTCACGTTGCTGGCGGTGCGACCGCCGAAAACGTGCGCGCTGCGCACCCGGGTCGGCTGCTGCACCTCGTACACCTCGACGTCCATCCGGCGCAGCCGCTCGACCAACTGCCGTACGTCGGCCAACTGGCGGTGGGGCAGGAGGAAGTACGACCGGATCGTGATGTCCGGCACCGGAAACTGGACCTCGTTGGTGGGCTGCACCACCTCGTTCGGCTCCAGCGCGCCGGCCCGGCCCTGGGCGAGCGCGTCCGTCCAGATCCGGTAGTAGTCGGTCAGCACCTCGTACCTGTTCGCGGCGGCCCAGCCGAGCGTCGACCACTGGGTGTGGAACTGCTGCTGGACCCGGTCGGCGACGGCCGACGCGCTGCCCTTCTCGAAGGTCATGCCGGCGGCGCCGAAGCCGGCGGCCGGCACCGTGTCGCCGTAGCCCATGAAGAACAGGTCGTAGGTGTCGTAGTTGAAGTAGCATTCGCTGGTGACGACCTCGTCGCAGGCCCCGTGGTAGCCGAAGCCGGCCTTGTTGGCCGCACCGATCCGGTTGATCCAGTCGACCGCCTCGCCGGCGATCTCGTGGTGGATCGGGTCGGCGTTGGGCGGGAAGAAGTACTGCCGCCCGCCCATCTCGTGCGCGTCGACGAAGACCTGCGGCGGGTACCGCCGCATGAGCTCCAGCTTGCTGTCGGTCTCCTGCTGGGTGCGCGCGAACCAGTCGCGGTTCAGGTCGAAGCCGAACTCGTTCTGGCGGCGGCTGGCGTCGCGGCCGTCCGGGTTCTGGGTGGGGACGATGATCGTGACCAGGTTGTCGTTGCGCTCGGCGACCGCGCAGGACAGGCCCGCGGCCAGCTCGTACAACGTCTTGAGCGCCGCGTCGGCGCCGCTCTTCTCGCCACCGTGGACGTTGCCGGTCACCCAGACGATGGCGGGGCTGTCGGCAGCCGTCCGCGCCGCCTCCCTCCGGCTCGTCCGGCGCGGATCCCGCAGGTCCCGGACGTCGTCGGCGATTTTCCGCAGCGCGGCCGGTCGGACGTTGCGCTCGTTCGACACCACCGCGTACGGCAGTGGCCGGCCGAGCACGCTGCTCCCCAGCACGCCGGTGACCACCCGGTCCGAGGCGGTGTCCACGGCGCCGAGGTAGGCGCGGATCTCGTCGTTGGTCACCACGCGATCCTGGCCGATGCCGAGCGGGAAGCCGAGGGCGGTCTCGGGGCTGGGCACGGTGGACAGCCGGGCGGTGGGATTGGTGCTGCAGGGGGCGGACGAGGGAGGCCGGGCTCCGGCCGGCGCACCGCCCAGCACGGGCGTCAGGCCGACCAGGAGCGTGATCGCGGCGGCGCTCGCCAGCCGCCGGGAGGAAATTGTCCAGAACGGACGGGTCGACGGGGCCATGCGTGTTTCCCTTCTCGGGAAAGGCTCACATTGACCGCAGCCTATGGTCGGCGACTTCGGGGGGTCAAGATCGGCCGGTGGCGCGCCGCGAACGGGGGCGGGCCGGCGCTTCCGCGAAGCGCCGGCCCACGTCAGTGCGTGATCCCGTTTACGGGAGCGGATACTCCGCGAGGTAGACCGGCGCGCCGACCCGGGTGGTGTCGGCCGCCTCGCCCACGCCGTTGACCACGTGGTCGATCGTGCCGGCGCTGAGGTTGACGGTCATGATGTGGTGCAGCCGCACGCCCGGCCGCTCCGGGACCTCGAAGCCGTTCTCGGTGTGGATCGACGGGTTGTTCTGATTGAAGACGTACACGCCGCCGCCGTGGAGGGTGTGCCGGCGCACCCGGTCACCCACCTTGTAGCCGGCCCAGCCCTCCACGTCGCCGTTCATCCAGTCGGCCTGCGTCGGCGGGTCGTACGGCAGCTCGTTCTGGTAGAGGATCGTCGTGCCGTCGTCGCCGTTCCACACGGTGTTGTACCGCTGGAAGTGCTCCACGAACAGGCCGGTCGCCGTCACGTGGTCGCCGTTGATGACGGCGCCGTAGCGGCCGGTGTTGGTGCGCCAGCGGTCGGTGTCGCCGTTGACGCCCTCCGTGAAGCCCTCCACGCCGTGGTCGCCGCGCCAGACCCAGGTGTGGTCGATGAGCACGTGGTCGCTGTTGACCTCCAGCGCGATGTTGGTCCGGCCGATGTGCGGGCCGCCGACGCGGAAGTACACGTCGGACAAGGTCGTCGGGTTCGCCGGGGTGCTGTGGTCGCGGCCGTGCTTGTCGCCGACCCGGAGCAGGACCGGCGATTCCCGCAGGCCGGCGTCGATGGTCACGCCGGCCACGACCACGCCGGGGACGTCGGCGACCTCCAGCGGTACCGCGCCGTTCATGGCCGTGAGGGTGGCGTGGCCCAGGCCGAGGACCACGGTGTTGGCGCGCTTGACCTCGATGCTGCGCGCGATGTCGTAGACGCCGGGGGTGAGCAGGAGGTGCTTGCCGCGGGCGAGCTGGCTGTTGATGTGGCGTACCGAGTCGGACGGCTTCGCGACGAAGAAGTCGTCGATCGGGATGCTGCGACCCGGCGTGATCCCGTTCGCCCAGGAGACGCCCCGGCTGTTCCGCTGCACGGCGGGCACCCGGACGTTGTACCGGCCCTTCCCGTCGACGTACAGGTACGGCTTCTCCCGGCTGAGCGGGGTGGTGTCGAGCGTCGTGTACGGGGGGGCGGGGAAGCCGGCGTCGTCCGGGGCGCCGACGACACCCGCGAAGACCTGGTTCCACACCGCGTTGGACCAGCTGGCGACCTCGCTGTTGCGGGTCAGCCACTGCTGCTGGGAGCCGTTGGTGGTGGCGGGCAGCCGCGAGTCGGCGATGAAGCCGCCGCTGGCGTACTGCGGGCCGGCCGTGCAGTAGTCCATGAGGGACAGGCCACCCCCGGTGACGTTCAGACGGCGCATCGACACGGCCTGGGACACCGCCCAGAAGTTCGCCGACGACCGGCAGCCGTCCTGCCCGGCCGCGTTGATGGTGAGCGAGAGGTTGGACAGGGTGCGCCAGAAGTTGACCAGCGCGAGACAGTTGCTGGTGCCGCCGTCCTGGAGACAGCGGTTGTAGACCTCGATCTTGCCGTTGATCTGGACGTCGGTCGGCGAGGCGCCCAGGCCGGCGACCTCCGTGTAGTAGCCGACCTTGATCTGCAGCGGCTGCTCGGGGGTGCCGTAGCTGCCCGGCTTGAACAGGTACGCATACCGCTCGGTGCCCATCTCGTTGCCGACCTGCCGGGCGTGCGTGGCGTCGAGGGTCGCCTGGATCTCGCTGACCGGCATGCCCGGATCGAAGACGGTCACGTTAGGTCCGAAGTCCGGGGCACCGTGCCGGGGCGGGCCGGCGGTGGCGGCCGTGCTCGTGGTGCTGACCGCGGTGGTCAGCGCGAGACCGAGAATGAGCGCCCGGCGGAGCCGCCGAACGCCGAGGGACTGTCTCATCCGGATCGTCCTCTCCACCGCGCCGGACGGCACTCCGGACGCGGCGACGTGGGTGGGGGAGGGCGCTGAGAGCGCTCTCTCGCCATCGACTTGTATTACGTCGCGAATAAAGGGATCGGCATGTTTCTACCCTGTGAACAGGGCGGCACGCTACGGCCGCGGGTGCCTAATTTCCCTCGCCCTGCTCCGGCGTCGACCGCTCGGGCAGCACGCCCGCGTAGCGGGCGCGCATGATCTCGCCCGCCGCGGGGCCGGCGGCGAAGACGAAGTTCTCCGGGTCCAGTTGCCGTCCGGTGGCTCGATCCACCACGACCGGCTCGACCTCGATGCCGGTCTCCCGATCTACGAGGATCATGCTGCGCTGACCGGGCTCCAGTCGGGAGTTGCCCCACGCGGCCAGCGCCACGATCACCGGACGGAGGCTGCGGCCCAGTTCGGTGAGGACGTACTCGTAGCGGTCGGGGTGGGTCTGGTAGCGGCGACGCTCGAGCAGGCCGTTGGCGGTGAGCGTCCGGAGCCGGCTGGTCAGGATGCTGGAGGAGATCTTCAGGTTCTCCTGGAACTGGTCGAACCGGGTGTACCCGTCGAACGCGTCGTGAAGGATCAGAAGGGTCCACCACTCGCCGACCACGCCGAGCGTGGCGGAGAGCGGGCACTCGCGGTCCTCCAGGCGGATCTTGCCAGCCATCGTGCCCCTCGTCGAGTAGGTGCTAATGTCGAAGCGACTCACTTCTAGTTTCGCAGTAACTGTACAGACGCCGCCGCGCGTCCGTCTCGTGCTGCCCGTCGGAGAGGACAGGCCACTCGCATGACCACCGCACCCGAGACCATCCGCCGCTACTTCGAACTGGCCGGCCAGCCCGACAAGGACGCCTACTTCGCCCTCTTCGCCGACGACGCCGTCGTGGAGGACGAGGGGAAGACCTACCGGGGCATCCAGGAGATCCGCGCCTGGCGCGGCGAGGTGCCGCTGGTCTCGTACGAGATCACTGACGTGCAGGACACCCCGGAGGGCACGGTGGTGACCGCCACCATCACCGGCGACTTTCCCGGCAGCCCCTTCGCGGGGCTGCGGTTCCGGTTCGAGGGGTACGACGGGGGCCGGATCCGGCGCCTGCGCATCGCCCCCTGACGGCTGCCCGAAACCGAACATCTCTCCATTCCGGCCGGGCTAGATTCCTTCAATGGATGCCCGAACCGGCGCGATCGAGGGGCTGAAGGCGGATCCGGCCACCGTCTCGCTCCGCCGCTCGCTCGAGGTCTACTACGGCGACCCGGCGCGCGAGGCGGCCATGGACGCGTTCTACGCACGATTCGTCCGGACCGGCGACCTCGTCTTCGACGTCGGCGCCCACGTGGGCGACCGGGTCGGCAGCTTCCGGCGGCTCGGCGCCCGCGTGGTCGCCGTGGAGCCGCAGGCTCCCTGCACCCGGGCCCTGCGGGCCATCTACGCCGCGGACGACGCGGTGACGGTGGTGGAGGCGGTGTGTGGCGCCCGGGAGGGACGGCTCTCGTTCAACGTCAACTCCGCCAATCCCACGATCTCCACGGCGTCGTCCGAATTCATCCGCGCCGCGGACGGTGCGGCCGGGTGGGCGCACGAGCGGTGGGACGCGCGGATCGAGGTCGCGTCCGTCACGCTCGACGGGCTCATCGCCGAGCACGGCGTGCCCGCCTTCGTGAAGATCGACGTCGAGGGCTTCGAGGACGCGGTGCTGGCGGGTCTGTCCCGCCCGCTGGCCGCCCTCTCCTTCGAGTTCACCACGATCGAGCGCGCGGTGGCCGAGCGGTGTCTGCGTCGCGTCACCGCCCTCGGGTTCCACGCCTTCAACCTGGCGCTCGGCGACGAGATGGGGTTGGCCTTCGCGCAGTGGATGTCCGCACCGCGCATGGCGGCGCACCTGCGGTCCCTGCCGCACGAGGCCAACTCCGGCGACGTCTACTGCCGATCGCGGTCCCATTTGCGGCGCTGACCGGTTGACATTGCACTTGCATCGCGAAACGCGTACGGTTGTTTGCAATGCAACTGTATTGCAAAGAGGGGTTCGCCATGCGTGTGATCACGTTGTCCGAGCTGGCCGGCGGGATGAACGACCTGGTCGGCGGCAAGGCGGCCGGGCTGGGGGAGTTGGTCCGACTCGGCGAGCGGGTGCCCGACGGCTTCTGCGTCACCACGGCCGCGCACCAGTCGGGCGTGCTGCCCGAGGCGGAGATCGCGGCGGCGTACCGGCGACTCGGCGGCGGACCCGTGGCGGTCCGGTCCAGCGCGACCGCCGAGGACCTGCCCGACGCGAGCTTCGCCGGCATGCAGGACACGTTCCTGAACGTGAGCGGGGAGGCGGACCTGCTGTCGGCGATCGAGAAGTGCTGGCACTCGTTGCACACCGACCGCGCGATCGCCTACCGCGACGCCCACGAGATCGACCACCGCAGGGTGCGGATGGCCGTGGTGGTGCAGCGCATGGTCGAGCCCGCGGTGGCCGGGGTGCTGTTCACCGCCAACCCGGTCACCGGCCGCCGGACCGAGATGGTGGTGGAGGCCGCCGTCGGCCTGGGCACGGCCGTGGTGGACGGCACCGGCGACGTCACCCGGTACGTCCTCGACGGCACCCCACCAGTGGGCCGGGGCCCGCTGACCGCCGCCCAACTCGACGAGCTGCGGCGGGCGGGCGAGCGGCTCCAGCACCACCGGGGCGGGCCGCAGGACGTCGAGTGGGCGTACGACCACGACGGAGTGCTCTGGCTCCTGCAGTCGCGGCCGATCACCACCCTCTTCCCCCTCCCGCCGCCCACCGACGATCCCGAGCCGCGCGTCTACGTGGAGTTCGGTCACGTGCAGGGCATGCTGCGGCCGGTCACCCCGATGGGCATGTCCACCCTGAAGTCGCTGATCGCGGCGATGCTGGCCAGCATCGGGCTTCGCGTCGAGATCACCGACATCGGCGGTCGGCTGTACGGCGACCTGACCGAGCCGGTGCGCGACCGCTCCGCGCGCAAGCGCCTGGTCAAGCTGATGGCGGTCGACTTCGGTCCGCGCGCCCAGGCAGTGGTGGAGCACGTGCTCGCCGACCCCCGCTTCGCGCCGCGACCCGGCCGCCGAGGCGACCGCAAGGGCGGCGGACCGAGCGCCCGGACGGCCGTGCGGGCGCTGACCGGGGTCACCCGGGCGCTGGCCCGGCCGGAGGCCGCCCGCGCCCGCCTGTTCGCGGAGATCCGGCGGCTGGAGCTCGACTCGGCCGCGCCGGCCGCACTCGACACCGCCGCCGACCGGCTGCGGTTCGTCCAGGCGCAGGACACGTCGGCGAGCCCCGACGACCTCGTCTGGCCGATCGTCGCCGGCATGTTGGCGGCGACGCTGCCGGGCCATCTGCTCAAGGGTGTGGCCAGCCGCGACGAGATCGACACGGTGCTCGGCGGGATGCCGCACAACGTCACCATCGAGATGGACCTGGCGCTGTGGCGGCTCGCCGACCAGGCCGGGGCCCACCGCGAGCTGCTGCTGACCACGCCGCCACAGGACCTCGCCGACCGGTACCGGCGCGGGACGCTGCCGGACGTCGGGCTCGCCGCGTTCCTCGACCGGTACGGCCACCGGGCCGTCGCCGAGGTCGACCTCGGGGTGCCCCGTTGGGCCGAGGATCCGGAGCCGGTCTTCGCGATGATCGCCAACTACCTGCGGGTCACCGACCCCGAGCAGGCCCCCGACCGGCGCTTCGCCCGTGCCGCGGCCACCGCCGAGACCGCCCTCGGGGACCTTGTCGCCCGGGCCCGCCGCCGCCGGCCCGTCCGTGGCCGGATCGCCGGATTCCTGCTGCGCCGGGCACGGGCGCTGGCCGGCCTGCGTGAGGCCGGCAAGTTCGGCGGCCTCTACCGGCTGCGCGAGATGCGCCGGCAACTGCTGCTCATCGGCGCCGAACTGACCGACGCCGGCCTGCTGGCCCGGCCGGACGACGTCATGTTCCTGACCCTCGAGGAGGTGGCGGCCGCCGTCGGGGAGGGCGTCGACCACCGGCCGACCGTCACCGCACGCCAGGCGGTGCACCAGCGGGAGCTGCGCCGGCGCACGGTCCCGGTGGCCGTCCTGTCCGACGGCACCGATCTGGAGGCGGTCCTACCCAGGTCGTCCGGGGCGGCCGGGGTCCTCCGTGGCGTCGGCGCCGCGGCCGGCGTGGCGACCGGTCCGGCGCGCGTCGTCCGCGACCCGGCCACCGCACGGCTGGAGCCCGGCGAGATCCTGGTCGCGCCCACCACGGATCCCGGCTGGACGCCGCTGTTCCTCACCGCCGCCGGGCTGGTCACCGAGACCGGCGCCGTCATGGCGCACGGCCCGACGGTGGCCCGGGAGTACGGCATCCCGGCCGTCATCTCCGTCCCCGACGCCACCCGGGCGATCCGCACCGGTGACATCGTCACCGTCGACGCCGCGGCCGGCACGGTGACGGTGGCCTGACCTGCGAGACGCCGGTCGCCGGCGCCCGGCGACGACCAACCGCCGAAACACCTCGTGACAGCATGGGGGCCATGCCCAAGAAGGTCGACCGCCACGAGCGGCGCACGCTCATCGCCGACGCGTTGATGCGAGTGGCCGCGCGGCAGGGCGTGGAGGCGGTCAGCCTGCGTCACGTGGCGGCCGAGGCCGGCGTCTCCGCGGGCATGGTCCAGCACTACTTCCGCACCAAGGACGAGATGATGGCCTTCGCCATGGCCGTCGTCCGAGAACGCAACCAGGCCCGGGTCACCGAGGCGGTCGCCCGGCTCGGCGCGGACCCGCCGCCACGGCTGCTGCTGCGTACGCTGATCGCCGCGCTGCTGCCGCTGACCGAGGAGTCCCGTGCGGACGGACGCGTCGCCCTGGCGTTCCTCGCCTACGCGGCGGTCCGGCCCGAAGCCGCCGTCGGCCTGACCGAGGACACCCGGCAACTGGTCGCCTTCGTGGCCAGCCTGCTCCCGGGGCCGCACCCGGACGAGCGCGCGGCCGGCCTGCTCGCGCTGATGGAGGGGCTCGGCATCTACCTGCTCGGCGGCCAGTACGGCGCCGAGCAGGCACTGGCCGCGTTGGACACCCACCTCGACGTCCTCTTCGCCACGGCCCCGCCCGCGACCGCCGGGTAGCAGCTCGCCCCCGGGCGAGCCCCGGTGGGCAGGTGCTGGCCGGCGGGGCCGCCGCTGCTGCCCGCGGGCAGAGCAAGGAGACGGTATGCGCGCACGAGCGTGATGACTCAGAGGCATAAATATGCCGGTGAGTCATCACCCTCGTGAAGGCAGGGCCCGGCGGCGCCGCCACCGTTGACGGTCGTTGTGCCGCTCGCGGGGTCCTGCTGGGTCGGTCCGCGTGCCGCCGGTGGTCTCGTGCGCGGCGTTCGTGGGCCCCGATGGCCCGTCAGGTGCGTGCCGGCCGGCCCGGGTCGGGCGCCCGGGCCGGCCGGCCCGCACGGGGGAGAGGCCGGCTGCTCAGCGGCTGAGCCGCCGGTAGCGGCGAATCGCCAGCGGCGCGGCCAGCGCGATGATGAGCAACGGCCAGCCGACCGCCAGCGGCAACGGGTGCTGCGCGGCCCACGACTCGCCGCCGATGCCCGGATTGCCGAACAGTTCGCGGGCCGCCGCCACGGTGGCCGACAGCGGGTTCCACGCGGCGACCGCGCCGAGCCAGTCGGGTAGCAGGTCCGGGGCGACGAAGACGTTGGAGAGCGCGGTGAGCGGGAAGGCCAGCGGAAACACGATCACCCCGACCGTGTCCGGGTTCGGCACCACCAGACCCAGCAGGATGCCCACCCAGGTGAACGCCAGCCGCAGCAGCAGGATCAGACCCACCGCCGCCAGGGCGTCGCCCAGCCCGTTGCGCCACTGCCAGCCGACGAGCAGCCCGCAGACCACCAGGGTGGTCAGCTCCAGCACGGCTCGGACGAGGTCGGCGCCGGCCCGCCCGGTCAGCAGGGCGGAGCGGGCCATCGGCAGCGAGCGGAACCGGTCGACCACGCCGCGGCTGGCGTCGAGGGAGACCTGCGAAGCGGTGGCGCCGAGACCGTAGAGCATGGTCATCACGAACACGCCGGGCAGCAGGAACTCCCGATAGCTGCCGTCGCCGGGTACCGCCATGCCGCTGCCGAAGACGTAGCCGAAGACCAGCACGAACATGATCGGCAGGCTGAAGTAGAGGACGATCTCCTCGGGCGACCGGATGACGTGCCGCATGTTCCGCCCGGTCATCACCCAGCCGTCGGCCACGGCCCAACCGACCCGGGCCAGCGGACCGGCGGACGACGGTTCGGTGGCGGCCCCGACCGGTCCGCTACGCGTGTCGAGTGCGGTGGTCATGCCGCCACCTCCGTCCGGCCCTCGCCGGTGGAGTGGCCGGTGAGCCGCAGGAACGCCTCGTCCAGCGTGGGCCGGCGCAGCACGACGTCGTCGACGGCGACCGCCGAGTCCTGGAGTGCCCGCATGACGTCGGCCAGCGCGGCGATCCGGTCGACGACCGGCGCGCCGAGCTGACGGATCTCCGGGTCCACGGTCACCGTCGCGCCGGTGATCCGCTCGACGATGCCCGCCGCGACCGGCAGCTCCGCCGCGTGCCGGACCACCAGTTCGATCCGGTCCGCGCCGATCCGCCCCTTCAGCTCCGCGGAGGTGCCCTCGGCCACCACCCGGCCGGCGTCCACCACCGAGATCCGGTCGGCGAGCTGGTCCGCCTCCTCCAGGTACTGGGTGGTGAGCAGCACGGTGGTGCCCTCGGCGACGAGCGACCGGACAGCGTCCCAGAGGCCGTTGCGGCTGCGCGGGTCCAGGCCCGTGGTCGGCTCGTCGAGGAACAGCACCCGCGGCGTGGTGATCAGGCTGGCGGCGAGGTCGAGCCGCCGGCGCAGCCCGCCCGAGTACCCCCCGGCCGAGCGGTCCGCCATCCCGGTGAGTCCGAACTGGTCGAGCAGCTCGTCGGCCCGTCGCCGGGCCGTCCGGGCCGGCAGGTGCCGGAGCCGGCCGAACAGCACCAGGTTCTGCCGCCCGCTCAGGGTCTCGTCGACCGCGGCGTACTGTCCGGTGAGCCCGATCAGGGCGCGGACCTGGTCCGGTCGGCGCGCCACGTCGTACCCGGCCACGCGGGCGTGACCGGCGTCGAAGCGCAGCAGGGTGGCCAGGATCCGTACCGCCGTGGTCTTGCCCGCGCCGTTGGGGCCGAGCAGCCCGCAGACGGTGCCGGCGGGCACGGTCAGGTCGAACCCGGCGAGCGCCGTGGTCCGGCCGTACGTCTTGCGAAGTCCCTCGGCCACGACGGCCGATGTCTCGTCTCTCATGCCGGCAGCGTGGCCGCCCGCGCTGACCGGCCACGCACCGTGCGCTGACGGCCGGTCGTACCGCCGTCAGCCGGCGTCCAGCAGCGCCACCGCCTGCTCCCGGCCGAGACCGGCGCCGCGGGCGAAGGCCCGTTCGAAGGTCACGTCGCCGACGGCGGCCCGGGCCGCCGCCGCCACCGGCGTGCCCTCGGCCGCGTCACCGGCGCCGGTACCGCTCAGCAGCGCCGACACCGCGCCGAGCAGCAGCGCGGCCCGCTCGCCCTCGCCGCGCCGCAGCGTCGGTCCGATCAGGCCCTCCACCGCCGCGCTCACGGTTGGCACGTCCCAGACTCCGATGGTCGCGCCGAGCACCTCCCGGTAGCGGACGCGCGCCGTCGGCGCGTCGCCGACCGCGTCGGCGATCTGCCCGAGGGAGACCAGCGCCGCGAGGCGGACCACCTCGGCCCCGAACCAGCCGGCCGGACACTCCGCCACGGCCTGTTCGCAGAGCCGCCGCGCCAGGTCGAGGTCGCCACGTCGGCGGGCGATCTCACCGAGCCCGTAGTGCGCCGCGGCGACCAGCTCCGGCGCCCCCGCCGGCTGCGCGACCGTCACCACGCGCCGATAGTCGGCGGCGGCCCCGTCGAGGTCACCCACGCCGATCCGGCCGTCCGCCCGGGTACGCAGCAACTCGGCCAGGTCGAGCGCCGAGCCGAGCTCGTCGGCCAACCGCAGGGCCTCCGCCATCGGCGCGGCGGCCGCCACCGGGTCGCCGACCCGGTAGGCCGTCTCGGCGAGCGTGCTCAGGACGAGGATCATCCCCCACCGCTCGCCGATGGTTCGGAAACCGTGGAGGGCCGCCGTCAGCTCCACGCGGGCCTGGTCGTACCGGCCGTCGATCAGCCACACCATCGCCGTGCCGAGCGACCCCAGCGCCCGGCTCCACGGGTCGGCGCCGAGCAGCTCGTCCCGGCCCTCGGCGGAGTGCAGCACCGATATCCGCTCCGGTGGCGGGGGGCCGACGGCCGTCCCGGAGAGATAGAGCAGGAACGGGTGCCGAGGTGGTCGGCCCAGACCCCAGAGGATTTCGCTGGCCGGGCCGACGTGCGGCGGGCTCGCCCCGCCGAAGCCGCTCACCGCGGCGACCAGCAGGCAGAGCGCGTACTCCTCGGTGAGGCCGGGCGGTGGCCCGCCGAGCCGGTCGACGAGCCGGCCGGCCAGCGCCGCCCCCTCGCCGCGCAGGCCACGCAGCCACCAGTAGAACGACAGGGCGGCGACCAGCCGCAGCCCGGTGTCGGTGTCGTCGCCCAGCACCGCCCGGCGCAGTGCGGCGAGCAGGTCGTCGCGGTCGGCGTCCAGCCGTCGCAGCCAGTCCAGCTGCGTCGCGCCGCGCAGCCCGGCGTCGCCCGCCCGGGCCAGGTCGAGGAAGTACGCGGCGTGCGCCCGGCGGAGTTGCTCGGCCTCGCCCGCCTCGGCGAGCTGTTCCGCGGCGAACACGCGCACGGTCTCCAGCATCCGGAAACGCCCGTCGGCCGCGTCCACCAGCGACTTCTCCACCAGGCTGGTCAACACGTCGAGCACGTCCGCGTCGAGCGGCGCGCAGATCCGCTCGACGGCGGTCAGGTCCGCGCTTCCGGCGAAGACGCTGAGCCGGCGTGCCAGCCGCCGTTCCGGCTCGTCCAGCAGGTCCCAGCTCCACCGCACCACCGCGCGCAGGGTCTGGTGTCGGGGCTCGGCGACCCGGCTGCCCCGGTTGAGCAGCCGGAACCGGTCGTCGAGGCGCGCGGCCACCTCGGTGACCGGCAACGCCCGCAACCGCGCCGCGGCCAGCTCGAGGGCGAGCGGCAGGCCGTCGAGCGTACGACAGATCCGCAGCACCGCCGCGACGGTGCCGGCGTCGACGTCGAACCCCGGCGCCACGTCCGCGGCGCGGTCGGCGAAGAGCCGGACGGCGGAGTACTCCCGCGCCAGTTCGGGCGGGACGTCCTCGACGGGTGCCGGTAGGCCGCCCACCGGGCAGAGCGTCTCACCGGTCACGCCGAGAGGTTCCCGGCTGGTGGCCAGGACGCGGACCGCCGGAGCGGCGCCGAGCAGCCGCGCGGTGACCCGGGCGGCGTCGTCGACCACGTGCTCGCAGTTGTCGAGCAGGAGCAGCAGTCGCCGGTCGGCGAGGGCCGCGACCAGCCGGTCGGTGACGTCCCGCGGGCCGCCGGGCAGGCGCAGCGCCGCGTCGCGCAGATCGAGTGCGGCCAGCACCGCCGGGGCGACCTCCGCCCCGGCGGGCAGCGCGGCCAGCTCGACCAGGCAGACGTCGCCGCCGTGCCGCTCGGCGGCCGCCAGGGCCAGCCGGGTCTTCCCGGCGCCGCCCGGCCCGTGCAGCGTGACCAGCCGGGCCTCGCCCAGCAGCCCGCCGACCCGGCGCAGCTCGTCCTCCCGGCCCACGAAGCTGGTCAGCTGACCGGGGAGTGGAGGCAGCTGGGGCGCGGCCGCGTCGGCGGGGGGATCGACCTCGTCGCGCAGCAGGGTCGCGTGCAACGCGACCAGGTCGGGGGACGGGTCCGTGCCCAGCTCCTCGGCGAGCAGGCGGCGAAGGTCCGCGAACGCGGCGAGCGCCTCCGCCCGACGGCCGTCCGCGTGCAGCGCCCGCATCAGGTGTCCGTGCAGGCGCTCCCGCAGGGGGTCGGTGGTCACCAGCTCCCGCAGCTCCGTCACCAGCCGACCGGTGCGCACCGCTTCCGGCTCCGCCGCCGCCAGGGCCAGCTCCGCCTCGATCCGGTCCTCGATCGCGGCCAACCGGCGGTCCCGCAGTCGGGCCGCCTGCGGCGGGGCGAACGGCGCGTCGGCCACGTCCGCCAGTGGTTCCCCGCGCCACAGGTCGAGCGCCTCCCGCAGCAGGCCGGCCGCCCGGCGCGGATCGCCGGCCGTGAGGGCGGACCGTCCGCCGTCGGCCAGTCGGGTGAACCGGTGCGCGTCGACGTCCTCCGGATCCACCGCGAGCCGGTAGCCCGCTGGGTGGAACTCGACCGGGTCGACCGGTCCGGTCGAGAGCACCTGGCGCAGTCGGGACACCTGCGACTGCAACGCGTTCGCCACTCCGGCCGGCGGGTCGGCCCCGTACAGGCCGTCGACGAGGCGTTCCCGCGGCACGACCCGCCCGGCGTCGAGCAGCAGCAGCGCCAGCAGGGCGCGCAGCCGCGGCCCGCCGACGGCGAGGCGGCGACCGTCGGCGGGGTACACCTCGGTCGCGCCCAGGATGCCGTACCGCACGGCGTCGATTGTCGCTCAGGCGTCCCCGACCGCCCGCGTGCCGTCGCTGGCGTGGGCGGTGGGGGCCTTTTGCCCGACTCGCACTCCTTGTGAGGTTCCGTGTGTCAAGGTCGGAGGGATTGTTCGCGAAGACGACGTTCTCGGAGAAGATCATGCCGAAGCGGGCGAGTACGGTGTCGGCCCAGGACCGTCAGCCGGCGATCCTTGCCCCGGCGGAGTTCGGCGGGTATCCCGGCCCGTTCCGCGAGGCGATCCCCGGCAACAGCCTGCTCAAGCTGCTCGGCACCACCGACGCCAAGCTGATCGGTCTGCTCTACCTGACGACGTCCTTCATCTTCTTCCTGGTCGGTGGGGTGATGGCCCTGCTCCTCCGGGCCGAGCTGGCCCGCCCCGGTCTGCAGTTCCTCTCGCCCGAGCAGTACAACCAGCTCTTCACCATGCACGGCACGATCATGCTGTTGCTGTTCGCGACGCCGCTGGTGTTCGCGTTCGGCAACTACATCGTCCCGTTGCAGATCGGCGCCCCGGACGTCGCGTTCCCGCGGCTCAACGCGTTCGCGTACTGGCTCTACCTGTTCGGCGGGTCGATCGTCATGGCCGGCTTCCTGACCCCGGGCGGCGCGGCGGACTTCGGCTGGTTCGCGTACTCCCCGCTGAGCGACGCCGACAACTCACCGGGCGTCGGCGCGAACATGTGGGTCGTCGGGCTGGTCATCTCCGGTCTGGGCACCATCCTCGGCGCGGTCAACATGATCACCACGATCCTGACGCTGCGCGCGCCCGGCATGACCATGTTCCGGATGCCGCTCTTCACCTGGAACCTCCTGCTCACCAGCGTGCTGGTGATCCTGGTCTTCCCGCTGCTCGCCGCCGCCCTGCTCGCCCTGGGCGCGGACCGGCTGCTCAACGCGCACGTGTACGACGCGGCGACCGGCGGGCCCATGCTGTGGCAGCACCTGTTCTGGTTCTTCGGCCACCCTGAGGTGTACATCGTCGCCCTGCCGTTCTTCGGCATCATCAGCGAGATCATCCCGGTGTTCGCGCGCAAGCCGATCTTCGGCTACTCCGGGATCGTGTTCGCCACCATCGCGATCACCGTGTTGTCGATGACCGTGTGGGCGCACCACATGTTCGGCACCGGGCAGGTGCTGCTGCCGTTCTTCAGCATCCTGAGCTACCTCATCGCGGTGCCGACCGGGGTGAAGTTCTTCAACTGGATCGGCACCATGTGGAAGGGGCAGCTCACCTTCGAGACGCCGATGCTGTTCGCGATCGGCTTCCTGGTCACGTTCCTGCTCGGCGGGCTCACCGGCGTGCTGTTGGCCAGCCCGCCGGTCGACTTCCACGTCACCGACTCGTACTTCGTGATCGCGCACTTCCACTACGTGCTCTTCGGCACGATCGTCTTCGCCGCCTTCGGCGGTGTGTACTTCTGGTTCCCGAAGATGACCGGCCGACTGCTCGACGAGCGCCTGGGGAAGGTGCACTTCTGGACCATGTTCCTCGGTTTCCACACCACATTCCTGATCCAGCACTGGTTGGGCAACGAGGGGATGCCCCGGCGGTACGCCGACTACCTGCCCTCCGACGGGTTCACCATCCTGAACACCGTCTCCAGCATCGGCTCGTTCGTGCTCGGCGCGTCCACCCTCTTCTTCATCTACAACGTCTGGAAGTCCTGGCGGTACGGGGCGATGGTGACGGTGGACGATCCCTGGGGGTTCGGCAACTCGCTGGAGTGGGCGACCACCTGCCCGCCTCCGCTGCGCAACTTCGACCGCATGCCCCGGATCCGCTCCGAGCGGCCGGCGTTCGACGCCAAGTACGGCGAGTTCGTCGCCGACCTCGGCCGGGACCTGCCGCAGCGCGCCGCCCGGCCGCCGCAGCGGATCGCCGACGAGATGCACCGCGAACGCCACCGCCCGGAGTCGCCCAGCGCCACCGGCGCGCGCGGTACGGACGAGGTCACGACGCACCAGCCGAGCCCGCAGTCCGGTGCCCGCCCGGTCGACGTTCCGGCCCCCGAGGACGTGCGTCGGCCCAGCTTCGAGCAGACGACGGAGGCCAACGACGATCCGCTGGACTCCGAGCGCGGCGAGCGGGCTCCCGGCCAGTGGCGTCATCCCGGAGAGCCGGACGACGAGTAGGGCCGCCGGTGGCGTGATGATTCATCCGCACGTCACCGGGTAGGCGCGGCCGTGGTCGAGGCCGGAGGGCGGGAAAGAGGCGACGGGCCGGCTCGTGCCGCCATGGAGCCCGTCCTGGCGCGACTGCGCCGCCTCCTCTCGACCAGCGCACTGCGGGACCGGCTGCGCCGGGTGCGCGCCGGCGGCATCCTGGCCGTGCAGGCCGGGCTGGCCGCCGCGCTGTCCTGGTGGGTCGCGGGCGACCTGCTGCACATCCCGAAGCCGGTGTTCGCGCCCGTCTCCGCGGTGATCGCCCTGGCCGCGTCGGTGGGTCAGCGGCTGCGTCGCACCATCGAGTTGGTCATCGGGGTGTCGGTCGGCGTGCTGATCGGCGACCTGCTGATCTACCTGGTCGGGACCGGGCCGTGGCAGCTCGGCCTGATCGTGGTGCTGTCGATCGTGGTGGCCGTGCTGCTCGGTGGCAGCCCGGCCGTGATGGTCCAGGCGGCGGCGACCGCCGTGCTCGTCGGCACGCTCAGCCCCACCGTGGCGAACCTGGAGGTTCCCCGGTTCATCGCCGCGCTCATCGGGGGCGCGGTGTCGCTGGTGGTCACCGCGGTGTTGCTGCCGCTGAACCCGCTGCGGGTGGTCAACCGGGCGGCCACGCCGGCGCTGAACCTGCTCATCGAGCAGTTGGACGTCACCGCGGAGGCCCTTCGACGGCGGGACGCCCCGGCGGCGCAGGCGGCCCTCGACCGGCTGCGCGACAACAAGCAGGAGATGGGGGCGTTCACCGAGGCGGCGCAGGCCGCGAAGGAGGCGAGCACGCTGTCGCTGGTCCGCTGGGAGAGCCGGGAGGGCGGCCCGGTGGGCCGGTACGCGCGCGCGGTGGAGCCGGTCGACCGGGCGATGCGCAACAGCGGCACCCTGATCCGCCGGACGGTGACCCTCATCGAGGACGGCGAGCCGGTACCCGACGCCATGCCGGAGGCGGTCGCCGCGCTGGCCGGCGCGGTGCGGGTGCTCCGCCGCGAGTTCACCACCGCGGACGAGCCGGACGAGGCGCGGGAGCAGGCGCTCCGGGCGGTGGCGGCGGCGGGCCGCGCGTACCGGGAGGGGGTGGGGTTCTCCGGCGCGGTGGTGGTCGCTCAGGTCCGTACGGCGGCGAGCGACCTGATCGTGTCCACCGGGATCGAGCAGGAGGAGGCGAACGGGATGATCCGCCACGCCTTCGGCCGGTTCCGCCCCGGCTGACCACCCTGTCCCGCTCCGTCGCCTCCGGGCCGTACCCGGGCCGGCCGCCCGCAGGCCAGCTCGGGCGGTTGACCAGGGCCGACGGCGGGGTGTGGAGGCGGCCGGAGCGGGAAGCCACCAGCGTTCCGGTGGGTGACGGCTGGAGGGGCATGGGAGCCAGGACGTTCGTGGTGGTCGGTGGGACCAGCGGGCTCGGCCTGGCGGTCGCCCGGCTGCTCGTCGACGAGGACCGCGTCGTCGTGCTGGGCGACGTGCCGGACGAGGTCGCCGCCACGGCCGACGAGGTGGGCTGCGACGGCACGGTCTGCGACACGTCCTCCTACGAGCAGGTGCGGGACGCCTTCGCCCGGGTGGTGGACCGGTACGGCACGATCGACGGGGTGGCGGCCTGCGCCTCGATGTGGATCGGCGGCGACCTGGCCGACCTCTCCTCGGAACGCATCCGGCGGGCCGTCGAGGTCAACGCGCTGGGCACGACGTATGTGTTCAAGGAAGCGCTCGACCACATGCACCGGCAGGGGTTCGGCAACGTGGTGTACGTCGGGGCGATGGCGGTGACGAAGCCGCGCCCGGGCATCCCCGTCTACCGGGCCACCAAGAGCTACGGGAGCAGCCTGGTCGAGTCGCTGGCCGAGGCGCAGCACAGCAACCGGGTCAAGGTGATGCAGCTGCATCCCGGGCCGATGCCGACGCGGCTTCAGGAGCGGGTCGGCGACGACTTCCTCGACGAGGTGTACGCGCTGCCCGAACAGGTCGCCACCGAGGTCGTCCGGCTGGTCCGGCTCGCCCCCGACGACCTGTACGTGTCCGGCGAGCGCGTGCTGCGCGCGGACGGGCGGTGGTGACCGCCGGCGGTGACATCGCCGAGCGTCCGGTCTCGGCGTGGTCGCCGCTGCGGACCGCGGTGTACCGGAACCTGTGGCTGGCCCTGCTCGCCGCCAACATCGGGACCTGGATGCAGACGGTCGGCGCCCAGTGGCTGCTGATCAACGAGCCGAACGCGTCGACCCTGGTCGCCCTGGTCCAGACCGCCAGCCTGCTGCCCGTGCTGCTGCTGGCGTTGCCGGCCGGCGCCCTGGCCGACACGTTCGACCGTCGGCACCTGCTGGTCTCGGTGCAGCTTTTCCTGGTCGTGGTGGCGGTCGGCCTGACCCTGCTCACCGCCGCCGGCCGGATGCCGCCGGCGCTGCTGCTGACGCTCACCTTCGCCTTCGGCGTGGGGCAGGCGCTCACCCTGCCGGCCTGGGCGGCGGTGATTCCCGAGCTGGTCCCGAAGGACCAGCTGCGGGCGGCGTCCGCGCTGGGCTCGATCAGCGTCAACGTGGCGCGGGCCGTCGGGCCGGCCGTGGCCGGCGTGCTGATCTCGCGGTCCGGGCCGGCCCCGGTCTTCGGGCTCAACGCCCTGGCCTTCCTGGTCTTCGCGCTCACGCTGTGGCGGTGGCGGCCGGCGCGCGCCCGGGCGGTCGAGGTGCCGGAACGGTTCACCGCCGCGCTGCGGGCCGGCGGCCGCTACGTCCGGCACTCCCCGATCGTCCGCCGGCTGCTCCGGCGGGCGCTGGTGTTCCTCGTGCCGGGCAGCGCCCTGTGGGCGCTGCTGCCGCTGGTCGCCCACCGGCGGCTCGGCCTCGGCTCCAGCGGGTACGGCCTGTTGCTGGCCGCCCTCGGCATCGGCGCGATCCTGGGCGGCGTACTGCTGCCGTGGGTGCGTACCCGGCTCACCGCGAACCAGTTCCTGCTGGTGGCCGGCGTGCTGTTCGGCGCGGCGCTGATCGTCGTGGCGACGGTCCGGGCCGTTCCGGTCGTGCTCGGCGCCCTGCTGCCGGCCGGCCTGTCCTGGGTGATCGTCCTCGCCAACGTCAACGCGGAGATGCAGCTCTTCCTGCCCGGCTGGGTACGCGCCCGGGGCCTCGCCGTCTACCAGGTGGTCTTCGCGGGCGGCCAGGCGGTGGGCGCGTTCGCCTGGGGTGTGTTGGCCGACGTCGCCGGGCTTGTCGACGCGCTGGTCGTGGCGGGCGGGTTGATGCTGGTCGGCTCGGTGACCTCGCAGATCTGGCCGCTGCCCGACCTGCGCGGTGTGAACAAGGACCCGGCGACCTACTGGCCCCGGCTGCAACTGGCGCACGAGCCGGATCCGCGGGTGGGGCCGGTGCTGGTGGTGGTCACCTACGCCGTCCGGCGGGAACGGGAGAGGGCGTTCCTGGACGCGATGGACCTGGTGCGCGGGTCGCGGCAGCGTACCGGCGCGATGCGCTGGGGGCTGTTCCGGGAGGGGGAGGTGCCGGACCGCTTCGTCGAGGTCTACCTGGTGCCCTCCTGGGACGAGCACCTGCGCCAGCACGGCGGCCGGCTGACGGGCGCCGACCGGGAGGCGGAGGAGCGCGCCCGCGGCCTCGCCGAGGGTGAGCCGGAGGTGCGCCACCTGCTACCGGCCGCCGCCGGACCCGCGCTGACCGAGGAGGACACGGTCTGAGCCGATCGCCCTTCGGGCGTCCGCCGGGGTCCGGGCGCGCCGCGCCTCCGGCAGGAACCGGTCGTGCGCGCCGTAGCGCGCTGAATCGACGATCGGCGTCACGCCTTCCGCGCGGACGGAGGGGCCCAGTGGGCGGTGCGGCCGCCGGGGCACTGGCCGTCGGGGTCGACGGCCCGCATCACCCGGTTGCCGATCTCGCGGAGCTGGCGCTGCTGGGCCTTGGTCAGCGGGTCGAAGACGAGGTGGCGGACCGCCGCCACGTGCCCGGGGGCGGTCTCGACCACCTTCGCCCAGCCCTCGTCGGTGAGGACCGCGAGCGTGTAGCGGCCGTCGGTCGGGTCGGGGGTACGCCGTACCCAGCCGCGCCGTTCCAGCCGGCCGACCACCTGTGACAGCCGGGAGAGCGACCCCTCGGCCAGCACCGCCAGCTCACTCATCCGCAGCGTGCGGCCCGAAGACTCGGACAGCCCGGCCAGGACCTGGTACTCGAAGTGGCTGATGCCGGCGTCGCGCTGCAACTGGGCGTCGAGCGCGGCGGGCATCCGGATCAGGACGCTGAGCAGGGACAGCCAGGTCTCCCTCTCCTCGGCGTCCAGCCAGCGCGGTTCCTGCGGCGTCTCCATCCGCCCAGCATAACTTCACGGCTGAAGTGACCCACGCCGCTGATCACTTGCAGCTTGAAGTGATCGCGGCGTACGTTGCGCTTCACGCTTGAAGTGACAACAGGGTGGGAGCCCCCATGAACATCGTCTTGTGGATCGTCGCGGCCCTGCTGGCCGTCGTCTTCCTCGGCGTCGGTCTGATGAAGGTGACGCGGCCGAAGGAGAAGCTGGTCGCCTCCGGGTTGGGGTGGGCGGAGACGTGGAGCGCGGGCACCGTGAAGCTCATCGGCGCGCTGGAGGTGCTCGCCGCCGTCGGGCTGATCCTGCCGGCCGTGCTCGACATCGCACCCGTGCTGGTGCCGCTCGCCGCGCTCGGCCTGGTGTTGATCATGATCGGCGCGGTCGTCATCCACGCCCGCCGCAAGGAGTACCCGGGGCTCGTGGCCAACATCGTGCTCCTCGTGCTGTCCGCGGTGATCCTCTGGGGCCGCCTCGGCCCGTATTCCTTCACCTCCTGAGCCGCCGAACGCCGGTCAGGCGAACCGTTCGGTCGTCACGGGCACGAGCCCGCACAGCCGTACGACCGAGGTCAGCTCGTGCAGGAGCGGCCCGACCGAGTGGTCGGCGTCGGTCGCCAGCAGTGCCGTCAGGTCGAGCGACCAGGCGAGCCCCCGGCCGACCCGGCGCACCGTCCACTCGTAGCGGTCCGCGCCGACGCGCCGACGAGCGGTGGGCGACCCGTCGGCGGCGTGCTGCCCCCCGGCCGGTTGCCAGCGGGCGGTCAGCCCCGCCAACCGCTCCGCGGGCAGGTCCCCGGCGAACAGCACCCGGTAGACCCGCCGCTCCCGGCATCCGTCGGGGGCGGCGGCGGAACCGAACAGCAGCGGCGTCGTGGTCGGGAAGGCCTGGTCGTCGTGGAAGCGCGTACGCAGCATCGGCTCGCCCGGCAACGGTCCGCCGCCGATCCGGCGATGGACGGCATCGGCGCCGTCCCGGTCGACCGGGACCAACCGACCGCGCAGCTCAGGATCGCTCCGCATCGCCCGGCTGTAGGCCGCGGAACTCCACCAGCGGGCCTCCGAGGGCGTCCATCCCGCGCTGCGCAGGCCCACCGTCGTCCCGTCGGCGGCGCGGACGAAATCCTCGACCACGATCGCCTCGACCGTCCGCCGGCCCGGGCCCGGCCCGACGACCACGTAGTAGTCCAGCGGCGGCTGCCACCGGTCGGCGGTCGCGAGGTGGTGGTGACCGGCTTGCGGCACCGGGCGGCCGACCGCCGGTCGTGCGGGCTGCGCCCCGATCGTCACCGGGCCCCCTCCGGCTCGTCGCCACGTACCCGGCACGGTAACCCGGGGCCGGGCACGACCGGGGTCAGCGCGCCGGGGTCGGCGGCACGGGAAGCACCGCGCCCTCCACGGCGGAGCGGTGCGCCAGTTCGATGAGCGCGACCGTGTCGGCCGCGTCGCGGGGGTCGACCGGCATCGGGCCGTCGCCGCGCAGCGCGGCCGCGACCTGCTCGTAGAAGCTCTGGTAGCGGCCGGGCTCGGTGCGGACCGGGCGCAGGTCGTCGTCGGTGCCGAGCCGGCCGTACTGCTCGGGTGGGACCTCGCCCCAGCCCGGGGCTCCCGGTCGGCCGCCGTCGCGCAGCGCCGCCTCCTGCGGGTCCAACCCGTACGTCGTGTATCCGGCGCGGTCGCCGAGGACGCGCAGGCGGGGCCCGAGCTGCGGGGTGACCGCGCTCATCCAGAGGTGGGAGCGGGCGCCGCCGGTGTGGGTCAGCGCGACGAACGCGTCGTCGTCCACCTCCGCGCCCGGCCGACGGCGGTCCACCTCGGCGTAGAGGCTGCGTACCGGGCCGAGTAGCTGCACCGCCTGGTCGATGAGGTGGGCGCCCAGGTCGAAGAGGCCGCCGCCGGCCTCCTCCGGCGTGCCGCGCTCCCGCCACCCCGGCTTGATCGTCGGCCGCCACCGCTCGAAGCGGGACTCGAACCGGGTCACCCGTCCCAGCGTGCCCTCGTCGATCAGGCGGCGGACGGTCAGGAAGTCGCCGTCCCAGCGACGGTTCTGGAACGTCGTCAGCGGCACACCCCGACGGGCCGCCTCGTCCACCAGCTCCCGACCTTCGGCCGCGGTGGGGGCGAGCGGCTTGTCGATCACCACGGCCAGACCGGCGGCCACCGCCGCCCGGGCCATCGGCACGTGCAGCCGGTTGGGCGTCGCCACGACGACGAGGTCGAGTGACTCGGGCGTCCGCCACAGCAGGTCCGCGTCGTCGACCAGCCGCGCGTCCGGGTGGTCCTGCCGGACCTGCTGCCGCCGCTCCGGGTCGCGGGTCACCACCGCGTGCAGGCGCAGGCCGGGCGTCGCGGCGATCAGCGGCGCGTGGAAGACCCGACCGGCCAGGCCGTAGCCCAGCAGACCGACCCGCAACGGCGCCTGCCCTGTCCCCGCCATGCCACTCTCCCGTCTCCGGTCCGGCGTCCCGATGAGCCGATCACGGTGCCACCGAATCTACGCCGCGTCGCAGCGGCGGCAGGCCGTCATGGCGTAGATCATCGTGGTGATCATCACGGTGTGGATCATGACACTCCCGACCGTGGGTCTCGGTCGGGCGGAGGGTTGAATCTCCCGTAGGGGGAGAGGCGAGGGTGACGGCATGGACGGCGACACGCGCTACTCGATCGGCGACCTGGCCCGGCGGACCGGCCTGACGGTCAAGGCGATCCGCTTCTACTCCGACCAGGGGATCCTGCCGCCGAGCGGTCGCACCCCGGCCGGCCACCGCCGGTACGGGATCGAGGCCGTCGCCCGGCTGGACCTGGTGCGGACGCTGCGTGACCTCGGTCTGGACCTGCCCACCGTCCGGCGGGTCCTGCACCGGGGGGCCAGGCTGCCCGAGGTCGCCGCGGCGCACGCCGAGGCGCTCGCCGTGCAGATCCGCACCCTGCGGCTGCGGCGTGCGGTGCTGACGGCCGTCGCGCGGCGCGGACCCACCCCTGAGGAGATGAATCTGATGCACAAGCTGGCCATGCTCTCCGAGAACGAGCGCCGGCGCCTGATCGGCGAGTTCCTCGACACCACGTTCGGGGGGGTGGACGCCGACCCGGCGTACGACGGGATCAGGCGCTCGATGACGCCGGAGTTGCCCGACGACCCCGAAGGCGAGCAGGTCGAGGCGTGGATCGAACTCGCCGAACTGTCCCAGGACCCGGACTTTCGGGCCCGGATGCGGCGGGTGGCCGAGCAGCACGCCGCCGACCGGGCCCGGAACGGCGACCTCGGCGTACGCCCCGACGCCGTCGCCGTGGTGCGGAGCGAGGTCGGGCCCGCGCTGGCGGCCGGCGTCGATCCGGTCTCCACCGAGGCCGACGCCGTGGTCGCGACGGTGCTGGTGCGGTACGCGCGGGTCTGCGGCCGCCCCGACGACGAGGAGCTGCCGTCGCGGCTGCTGGCCCGGCTCGAGGCGGCCGCCGATCCGCGCCGCGAGCGGTATCTGCGGCTGCTCTCGGTGGTCAACGGCTGGCCGGGGACGGAGAGCCTGACGCCGGTGCTCGACTGGGGCGTCCGGGCGCTGCGGGCCCGGCTCGACGTCGGGTAGGCCGGTCGGCGTGCGCCGGGCTCCGGCGCCCGCCCAGGGCGTGCGTCGTCTGGGCTCGCCGCAGCCCGGCTGAGGACTTCGACGCACGCCCTAGACGCCGAGGCCGCCCAGCACCGTCATCTCCTGGTTGGTGAACTCCCCGGTCAGCAGGGGCATCGCCCGGGCGATGGCCGCCTTCGTCTCGGGCAGGTGGAGCGACCGGTCGTGGTGGCCCTTGGACTCCCAGATCTCGCTGACCAGGATCAGGTCGGGATCGGTCTCCGACGCGCCCACGGCGTAGAGGCTGCATCCCGCGGCGCGTAGGCCGTCGACGCCCTCGAGCAGGATGGCGACGACCTCGGCCCGCCGGCCGGGCCTGGTCCTCATCGAGGCGAAGTAGCCGTAGGCCATGGCGCGTCCTTCCGAGCGGCGGACCCGACGTCCGCGGTTGGTCACCACCATGCCGGTCCGGTGTGACAGGTTGCCGCGCGACGCGGCGGTGGCCTCGGCGTTCGTGCCCGGATGGAGGCCCGGCAGTGATACGACATGTGCGCGACCAGATGTGATGTCCGAGATGGGGGGAAATGGCGGGAGGGCTGGCGGGACGCCTGTTGCGGCGGCGGGAGGGCTCGCGGCGGGCGTCGTTCCTGGAACTCTTCTTCGACCTGGCCTTCATCTTCGCGCTGACCCGGGTCTCCCGGGTGGTCGAGTTCGACCTCACCGTCGGCGGCGCGTTCCGCGCCACGCTGATATTGGCGGCCATCTGGTGGGTGTGGTTCGTGACCGCGTGGTCGACGGACTGGTTCGATCCGCAGTCGAATCTCATCGTCGTGCTGCTGCTGTGGGTGATGTTCGGCGGTCTGCTCATGGCCTCCGCCGCGCCCACCGCGTTCGGTGAGCACGCGCTGGTCTTCGCCGGCGCCTACGTGTCCATCCATCTGGGGCGGGCGTGCCTGCTGCTGCCCGCCCTGCGTGGTCACCCGTCGCAGGTGCGGACGCTGCGGGTGGCGGTCTGGTTCGCGCTCTCCGGCATCCTCTGGCTGGTCGGCGCGTTCGTCGAGCCGGCCAGGGAAGTGCTGTGGGCGGGTGCCCTGGTCATGGACTATTCCCTGGCGCGGCTCCGCTGGCCGACGCCGGGGCTCGGTCGGAGCAGCTGGGAGAGCCTGCAGGTCGTCGGAGAGCACATCTCGGAGCGCTACCAACAGATCTTCATCATCGCCCTGGGCGAGCTCATCCTGACGGCCGGCGTCACCTACAGCGACGACGGCTTCGACCTGTACCGCACGCTGGCGTTCTTCCTGACGTTCGTCAACGCCGTGAGCATCTGCCGGCTGTACCTCATCCCGGGCGCGTCGCGGCTCGGCGCCGCCATCGAGGAGCTGGGCCCGCCCGGCAGCCGGTTGGCGCTGCTGGCCGGATACCTGCATCTGGTCATGGTCGCCGGCGTCGTCGGGACCGCCGCCGGCGCCCAGCTGATGATCGCCGAGCCGTTGTCCCGTGACCCGGCCCGCATAGCGGCGGCGGCCACCGGGCCGGTGCTCTTCCTGGCCGGCTGGGTCCTGCTCGCGGCGGCGGTCCACCGCCATCTCTCCTGGCACCGGCTGCTCGGGCTGATCGCGATCGCCGGTGCCGCCGTCGCGAGCCGGGGCCTGCCGATGCTCGCCGGAACCGCGATCATCGCCGGTCTGCTCATCCTGATCGCCCACTTCGACACGCGGATCGCCCGGACGCGCCGAGGGACGTGACCGCCGCCGGGGCCGTCCGGCCGGAGAGCGGGCGTGGCGTGAGGGCTGGCGCGCGGACGGGGTGCGGACCCTGCGGTCCGCACCCCGTCGTCACCGTACGGGCGGTTCGCCGGCCCACCCGGGGTCGAGCCGGCGGCGCGTCACGGGTTGGTGATGCCGAGCGAGTAGCTGCCCGAGCCGCTGTAGGCGTGCACCTCGAACCGGTAGTAGCCGGCCGTGCCGTTGTAGCTCAGCGTCTCGTCCGGGGACGGCGTGTACGCCCCGGCGACGTCCACCCAACTGGCGCCGTTCCACTTCTGGAGGTAGAGGTCGAAGTCGGCGCCGGTCGGGCCGTCCAGGCAACCACGGTGGGTGCCGGACACCGACGAGTAGTAGTAGCTGCCGTTCGGCTGGAAGACGCTCTGGCCGGACGACACGGAGCCGGTGTAGGTCGCCTCGTAGCCGGTGCAGCCGGTCGGCGGCGGGGGCTCGCCGCCGCCGCTGGTGCGCAGCGTCAGGCCGTACGCGGAGAGGATCTCGTTGACCGGCTGGAAGTAGGTGGTGCCACCGGAGGTGCAGTTGCCGGAGCCGCCGGAGGTGACGCCCTGCGCCTGCTGGCCGGACAGCCACGACCCGCCCGAGTCGCCGGGCTCGGCGCAGGCGTTGGTGCGGGTCAGGCCGCTGACCGAGCCCTCCGCGTAGTTGACGGTCTGGTTCTTGGCCTGGACCGTGCCGCAGCGCCAGCCGGTGGTCGAGCCGGAGCGGCAGATCGCCGCGCCGACGGCCGCCTCGGTGGAGCCGGCCACGGTGACGTTGCCGCCGGCGTAGTTGTTGACCCAGGGCTGCGGAGTCCAGTTGGAGTTGGTCTGCACCCAGGCGTAGTCGTTGCCCGGGAACGAGGAGCCGCGGAAGGTGCCCTGGGCGACCTGGTTGTAGCCCTGGGTGGCGGTGCCGGTGGTCCCGCAGTGCCCGGCGGTGACGAAGCCGCCGGTCACCGAGAAGCCGACCGAGCAGCGGCCGCCCATGTAGTAGGCGTCGCCGCCGCGGACGTCGTAGTAGGTGCGCGGGGCCTCGGTGGTGGCCAGCACCCGGACGGCGGCGGTGTCGACCCGGCTCGCGCGCACGAACGCGGTGGCCGCGCGCGCGTCGCCGCGGGCGAGCACCACGACGGTGTTGCTGGAGACGTCGACGTACCAGCCGGGGACCGAGGCGGCGGGCGCCTTGGCGGCGTGCCGGTCCAGAGTCGACTTGATCCGGTCGAGGTCGGCGCCGCTGCGGGCGACGATGGTGGGCCGCGCTCCGGCGGCCCGGGCCCGGTCGGCCGCCGCCCCGTCGGTGACCGCGACGACGA
The DNA here is from genome assembly GCF_027497215.1 of Micromonospora sp. WMMD812. Classification (NCBI taxonomy): domain Bacteria; kingdom Bacillati; phylum Actinomycetota; class Actinomycetes; order Micromonosporales; family Micromonosporaceae; genus Micromonospora; species Micromonospora sp. WMMD812. Next base: position 2,578,566 of record NZ_CP114904.1, on the reverse strand, counting down.
GCGCGCCGTCGGCGAGCCAGCCGCCGGCGTACGCGGCGCCGAGCGACCGGCGCAGGGCCGCGTCGGTGCGGCTGCCCTTCTCGTCCTTGGCGATCCGGGTGCGGACCTGCTCGGCGGTGAGGCCGAGGTCGCGCTGCATCGCGGCGACCATCGCCGACGACGCGGCGTCGGGCCCGGCTGCGACGCCGGGGCTGGTAGGCGCCGCGACGGCGGGTGCCGCCACGGCGGTGAGGGCGCCGACGGGCAGCAGGATCGCTGCTGCCGCGGCGGCGAGGCTTCGTCTCATCCGTGCCTCCTTGCGGACGGCCGCGGCGGGATCGGCTGCGCCGCGGACAGGTCAGCGACAACCTACGCGGATCCGATCGAGATGTCTCTATATCAGCTGGCTCATACCACCTCGCGCGTCGAAAGAAATCTTCGAGGGAGCGATTGACTTCGATGGTTAGTGCCACAACAATCACCGTCTATATCCATCACTGTCAATTACTGTCCCTGGAAGGAGGCACCCATGGCAGCTCTGCGAGGCGAGGTGTCCTGGTTCTGCTGCGGCAGCGCCTGGGGTCCCTGCGGCTCGGCCGGCGGCGGCGCCTGTGGCACCTGCCGGTCGGGCAACTACCAGCACGCCTGGCCCAACACCTCGGACGCGTGCCTGGCCATCACCCGCCCCCACGCGTGCGGGGTGACCGGCATGAGCCGGCGCGGCTGCGGCTTCCGGCACTACACCACCAACCTCTGCAACGGGGCTCGGATCGGCACCACCATCGCCGACTGCGGGCCGCAGACCGACCTGTTCTGCGGCGAGCGCACCTGCTGCGGCTCGGCCTGCGGCAGCAACCGGATCATCGACCTGACGCCGGCGGCGTACAGCGCGATCGCCAGTCTCTCCGCCGGGCTGCGGCCCTGCTCGGTCGACACCGTCTGAACGGGAGGGCGCCACCATGCAGCAGACCATCGACCGCCGCCGACTGCTCGCCACCGCCGCGCTCGGCGGCGTCGTCGGGGCCACCGGCCTCGGCTCGCTCGCACCGGAGGCGGCCTTCGCCGCCGAGGCGGCGTCCGTCGAGCCGGGCATGCCGGACCCGAACTTCGCCGAGGGACGGATCAGCACGATCTCCGGCAGCATGCTCTTCGTCACCGGCTCGGACGCCGTCCTGCACTCGATCCGGATCACCGACGGCACGAGCATCTGGAAGCTGCACCCGACCACGTTCGACAAGGTGGCGGTCGGTGACGGGCTGTACGCCCGCGGCGTCCGCCTGCCCGACGGCACCCTCGCCGCCGACTCGGTCTGGGTGAACATCGTCAACCTGCACGCGCACGTCGCCGCGGTCGGCCGCAACGTGCTGCACCTCGACCACAAGGGCCAGCGGATCGTCGCGCACGTGGTGCCGGACCGGTCCGCCGCCGTCTACAACGGCACCCCGGCGGTCAGCGACCTGTCGCTGCTGCGAGTCGGCCGGCACGTCCAGGTGCTCGGGGCCTGGCACCCGGACACCAACGAGATCGACATCGCCACCGTCTACGCCGCCGCCTGACCGCGCGCCGTCCCCGGCGCTACGCGGTCAGGCGCCGTGTACCGCCGGGGCGGCGCCCGCCGGACACCCGAGGGGAGAACCCATGATCGAGATGATCGCGACGCTGCAACCGCTGGTCGTCGGCGCGGTGCTGATCTGGTCCGCCCGCGTCAAACTGTTCAGCCGGCACGCCGCCGCGACGGCCAACCGCTCGGCGCTCGTCCGGCTGACCGGGGAACGCCGGGCGCTGCCCACGTACCGGCTGCTCGGCGGGATCGAGCTGACCCTCGGCGCGCTGCTCCTGCTGCCGCCCGTGCTGCGGTTGGAGGCGATCGCCGCCACCGTGCTGGCCGTCGGCTTCCTCGGTTACCTCGGCTACGCGCGGCGGGTCGCGCCGGCGTCCTCCTGCGGTTGCCTGAGCGCCAGCACGGCCCCGGTCTCCGGCCGCAGCCTCGCCCGGGCCGGGCTGCTGGTGGCCGCCGGCGGCCTGGCCACGCTGGCCACCGGCGGCTGGCTCGCCGCCCTCGCCGGGCGGCCGGTCGACGGCGGGGCCGTGCTCCTCGTCGAGCTGGCGGCGGTGGTCGCGCTCTCGCCCGAACTGGACCGGGCCTGGCTGCTGCCGCTGCGCCAGCTGCGCGTGCGACTCACCCACCCGCTGCGCGGCGGCTCGGGCGTGCCGCTGCTCGCCAGCGTGCAGCAGCTCCAACTCAGCGACGCCTACCGGCGGGTGGCGCCGCTGCTCCGCTCCGACGTACGCGAGCACTGGGACGACGGCGGGTGGCGCTTCGTCGGGCACGCGGCGCGCTACCAGGGCCGCCCGGTGACCGCGGTGTTCGCCGTGCCGCTGGCCGACCCGGAGCCCGGGTCGGTACGGGTCGCCGTGGTCGACGACGCCAGCGGGCACACCCTGCTCAGCCTGGCCGGGACACCACCGGCCGCCGGCCCGCACCTCTCCGTCGTCCCGGCCTGACCGGTGCCATCCGCCCATCAGAGAGTGAGGTCGCCGAGTATGCACAGTCGACGACGGGCCGCCGGCGCCAGCCTGGCCCTGCTGACGGTCGCCGGCCTGGTGGTGGCGGCCCCGGCAGCCGCCGCGCCGCCCCGCGCCGTGCCGCCGTCCGCGATTCCGTCCGCCACCCTCACCGACGCCGTCACCGCGAAGCTGCTCGCGCTGGCCGACCCCGCGCGACAGGGCGTCCGACCGGAGACCCGGACCACGGTCAGCCGGACCGGCGCCGGGTGGGCCTTCGGCACTGCCGTGGCCCTGGCCCCGCACCGGGAGGACGCCCACCCGACCGGCGCGGTCTTCGTCGCCCGCGCGGAGCGCGACGGGTGGCGGGTCGCCTTCGACGGGGAGGCCGGGTTCGCCGAGCTGGCCGCCCAGTCGCCCCTGGTGACGAGCCGCGAGAAGCAGGTATTCGACGCCACCCCCACACCCCTCTACGCGGGTGGCGACTACCGCACCGGCATGGCGTTGCCGTTCACGGTCGGCCAGACCTGGACGCTCACCGGTGGTCCGCACGGCTGGGGCGGGAGCGAGTCGCCGTACAGCTCCATCGACCTCTCCGGGGGCGACCAGGTGGTCCGGGCCGCCCGCGCCGGCACGGCGTACACGATGTGCCAGGGGTGGATCCGCGTCATCCACGACCGGGGCTACGCGACCGACTACTACCACCTGTGGAGCAACATCGCGGTCAACGGGGCGGCCGTCGCCCAGGGCGCGTTCCTCGGTTACACCGGCACCGACGTCACCTGCGGCGGCGCCGCCTCGGGCCGGCACGTCCACTTCGGGCTGCGGCAGAACAACACGTACGTCCCGATCGCCGGCCACGACGTCGGCAAGTGGGTGTTCGTCAACGGGGCGACGGCGTACCAGGGCGGTGCCCGCCACGGGTCGTACACGATCGGGGCCGGCGGCGCGATCCACAACCACGGGGCGCTCGGCCTCACCCAGGGGGTGGTGGACACCTTCGGCGGCGGCACCCTGACCCGACGCGCCGGTCCGGGCACCGGGTACGCGGCCCTCGGGTCGCTGGCCGACGGCGCCACGGTTGCCGTCTCGTGCTCCGCGAACGGCACCACGCACACCGGCCGGTACGGCACCACCTCGCTCTGGAACCGGCTCGGCGACGGCAGTTGGGTCTCCGACGCGTACCTCTGGACCGGGGTGTCCGGTCCGGTCAACGGCTGGTGCTGACACATCCCCGCTCGGGCCGCGCGTGGCCGACCCCGGGGCCACGCGCGGCCGATCCCAGGAAGGAGTGGCAATGACCGCTGCACCCCCCGTCCGCCGGGCCCGGCTCCTGCTCGGCGGCGTGCTGGCCCTGACCACGGCGCTCGTCGGCCCGGTCGCGATGGCGTCGCCGGCCGCCGCCGACCCGGTCCGGACAGCGCCGTCCGGCCCGCTGGCCGCCGCGTTCGACACCGCCGCCGCGCGCTACGACGTGCCCCGCGACCTGCTCGTGGCGCTCGGGTACGCCGAGACGCGGCTGGACATGCACGCCGGCGCGCCCAGCGCCGCCGGTGGGTACGGCCTGATGCACCTGGTCCACAACCCGGGCCTGCGCACGCTCGACGAGGCGGCCGCGCTCACCCGGCTGGCCCCGACCACCCTGCGCACCGACCCCGCGGCCAACGTGCTCGGGGCGGCCGCGGTGCTGCGGGCGTACGCCGACCGGGCCGGCCTCACCGCGGCCGGCCGGGACGACCTCGGCCGCTGGTACGGGGCCGTCGCCCGGTACGGCGGGGCGAGCGACCCGTCGGCCGCGCGGCTCTACGCGGACACGGTCTACGACCTGCTCGGCAGCGGCCTCACCACGGAGCGCGGGGTGGCGGTGACCGGCCGGGCGGTCGCGCCGCAGCGCGGCGCGCTGGAGCGGGCTCCGCGACCGGGGGACGTCGGCACGCTCAGCGCCGACTACGGCCCGGCGGCGTGGGCGCCGGCCAGCACCAGCAACTACACCGTGGCCAGCCGGCCCACCAGCCACCCGGTCGACCGCATCGTCATCCATGTCACGCAGGGCTCCTACGCCGGCTCGATCAGCTGGTTCCAGAACCCGGCCGCGAAGGTCAGCGCGCACTACACCTTCCGCTCCTCGGACGGTGCGGTCACCCAGTCGGTGCGGGAGAAGGACATCGCCTGGCACGCCGGCAACTGGACCTACAACACCCGGTCGATCGGCATCGAGCACGAGGGGTACGTGGACAACGCCGCCTGGTTCACCGACGCGATGTACCGGGCGTCCGCGGCGCTCACCCGCACCCTCACCGCCCGCTACGGCATCCCTCGGGACCGGGCGCACATCATCGGGCACGTCGAGGTGCCCGGGGCCACCCACACCGACCCGGGCCCGAACTGGAACTGGACCTACTACCTGCAGCTGGTGAACGGGATCACCGGCATCGGCTCCGGCACCGTGAACACCGAGTCGGCCAACCTGAACGTCCGCTCCGGGCCGGGCACCGGCCACCCGGTCGTCGGCACGGTCGCGGACGGCGCCACGGTCAGCATCTACTGCCAGGCCGCCGGCACCACGGTCACCGGCCCGTACGGCACGAGCAACGTCTGGAACCGGATCGGCACCAGCCGCTGGGTCGCCGACGCGTACGTCTCCACCGGACACGACGGCTACATCCCCGGCGTGCCGCGCTGCTGACCACCGCCACAGCGCGAGGGGGAGGGCTGCCGTGCCGGGGGCGCACGGCAGCCCGATGCCTCAGCCGTTCTGCTTCTGTTGGCAGGGGACGCAGAACCGGGCGTGCGGCAGGATTTCCAGGCGTTCGGTCGGGATGTCGCCCTGGCACCGCTCGCAGACGCCGTAGCTGCCGTCGGCGACGCGACGCAGCGCGCCACCGATCTGCTCCAGGCTCTGCCGGGTGGCGGCGATGAGCGCGTCCTGCGTGTGCGCCTGGCCGGGGTCGCCGGTGTCCGCCGTGAGTTCGGTCAGTCTCGCCTGGTGGGCCTCGAACTGCTTGGTGAGGGATGTGCGCAGGTCGCCGAGCCGGTCCTGCTCGGCGTGCCGGTGCGTGCCGGTGCTCATGGTGGAACTCCTTGTCGGGAAAAGAAAAAGGGCCGAAGCGGTGAGCTTCGCCCTTGGCGTCCGTTGCGAGGTGTGACGGATTCGCCGGTGGGCCACGACCCGCGGGGGTTGGGCTCGGCACCCCCCGGGTGCTGACGTGGACCGGCACGACGCGCTCACGGACGGACGGACGCGCGCGCAGGATGGTGACCGCCGACCGGTGGGCAGCCGGGAGCGCCGTCACTGTCGTGACGGTGACGGCAACCTGAACGGTCGGTGACATCCGCCCACCATAGGCGGGTGCCGACGGAAAGCCAACGGTCTTCGCGTTTCCCGCGTCAACCGGCCAGGGCCGGTACCGGATCGGCAGGGCGCAGCCGGCTCCGGGCCACCAGTTCGACGGTGAGGACGACCGCGACGGTCTCCACGGCCAGGAGCCCGACGAGGACGAACAGCTGCGTCACCCCGGCGGCGAGCGGGCTCGCCCCGCCCAGCAGCACCCCGACGAACGCGCCGGGCAGCGTCACCAGCCCCACTGTGCGCGTCTGGTCGAGCGCCGGGATCAGCGCCTGGGCGGCCGCGGATCGGCACACCAGCAGCACCGCGTCCCGGGGTGCGAAACCGAGCGCGAGTGCCGCTTCCACCTCGCCCCGCCGACCGGTCAGCTCGTCGAGGGCCCGCCGGCCGGCCAGCGAGGTGGCGGTCATCGCCCCGCCGATGAGGATGCCGGCCACCGGGATGACGGCGATCCCGCGCGCCGGTACCAGGCCCACGACCAGCAGCGCGGCCACGACGGCGAGGCTGCCCGCCGCGATCGGCACGCCGGCCCACCAGCCCCGCGCACCGGCGGTGATCCGCCGGCCGGAGGTGCCGGCGGCCACCACGCACATCAGCAGGACGAAGCCGGCGGTCGCCCAGAGCGAGGCGACGATGGCGGCGATCAGCAGCGACACGGCCGTCAACTGGACCGCGGCGCGGGCGGCGGCGACCACGATCTGTCGGCCGTGGCCCAGCCGGCCGAGGGTCGCCACGGCCGCCGCCGCGGCGGTCAGGGCGGCGAGCGCCACCCAGAGCTTCGGACCGAGCACCAGCATCGTCGAGGACATGGCGACAGTCTTCCCGCGCCCGTCCTCCCGGGGCGAGGGGAGCGGGCGCGGCGACCGCCCCGCTCCCCGGTCCGCTCAGTTGCTGGGCGCGGGACGCAGCACGGCGGGAATGTCCAGCCCGGCGGCGCCGAGCACGTCGTCGGCCTCGACCTGTGCCGCCGTCAGCCCGGCGCGCGGCCGGCGGGGCAGCCCCACGAGGACGAGCACCGCGACCAGCACGACGCCGGCCGCCGCCACGGCGGCCGTGATGACGTACTGCGACACCTGGGGCAGCGGCACCGGCAGCCCCGGAACCAGGTTGCGGCTGAGCATGGTCGCCACCAGCGCGGTGGCCACCGCCCCCCCGACCGACCGGGCGAGCGAGTTGACGCTGTTGGCGATGCCGGTCTCGGCGGGTGTGACGTGCTCGACCACGAGCGCCGGCAGCGCCGCGTAGCCCAGCGTGACGCCGTTGGAGATCAGGAACGAGCTGAGGATGAGTTGCCAGGTCGTCGTGTGCAGGGCGGCCAGGAGGACGAACCCGGTCGCCGAGACGAGCAGGGCGAGCGCCAGCGTCGCCTTCGCGCCGAACCGGGCGACGAGCCGCCCGCCGAGCGGCGCGGTGATGACCCCGCTGAGCGCGCCGGGCAACAGGTAGACCAGGCTCGCGGCGAGCACCGTCGCGGCGAACCCGTACCCGGCGAGAGCGGGCGGCGTCTGCACGAACGCGGAGACGCCGAGGTACCCGACGAACATGGCGGCGCCGAGCATCAGTCCGGCGACGTTGGCGATGGCCAGCGGGCGGTGGCTCAGCATGCGGATGCTGACCAGCGGCTGGGCGACGCGCCGCTCCACCAGGACGAAGGCGACGAACGCGGCAACCGCCGCCACGACCAGCCCGATCACCCGGACCGATTCCCAGCCCCAGGCGTTCCCCTTCGCCAGCGGAAGCAGCAGGAGCACCAGCGCGCCGCCGAGCAGGCCGGCGCCGGCCCAGTCGAGGCGACCGTGGGTGGTGGGCCGGCGGCGGGGTACGACCAGCCAGGTCGCGACCAGCCCGACAGCGGTCAGCGCGACGGCGAGCCAGAAGACCCGCTGGTAGCTCCCGCCGTCGTGGAGGAGCAGCCCGGTCGCGGCCAGGCCGAGACCGACACCCACCGAGACGGTCCCGCTCACGATGGCCATGGCGCTGGTGAGTCGCGCCGGGGGCAGCTCGTCGCGCAACAGGCTGATGCCGATCGGGAAGATCGCCCAGCTGGCGCCCTGCATGGCGCGGGCGATCAGCAGCAGCGGCAGGTCCTGCGTCGTGGCGGCGAGCAGCGAGCCGGCCAGCACCACGACGAGCACGGCGAGCAGCACGGGGCGGCGACCCCGCAGATCCCCGAGCCGGCCCAGCACGGGCGTCAGCACGGCGGCGGCCAGCAGGTTGACGGTCAACACCCAGCTGACGGCGCCGGGTGTCGAGTGCAGCGCCGTCTGGAGCTGGCCGAGGATCGGCACGACCAGCGACTGCAGGGAGGTGAGCAGCAGCACACCGTAGGCGGCGACCGGCAGCAGCAGCCGGGACGCGGGCCGGTGCGCGACGGCGGTGGACATCAAGGGACTCACTTTCGATCGGCGACGCGCCAAAGCTAGGTCGCCTCACCCGCGTTTTCAACGTCGCGTCAAAAAAAGCCGACGTGACGTCGACTACCTTTGACGCGGGGTATGATGGCCGGCATGCCAGCCTCCGGAGGTCGACGCCGCCCGACCAAGGGCGATCAACGTGAGCGGGCGCTCCTCGACGCCGCTCGCGAGCTGCTGCGGCACAAGCCCCTGGCGCAGCTGACCATCGACGAGGTGTCCGCCGCCGCCGGCATCACCCGCTCCGGCTTCTACTTCTACTTCGAGTCCAAGCACGCCCTGCTCGCCGAGCTGTACTCCGAGACGCTCGGGGTCTCCGAGCAGGAGATGAGCGAGTGGGTGGAGTCGGACCAGCTCGACCGGGCCGCGCTGCGCCGGGGCTTCGCCAAGGGCCTGCGCCGCTGGAAGATCGACGGTCGCTGGCTGTCCGAGGCGTTCCTGAACCCTGACCCGGGGCCCGAGGTCCTCGCCGTCCGCGAGAAGATCATCGGCAGCGGCTGCATGGTGATGGAGCGGCGGATCGAGCGTGACGCGCGGGCGAATCGCACCGTCCCGGCGGACCCGAAACTGCTCTCCCTGATGGTGGTCAACCTGCGGCTGAGCATGTTCGCCCAGGCGTACAGCCACCCCGAGGAGCAGTCCGACGACGAGCTGTTGGACGCGCTCACCGACGCCAGCCTGCGCATGCTCTACGGCGTGCTGCCCCCGGACCTGGCGGCGGCGGCCGACGACCGGGCCAGCGGGACGGACTCGTCCCGCTGACCTGCCGGCCGCCGGCCTGTCCCGCCGCCAGTCCTGTCCCGCCGGCGGTCGGCCTGTCCCGCCGCCCGCCGAGCCTGGACGTCGCGCCGGGTCGTGGTCGACGGCTCAGCTATCGAGCCGCTCGATGATCGTGGCGTTGGCCGTGCCGCCCGCCTCGCACATGGTCTGCAGGCCGTAGCGCCCGCCGGTGCGTTCGAGCACGCCCAGCAGGGTGGTGGCCAGTCGCGCCCCGCTCGCTCCGAGCGGGTGCCCGATGGCGATCGCGCCGCCGTCGATGTTGACCTTCGCCAGGTCGGCCCCGGTCTCCGCCGACCAGGCCAGTACGACCGACGAGAAGGCCTCGTTGACCTCGAACGCGTCGATGTCGTCGATGGTCAGCCCGGCGCGGGCGAGCACCTTCGCGGTGGCCGGGATGATGCCGGTCAGCATGAAGACCGGGTCGTCGCCGACGACCGTGGCGGTGTGGATGCGCGCACGGGGCCGCCAGCCCCGCCGGCGGGCGGTCTCGCCGGTGGTGAGCAGCAGGGCCGCCGACCCGTCGTTGAGCGGGCTGGAGTTGCCGGCGGTCACCTTCCAGTCGATGTCGCCGAACCGCCGGGTCCAGCGGTCGGCGGCGAACGCGACCGGCAGACCGGCGAGCCGGTCGACACTGGTGTCCGGCCGGATCGTCTCGTCCCGGGCCAACTCGGCGCCGGGCACCGGAGCGACCTCGCCGTCGAACCGCCCCGCCCGCCATGCCTCGGCGGCCCGGTGGTGGCTGGTCGCGGCGAACTCGTCGAGCTGGGTACGGGACAGGGCCCACTTGCGGGCGATCAGCTCGGCGCTGACGCCCTGGGGGACGAGGCCCCCGGGGTAGCGCGCGGTGACCGAGGGGCCCGCGAAGTCGGCCCGGACCCCGTCGACGACGGCGGCGCTTCCGATCGGCACCCGGCTCATCGACTCGACCCCCGAGGCGACCACGATGTCGTACGCCCCGGCGACCAGACCCTGGGCGGCGAAGCTCAGCGCCTGCTGGCTGCTGCCGCACTGCCGGTCGACGGTCACGCCGGGTACCGATTCGGGCAGGCCGGCGGCCAGCGCGGCGAGCCGGGTGGTGTTCGTGCTCTGTTCGCCCACCTGGTTGACCGCGCCGCCGATCACGTCGTCGATCTCCGCGGGGTCGAGCCCGGGGACCCGGGCCGCCAGGCTGCGCAGGGCGTGCGCGTGCAGGTCGACCGGGTGGAGGTGGGCGTACCCGCCGCCCGGCTTGCCCTTTGCCACCGGGGTCCGTACCGCCTCGACGATCACCGCGTCGCGCATCGCTGTCTCCTGGTTCGTCTCGTGACGGACCGATCGGTCCGGGACTGGTTGGTCCGATACTGCGCCGGAGGACACACTCCGGTCAACCGGTGCCGGACCGATCGGTCCGTTACCCTTGCCACAACGGGCGGAGAGGGAGGGACGATGGCGCGTACGGCGGCCCCGGGCAGTCGGGAACGCATCCTGGCCACGGCAGCGCGCCTCTTCTACCGGCACGGGGTCCGCGCGGTGGGCATGAACCAGGTCATCGAGGCCGCCGGCTGCGGAAAGAACCTCCTCTACACCCACTTTCCCAGCAAGAGCGACCTGGTGGCCGCCTACCTGCGGGCGACCCGACGGGAGCGGGAGCGATCCTCGGCCGCCGCGATCCACGCGGTGGTCGGCGACGACCCGGCCGTCCAGGTGGTCGCGTTCGTCGACGAGATCGCCGCCGCGGTCGCCCGCCCGGGCTTCCGGGGCTGCGCGTTCCGCCGCTACCTGACCGAGTTCCCGGACGACGACGGCGAGCCCGCCTCGGTGGCCCGGGCGTACCTGCTCGACACCCGCACCGAGCTCGACCGGTTGGTGGCCCGGCTGGGCGTGGCCGACCCGGGCCGGCTCGCCGACCGGATCTGGCTGGTCGTCGAGGGGGTCTACGCCAGCGCCGGCCGGCCCGACGCGACCGTGGCGGCGACCGCCGCGCCCCGCCTCGTCGAGGACCTCGTCGCCGCCGCCCGCTGACCGCCGCGGGGCCTCAGGCGGGGAGCGGACGTTCCGTGACCACGTTCTTCATGACCAGCGTCGAGGTCAGCCGCTGCACCCCGGGCAACCGGGCCAGGACGTCGTCCTCCAGACGCTGGTAGGCGCCGAGGTCGGCGGTGACGATGCGCAGCAGGTAGTCCGGGTCGCCGAAGAGCCGCTGGGCCTGCACCACGTTCGGCACCTCGGCGACGGCGGCCTCGAAGGCGAGCAACGTGTCCCGGTCCTCCTGCCGCATGGTGACGAAGAGCAGCGCCTCGAAGGTCAGACCCAGCGCGGACGGGTTCACCACGGCCCGGTAGCCGCGGATCGTGCCGCTGCGCTCCAACTCGCGCAGTCGTCGGTGGCAGGGGGAGACGGACAGCCCGACGCGGGCCGCCAGGTCGGTGACGGTGAGCCGCCCGTCGGTCTGCAGCTCAGCAAGAATCTTCCGGTCGATCCGGTCCATGCAGCAGATCCTCCCAGCCGCACGGGGTGTCGAGGGTAAAGCTGGAACCACTTTCCGGTTGATGACGCATAGCGTTTCCGCACGAGCCTCGTCGACGGAAGAAGGCCCATGCCAGCCCACTCCGTGCTCGCCTTCTGGGCGGTAGCGCTCCTGCTCATCGTCATCCCCGGCGCCGACTGGGCGTTCACCCTCGGCACCGCGCTGCGCGGCGGACCGGTCGCCGCGGCGGTCGGTGGCCTGGTGCTCGGTTACACGGCGATGACCCTGGTGGTCGCCGCCGGGACGGGGGCCCTCGTCGCCGGAACACCCCTGGCCATGACCGTGCTCACCGTCGCCGGTGGCCTCTATCTCGTCTGGCTGGGTGTGACCACACTGGTCGGCCCGGTCCCGACCCCGGCGGGCGCCACGTCGGCCGGCCCGGTCGACGCCGCCCCGGGCGCCGAAGGCCGCGACGGGCGGGCGCACCCCGCCGGCTGGGCCCTCCTGGCCCGTGGCGTCGGGGTCAGCGGCCTGAACCCGAAGGCCCTGCTGCTCTTCGTCGCGTTGCTGCCGCAGTTCACCGACGCCCGGTGGGATTGGCCGGTCGCCGTCCAACTCGGACTGCTCGGGCTGCTGTTCACCCTCACCTGCGCGATCTTCTACGCCACGATGGGCCGCTTCGCCCGGACGGTGCTGCGCGCCCGGCCCGCCACCGCCCGCGTCGTCAGCCGCCTCTCGGGCGTGGGCATGGTCGCCATCGGCGTCAGCCTCCTGATCGAACACCTGCACCACTGAGAGGCGCCGGGGCGCATCCGGCCGGCGTTCACTCCATCTCGTGAATGCCGCCGCAGCCGTCCCTCGTGCCGTCCCCGCGCCCTACGGTCGATCCAGGCACGCACCGGCCGTCGACCGGCCACCGGCTCGTGTCCCCGTTCCGCCGCCGGCGCCGAAGGGCTGTGTCATGAACGTCGCCGAGCACATCGTGGACCGGTTGCGTCGCTGGGGTGTGCACCGCGTCTACGGCTACCCCGGCGACGGGATCGGCGGCGTCATCGCCGCCATCGGTGATCGCGATGACGTGGAGTTCATCCAGGTACGGCACGAGGAGACGGCGGGTTTCGCCGCCACGGCGGACGTCAAGTTCGGCGGCAGCCCGATCGGATGCTGTGTCGTCACCAGCGGTCCCGGCGCCCTGCACGCGCTCAACGGGGTCTACGACGCCCTGCTCGACCACGTGCCGGTCGTCGCGGTGCTCGGGCAGACCGCGTTGACGGCACTCGGCGGGAACTACTACCAGGAGATCGACCTGCACAGCGTCTACAAGGACGTCGGGCAGGCGTACATCCAGACCATCGCCGACGCCGCGCAGGTCGAGCACATGGTCGATCGCGCGTGCCGGACCGCCCTGGCGGCGAAGGCGCCGACCGTGCTGATCGTGCCGAGCGACGTGCAGGACCGGCCGGCGATGCCGCAGTCGCCCGACGCACACGGGTACTTCCACACCAGCACCGCGCCCAGCACCGCGGTGGGCGCCCCGCCGGACGCCGACGTGGCGAGGGCCGCGGAGGTGCTCAACGCGGGATCCCGGGTGGCCCTCCTCGTCGGCGCCGGCGCGCTCGGGCAGAGCGAACTGGTACGGCAGGTCGCCGACCGGCTCGGCGCGGGGGCGGCGAAGGCGCTGCTGGGCAAGACGGTCCTCGACGACCGGCTGCCCTGGGTGACCGGCTCCATCGGCCTGCTCGGCACCACCGCGAGCTGGGAGCTCATGCGCCGCTGCGACACCCTGCTGATCATCGGATCGAACATGCCCTACTCGGAGTACTACCCGGCGCCCGGGACCGCCCGGGCGGTGCAGATCGACCGGGACGGGGCACGGTGCGGCCTGCGCTATCCCACCGAGGTCAACCTGCTCGGTGACGCGGGCGCGACCCTGGCCGCGCTGCTGCCGCGGCTCGACCAGCAGGCGAACACGGCCTGGCGCGACGACGTCGCGGGATGGAAGGCGCGCTGGGAGCAGTACTCCAGCGAACGGGCGAAGGCCCGCGCCCACCCGGTCAACCCGGAGGCGGTGGTGCGGGCGCTCTCCGAACGGCTCGCCGACGACGCGATGGTGGCCGCCGACTGCGGCACCGCCACCAGTTGGTACGCGCGCGACCTGCAGATGCGTCCGACCCAGCTGGGCAGCCTCGCCGGGCTGTTGCTCTCCATGGGTGGCGGGATGCCGTACGCCATCGCGGCCAAGACCGCGCACCCGGACCGCCCGCTCCTGGCGCTCATCGGCGACGGCGCCATGCAGATGAACGGCGTCAACGAACTCATCACCGTCGCGCGCCACTGGCAGAACTGGCCCAATCGGCAGTTCGTCGTGCTCGTGCTCAACAACCGCAGCCTGGCGTACGTCTCCTGGGAGACCCGCGGGACGCTCGGCAAGAAACCCGATCCCGCCTCGGCCTCGCTCCCGGACGTGCCGTACGCCGGCTGGGCGCGCCTGCTCGGCCTCGACGGCGCGCGCATCGAGGCGCCCGAGCAGATCTCCGCGGTCGTCGAGGCGGCGTTCGCCGCGGACCGGCCCTTCGTCATCGACGCCGTGGTCGACGCCGACGTGCCCCTCATTCCGCCGCACCTGACGCGGGATCAGATCATCCAGACCATGAAAGCCGAGTTCTCCGGCGACCCCGCCTTCTTCACGATCGCCGAGGACGTCGTCGGCGAGTCGGTGGTCAGCACGGTCAAGGCGGAGTGGCACCGCCTCTTCCACCGGTCGGACTGAACCCGGCGCGCCGCGGGGTGGACCAGGCGGCGGCCCGACGTGCGCCAGCGGGCCACCCCCGGCTCAGCCGAGTGGGATGCCGGTGGGCAGCGGCAATCCGGGCAGCGACGGCAGCGGCAGGCTGGGGGTCTCGCCGCTCCGGCCCGGGCTGGGCAGCAGCGGTGGCAACGAAGGGATGTTCGGCAGACCCGGCCGCTCCGACGACGGCGTAGGCCGGGGTGTCGCGGGCGCGGGCGCGGGTGCGGCGCCGGTCGGTGCCGGCGTGGTCGTCGGCGCGGCCTGCGTCCGGGGGTCGGCCGACGGCGCCGCCGGCGGGACCGGCGGCACCGCGAGCAGCGCGCGGTCCAGCGCGTCGAGGTCGGCGCCCAGCCGGGTCGCGACGGCCGGATCGTCGACGTCGGCGAGCGTACGACGGGCCTCCCGCACCAGGTGGCGGGCCTCGTCGAGGCGACCCGCCGCCACCGCCGCCCGGGCCCGTGCGATGCCGTCCTCGACCGTGCGCACCTGTGCCTGCTCCGGATAGAGCACCCGGGTCAGCGACCACAACGGACTGGTCGGGCCGGCGTTGCGGCTGCCCACCCCGAGCCCGCTCGCGAGCACCAGGAGAGCGACGACGGCGGCGGCGAGGCGCAGGATGCCCCGGCTGATCGGCGTCGCCGCGGTGGCCGCCGGGACCGGGGCTTCGGTGGCGGCCCGGACCAGTCGTTGCTCGCCGTCGTCGTCGACGTCCGCGCGCCAGGCGGCCAGCATCGCGGCGACCTCGTCGTCGGCCGGCCCGGGCCCGCCGTGGCCGAGCACGTCGAGGAGCTGATCGTCCCGGGCGATCGTCGCCAGGTCCAGCTCGTCACCGCCGTCCCGGATCTGCTCGGTCATGCCGCCACCTCGTCGAGTGTGTCGCCGGCCAGGGTACGGAGCCGGGCCAGCGCACGGGACTGGGCCACCCGGACGGCGGCGGCGGACATGCCGACGACGGCGCCGACCTCCTCGGCGGAGAGACCCACCGCCACCCGGAGGACGACGATCTCCCGTTGCGCGTCCGGCAGCCGGCCGAGCAGGCTCGACAGGCGGCGGGCGAGGTCGGTGGCGACGGCCCGCTGCTCGGGGCCGGGCTCCGCGTCGGGCGTCTCCGGCGGTGGGTCGTCGGCGGTGACCGAGGCCGCCCGGACCGCCGCCCGTTGCGCGTCCGCCACCTTGTTCCCGGCGATGGCGTAGACGAACGCGGAGAACGGTGTGCCCTGCTCGCGGTAGCGCGGCAGGGCGCGCAGCACCGCCAGGCAGATCTCCTGGGCGACGTCGTCGGCCGTGGTGTACGCGCCGCCGATCCGGCCGAGCCGGGCCCGGCAGTAGCGGACCAGCCCGGGGCGGACGTCGGCGAGCAGCATCGCCGTGGCCGTCCGGTCACCCTGGGCGGCCCGGCTGACGAGCTCAGGCTCGATGGTGGTCGTCATCGCGTCGAGGGGCACCTTCGTTACCGGCCGGTTAACCGCACGCTATCGAGCCGCGCGCGGTTTTGCCTAGTTCACCCTCCGTCACGCGGCGGTGCCGGAAAGAAGTGTGTTGCATCCGGACGGTCCGCCGCGATGTCTCCAGTAACGACCGGAAGGGGAGGGGACCATGGGAGTCGAGGTGGCCGTGCGAGGGCTCACCAAGTCCTTCGGTGGCCAGCCCGTCTGGTCCGACATCAGCCTGGACCTCCCGGCCGGCGAGATCTCCGTCCTGCTCGGCCCGTCCGGCACCGGCAAGTCCGTGTTCCTCAAGACCCTGGTCGGGCTGCTCCGCCCGGACCGCGGCTCGATCGTCATCGAGGGCCGCGACCTGCCCCGACTCTCCGAACGCGCGCTGTACGAGGTCCGCAAGCTCTTCGGTGTGCTGTTCCAGGACGGCGCGCTGTTCGGTTCGATGACCATCTACGACAACGTGGCGTTCCCGCTGCGCGAGCACACCCGCAAGACCGAGGCGGAGATCCGCGCGGTGGTCACCGAGAAGCTGGACATGGTCGGGCTGGTCGGGGCCGAGCGAAAGCTGCCCGGCGAGATCTCCGGCGGCATGCGCAAACGGGCCGGGCTGGCCCGGGCGCTCGTCCTCGACCCGCAGATCATCCTGTTCGACGAGCCCGACTCGGGGCTGGACCCGGTGCGCACCGCGTACCTGAACCAGCTGATCATCGACCTCAACCAGCGCACCGACGCGACGTTCCTGATCGTCACGCACGACATCAACACCGCCCGCACGGTGCCGGACAACATCGGCCTGATCTACCACGGGCACCTGGCCATGTTCGGTCCGCGCGAGATGCTGCTCTCCAGCACCGAGCCGGTCGTGCGGCAGTTCCTGAACGCGCAGCGGATCGGCCCGATCGGCATGGCCGAGGAGAAGGACGCCGAGGAGCTCGAGGCCGAGGCGCAGGCGGGGGTCGAACTCCCGCCGCTGCCGCCCATCCCGCTCCAGCTGCCGCCCACCGACGGACGGCCGCGCCGCGCCGAGCGGCCGCCCGGGCAGTGGTGCCGCGACCACGGCGTCCTCCCGCCGCCGGGGTCCTTCGCCGGCCACCCGCAGACGGCGCCGGACTGGCGGCGCCCGGAGGCGGCACCGCGAGGGGAGCCGGACCGGCGGGCTCCGGAGGCGACGTCCGGCGAGCCGGACGGGCACCGCACAGCCGGGCTGATCCCCGAGGGCGGGCCCCGGTGAGCGCCCCGATCACCGCCGTACGCCGCTCCGGCGAGTTCTTCGCGTTCTGCCTCGACACGCTGCGCGCGCTCGGCCGCCGGCCGGTGCAGGTGCGGGAGTTCGTCCAGCAGGCCTGGTTCATCAGCTCGGTTTCCATCCTGCCGGCCGCGTTGGTGTCGATCCCGTTCGGCGCGGTCATCGCCCTCCAGCTCGGCTCGCTGGTCCGCCAGCTCGGGGCGCAGTCGTTCACCGGCGCCGCGTCGGTGCTGGCCGTCGTCCGGGAGGCCGGCCCGATCGTCACCGCGCTGATCATCGCCGGGGCGGGCGGCTCGGCCATCTGCGCCGACCTGGGCTCGCGGAAGATCCGCGAGGAGTTGGACGCCATGCAGGTCCTCGGCATCGACCCGATCCAGCGCCTGGTCGTGCCCCGGGTGCTCGCCTCCATGCTGGTCGCGGTGCTGCTCAACGGCCTGGTCAGCGTGGTCGGGGTGAGCGGCGGCTACGCCTTCAACGTGGTGTTGCAGGGCGGCACGCCGGGCGCGTACCTGGCCAGCTTCCAGGCCCTCGGGCAGCTACCCGACCTGCTGGTCGGCGAGGTCAAGGCGCTGCTGTTCGGCGCCGCCGCGGCGCTGGTGGCCTCGTACAAGGGGATGACCGCGAAGGGCGGGCCGAAGGGGGTCGGCGACGCGGTGAACCAGAGCGTGGTGATCACCTTCATGCTGCTGTTCGCGCTGAACTTCATCGTCACGGCCGTGTACTTCCAGGTCGTACCGCAGAAGGGAAGCTGACGTGGCGGTGCTGCGACTCCTCGACGCCCTCGGCGGCCAGCTCGCCTTCTACCTGCGCGCGTTCGCCTGGACCCCCCGCACGGTGCGCCGCTACAAGCGCGAGGTGGTCCGGCTGCTCGCCGAGATCAGCTTCGGCACCGGCGCGCTCGCCGTGCTCGGCGGCACGGTCGGCGTCATCTGCTTCCTCACCTTCTTCACCGGCACCGAGGTGGGGTTGCAGGGCTACCAGGCACTCAACCAGATCGGCAGCAGCGCGTTCACCGGCTTCGTGTCGGCGTACTTCAACACCCGGGAGATCTCGCCGCTGGTGGCCGCGCTGGCCCTGTCGGCCACCGTGGGCTGCGGATTCACCGCGCAGCTCGGCG
The DNA here is from genome assembly GCF_027497215.1 of Micromonospora sp. WMMD812. Classification (NCBI taxonomy): domain Bacteria; kingdom Bacillati; phylum Actinomycetota; class Actinomycetes; order Micromonosporales; family Micromonosporaceae; genus Micromonospora; species Micromonospora sp. WMMD812. The sequence goes on along the minus strand of NZ_CP114904.1, from coordinate 2,560,509 downwards.
CGATGCGGATCTCCGAGGAGGTGGATGCCCTGGAGGTGATGGGCGTGCCGTCGCTGCCGTTCCTGGTCACCACCAGGATGATCGCCGGGTTCATCGCGGTCATCCCGCTGTACGTGGTCGGCCTGCTCGCCAGCTACCTGGCCACCCGCACCATCGCGGTCTTCTACTTCGGACAGTCCGCGGGCACCTACGACTACTACTTCCACCTCTTCCTGCCCCCGGGCGACGTGCTCTGGTCCTTCGCCAAGGTGCTGGTGTTCAGCGTGATCGTGGTGCTCGTGCACTGCTGGTACGGCTACACCGCCAGCGGCGGGCCGGCCGGAGTGGGCGTGGCCGTCGGGCGGGCCGTCCGGTTGGCCATCGTGGCCGTCAACATCGTCGACTTCTTCCTGTCCCTGGCCATCTGGGGCGCGACCACCACCGTCCGGATCGCGGGGTGACCATGAGACATCGCATCCTCGGCATCGCCTTCATCGCCGTACTGACCGCGGCGCTGACCGCTTCGGTGCTGCACTACCGCAAGGCGTTCACCCCGGTCGCCTGGGTCACCCTGCACGCCGACCGCGCCGGCCTCCAACTCACCGAGGGCGCCGACGTCAAGGTACGCGGCGTGCTGGTCGGCGAGGTGCGTTCGGTGCGCAGCGGCGGCGACGGCGCCGTGCTCCGGCTGGCCCTCGACCCGGACCGCACCGGCCGGATCCCCGCCGACGTGACCGCCCGCCTGCTGCCCAAGACGCTCTTCGGCGAGCGCTACGTCGAGCTGGTCCCGCCGGTCGCCGGCGGCGCCGGGTCGATCCGCGACGGCGCCGTCATCGGCCAGGACCGCAGCACCACCGCGGTGGAGCTGGAGCGGGTGCTCGACGAGGCGCTGCCGCTGTTGCAGTCGATCCGCCCCGACCAGCTCGCCGCGACGCTGGGCGCGCTCGCCACCGCCCTCGACGGACGGGGCGAGCAACTCGGGGCGAACGTCGAGCGGCTGGGCGCGTACCTGAGCCAGCTCAACCCGGCCCTGCCCACCATCACCGAGGACGTCCGGAAGCTCGCCACCGTGCTGGACAGCTACGACGCGGCCCTGCCCGACCTGCTGGCCCTCCTGCGCGACGTGACGGTCACCGCGCGCACCGTCGCCGACCAGCGGACCCAGCTCGCCGCGTTCCTCGCCGACACCACCGGCACCGCCGAGGCGACCGAGGGCTTCCTCGACCGGCACGGCGACCAGCTTATCCGACTCGGGGCGGTCAGCCGGCCGGTGCTGGAACTGCTCGCCACGTACGCCCCGGAGTACCCGTGCCTCATGGACGGCCTGGTCACCCTGCAACCACGGGTCGAGGAGGTCTTCGCCGGCGGGCGGATGCACATCACCCTGGAGGTGACCAAAGACGGCGGGCCGTACGAGCCGGGCCGGGACGAGCCGGTGTACGGCGCGCGCAACGGCCCGCAGTGCTACGGCCTGCCGCATCCGAAGGTGCCGGCGCCCGAGCACCCGGTCAACGACGGCTACGACTACTCCGGCGAGCGCCCCCGCCCGCTGCTGCCGGTCGGCGTGCCGGCGGCGGCCGGGAAGCAACCCCCGGCCCCGGCCCGGGTGGCGGTGCCCACCGGCGACGGCGTCCCCGCCGAGATGGGCCGGGCCGCCACCGGTGAGGAGCGATCCCTGGTCAAACCGCTCATCGGCGCGCTCACCGGCACCCTGCCGGCGGAGGTGCCGGACATCGCGGTCCTGCTCTGGGGTCCGCTGCTGCGCGGCGGGGTGGTGACCGAGCGATGACCGGGAAGACGCTCGCCCCGCTGGTCAAGCTGCTGCTCTTCGCCGCGGTGACGATGCTGCTCACCGCGCTGCTCGCCCAGACCCTCGGCGCCTTTCCGCCCGGCGGGGTCACCTACCGGGCCCGGTTCACCGACGTGACCGGGCTGCTCCCCGGCGACGACGTCCGGGTCGCCGGCGTCCGCGTCGGCAAGGTCGGCGACATCCGGGTGGTCGACGACACCGTCGCCGAGGTGGCCTTCACGGTCACCACCGACCTGCCGGTGGCCACCAGCGTGCGCGCCAAGATCCGATACCGGAACCTGGTCGGCCAGCGGTACCTGGCGCTGACCGAGGGGCCGGGGGACGGCCGCCCGCTGCGGCGGGACGGGCTGATCCCGCTCGCCCAGACCACCCCGGCGCTGGACCTCACCACGCTGTTCAACGGCTTCCGGCCCCTGTTCACCGCGCTGAGCCCCGACGACGTCAACAAGCTCGCCTACGAGATCATCCAGGTGTTCCAGGGCGAGGGCGGCACGGTCACCAGCCTGCTGCAACGCACCGCCTCGCTGACCAACACGCTGGCCGACCGGGACGCCGTGATCGGCCGGGTGGTCACCAACCTCAACCAGGTCCTCGCCACGCTGGCCGGCCGGGACGCCGAGCTCGACCAGACGATCGCCCAGGTGCAGCAGTTCGTCTCCGGCCTCGCCGCGGACCGCACCGCGATCGGCGACGCGCTGGCCAACCTCGGCGGACTCACCGACGTGACCGCCGGACTGCTGCACGACGCTCGGCCGCCGCTCGCCGCCGACGTCCGCGCGCTGGGTGACCTCGCCGGCACCCTCGACCGGAACGCTGCCGTCATCGACGGCACCCTCGGCCGGCTGCCGGAGCGGTACGAGTCGCTGACCCGCGTCGCCTCCTACGGCTCCTGGTTCAACTTCTACCTCTGCGACTTCGACGGCCGGGTCGCGGTCGCCGGCCACGCCCCGCTCAACCCGGCGACCCTCAGCGCCCCGGCCGCCCGCTGCGCCACCGGAGGAAGCCAGTGAAACCCTTCCGCGAACGCAACCCGGTCGTCGTCGGCGCGGTCGGGCTGGCCGTGATCGCGGCGACCCTGCTCGGCTCCTTCCAGCTCGACCGGCTGGCCGCCCTCACCGGCCGGTCGTACGAGGCGGCCTTCTCCGACGCCAGCGGCCTCGCCACCGGCAACGAGGTCCGGGTGGCCGGGGTCCGGGTCGGCGCGGTGACCGCGGTCGAGCTGGCCCGCGGCGCGCAGCCGTACGTGCGGGTGCGGTTCCGGGTCGACGACGACGGCGTACGGCTCGGCCGGGAGACCGGCGCCACGATCCGGATCAAGACGGTGCTCGGCCAGAAGTACCTCGCGCTGGCCCCGGCCGGCCCGGACCGGCTGCCCGAGGGGGCGCAGATCCCGCTGGACCGCACCGCCACGCCGTTCGACGTGGTGCAGGCCGTCACCGGGCTGGCCGACACCGTCGACCGGGTCGACACCGACCAGCTCGCCGCCGCGTTCCGCACCCTCTCCGAGACGTTCGCCGACACCCCCGGCAGCGTCAACTCCTCGCTGGTCGGGCTCTCCCGGCTGTCCCGCACCGTCGCGGAGCGGGACGCCGAGCTGCGGGAGCTGCTCGGCCGGGCCCGTCAGGTGACGGACGTGCTGGCCACCCGGGACGAGGAGTTCCGCAAGCTGGTCGCCGACGGCGAGGCGCTGCTGGCCGAGGTCAGTCGTCGCCGGGACGCCATCCACCGGCTGCTGGTGGGCACCGACGAGCTGGCCACCGAGCTGTCCGGACTGGTCGCCGACAACCGCGCACAGCTGGAACCGGCGCTGCGCAAGCTGCGGGACGTGGTCGCCGTCCTGCAACGCAACCGCGACGAGCTGGCGCAGACCATCCAGCGGATGGCGCCGTTCGTGACCGCCTTCGCCAACGTGGTCGGCAACGGCCGCTGGTTCGACTCGTACGTCAGCGGGCTGCTCCAGCCCTACGTGCCGACGGGAGGACGCTGATGGCCGGCCCGATCCGACGCTGGCGCCGCCCGCTCGCCGCCGCCACCGTGCTGCTGACCGCGCTCGCCGCCGGCCTCGTGGTGTGGCGCCACGATCCGGCCCAGCGGCGGGTGGTCGCCTACTTCACCCGGGCGGTCGGGGTCTATCCCGGCTCCGACGTCCGCGTGCTCGGCGTGCGGGTCGGCGAGGTCGAGTCGGTCACCCCGCAGGGTCGCGTGGTCCGGGTGGGCATGCGCTACGACCCGGAGCTGGAGATCCCCGCCGACGCCCAGGCGCTGATCGTCCCGCCCAGCGTGGTCAGCGACCGGTACGTGCAGCTCACCCCCGCGTTCACCGGCGGCGCCGCGCTGCCGGACGGCGCCGAGATCCCGGTGGGCCGCACCGCCGCGCCCATGGAGATCGACGACATCTACCAGGCGCTGGACGACTTCAACCGGGCGCTCGGCCCGCAGGGCGCCAACGCCGACGGCGCGCTCTCCGACCTGCTGGCGACCGGGCGGGCCAACCTGGCCGGCAACGGCGACGACCTGCACGCGACCCTGGACGGCCTGTCCCGGGCGCTCGACACGCTCGCCGACGGCCGGCAGGACCTGTTCGGCTCGGTGGCGAACCTGCAACGGTTCACCACCGCGCTCGCCCGCAGCGACCAGCAGGTGCGAGGCTTCCAGCAGCAGCTGGCCGACGTCGCCGAGCAGCTCGCCGGGGAGCGGGACGAGCTGGCGGCCGCCCTGCGCAACCTCGCCGCGGCGCTGGCCGACGTCACCGCCTTCGTGCGGAGCAACCGCGACGAGCTGACCGGCAACGTCGCCGCGCTCGCCGACGTGACCGGCGTGCTCGTCCGCCAGCAGAAGGCCGTCATCGACATCCTCGACGTGGCGCCGCTGACGGTGAACAACCTCGCGCTGGCCTACAACCCCCGCTCGGGCACCCTCGACACGCGGGACAACGTGATGGGCCCGTACGACCCGGCCGGCTTCGTCTGCTCGCTGATCGTGGATCAGCTCCCCCGGGCCCAGGTGCCCGAGACCTGCCTGGCCCTCGCCCAGACGCTGCAGGCCCGCAAGCTGCCGATGACCGACCAGCTCCGCAAGCTCCTCAAGCTGCCGCCCGGCGCCCCGGCGACCGGCCCGACCCCACCGGCACCCCCTCCGGTCAGCTCCGCCGGTGGACCGGGCTCGGACGGGGCGCCGGGCGGCCCCGGCATCACCCGTGACCTGACCCTCGGCGGCATCCTGCGAGGTGTGCTGTGAGCGCGTGGAGTGAGCTGGCGAGCCCCGCAGTCGCGAACGGAGGTGGCTCGGTGAAGGTGCGAGAGCTTGCGAGCCGCGCGGGCGGGTGCGGGGGACGGGCTCCGGCCGGCGCGCGGGTGCGGCGCGCGCTGGCCGGAGCGGTCGCCGTGCTGCTGCTCACCACCGGCTGCGGCCTGCCCGAGCTGGCCGACCTGCCACTGCCGGGCGGCGCCCCCGCCGGCGACGGGTACACGGTCACCGCCGAGTTCACCGACGTGCTCGACCTGGTGCCGCAGGCCGCCGTCAAGGTCGACGACGTGACGGTGGGCAGCGTGGAGAAGATCTCGCTGGCCGGTTGGACCGCCCGGGTCCGGCTCCGCGTCGACCGCGGGGTGCGGCTGCCGGCGAACGCCACCGCCGCCGTCCGGCAGAGCAGCCTGTTGGGCGAGAAGTACGTGACGGTGGCGGCGCCCCCCACCGGGGCCGCCAGCGAGCGGCTCGCCGACGGTGACGTCATCCCGCTGTCGCGGACCCGGCGGGGCGCCGAGGTCGAGGAGGTGCTCGCCGCGCTCGGCCTGCTGCTCAACGGCGGCGGGCTGGCCCAGCTGCGGACCATCACCACCGAGCTGGGCCAGGCGTTCGACGGGCGGGAACCGGCCGTCCGCGACGCGCTGCACCAGCTCGACACGTTCGTCGGCGGGCTGGAGCGGCAGAAGGCCGACCTGGTGCGGGCCATCGAGGCGCTCGACCGGCTGACCGACCGGCTCAGCCGGCAGCGCGAGGTCGTCGGCGAGGCGCTCGACTCCCTCGCCCCGGGCCTGACCGTGCTGGCCGATCAGCGTACCCAGCTCACCGACGCGCTGACCGCTCTCGGCGAGCTGGGCAAGGTCGGCAGCCGGGTGGTCACCCGCAGCCGGGACGACACCCTGGCCAGCGTACGGGCGCTGCAACCGATCCTGGAGCAGTTGGCCCGGGCCGGCGACAACCTGCCGAAGTCGCTGGACTTCATGCTGTCCTTCCCGTTCCCACCGAACGCCGACGGTGCGATCGTCGGTGACTTCGTCAACCTCGCCATCACCGCCGACCTGGACGCGGCCAACATCCTGGCCAACCTGGTCGTCGCCGCGCCCGAGCCGGCCCGGTCGACGGCCCGACCGTCCGCTCCCGGATCGACACCGCCCTCGTCCGCCGGTGGCACCACCCCGCGTCCCCGGCCGGGAACCGGCAGCGGCGGCCGCCCGAAGCCGGAGCTGCCGCCGCTGATCGAGTGCCTGCCCGACCTCAAGGACTTCCCGACGACCTGGACCCCGCCCACCGAATGCCTGCTGCCCGAGGGCTGCAAGCTGCTCAAGCCCGGCTCGGTGGTGCCGCTCGGCGCGCTGATCCTGCCCAAGGGCCTGGTGCCGACCGGCACCGCCTTCCCGGCCGGGACGAAGCTGCTGCCCGGCACGGTGCTCACCGCGGAGTGCGTACTGCCGGTGACCGGTGCGGTGACCGGGCTGATCGGCGACCTGGGCGACGTGCTCGGGGGAGGGGTGCTGGGATGATCGGACGAATCGCGAAACTTCAGGTGCTCGCCTTCGTCCTGGTGAGCCTGCTCGGCATCGGGTATGTGGGGGTCCGCTACGTCGGGCTCGGCGACCGGCTGCTCGGCGGCGGGTATCTCGTCCACCTGGATCTCACCCGCGCCGGCGGCATCTTCCCCAACGCGCCGGTCACCTACCGGGGCGTGCCGGTGGGCCGGGTCACCGCCGTGGAGCTGCGCGACGGCGGCGCTCGGGCAGAGCTGCGGATCGGCCGGGGTGTGCGGGTGCCCGCCGCGCTGCGGGCCGTGGTGACCCAGCGTTCGGCCGTCGGCGAGCAGTACGTGGACCTGCGGCCGGAGCGCGACGGCGCGCCCTACCTGGTCGACGGCTCGGTGATTCCGGCGGACCGCACCGGCGTGCCGCTCGCCCCGGAGGCGCTGCTGACCAATCTGGACGCGCTGGTCCGGTCGGTGGATCCGGCCGACCTCACCGTGCTGATCACCGAGCTGGGCGCCGCGTTCGAGGGCAACGAGCAGGCGCTGGCCCGGATCCTCGACGCCGGTGACGCCCTGCTGGCCGACGCCGGGGCGCGGCTGCCCGAGACGCTGGCGCTGATCCGCGACGGGCGTACCGTGCTGACCACGCAGGCCGAGTCGGCCGAGGCGCTGCGCCGCTGGTCGGCGGGGCTGGCGGCGTTGGCGGCCACGGTCCGTGCCGCCGATCCGGACCTGCGCCGGCTGCTCGCCGACGGCCCGCCGGCCGGCGCCGAACTGCGGGCGCTGCTGCGCGGCCTGGAGCCGACCGTCGGCACCCTGCTGGGCAACCTGGTGACCGTCAACGGGATCGCCGCCCGCCGGCTGCCCGGGATCGAGCAACTGCTGGTGACCTACCCGATCGCGGTGGCCGGGGGGTTCACCGTCACCCCCGGCGACGGCACCGCCCACCTCGGCCTGGTGCTCAACGTGAGCGATCCGCCGTCCTGCGTGTACTCCGGCGGCAGCACGCGGTGCGACGCGGGGGAACGGGCGGCCGGCGGGAGCGTCCGGGGCGCCGGCAACGCGCCGCGACCGGGCGGCCGTGAGCCCGCACCGGCACCCCCGGCCGCCGGTTCCGGACCGACCGCCCCGGGCGGGTACGACCCGGCGACCGGCCTGGTGCTCGGCTCGGACGGCCGGCCGTTGCAGTTCGGCGGCACCGGCGGGCAGTACCGGACCGCGGGGGACCAGTCGTGGAAGCAGCTGTTGCTCGCCGGGGTGACTCCGTGACCGGCGCAGGAGAGGGAGGTGGCGGTGTGCCGACCCGCAGGGAGCGCACGCTCAGAGTGATCAAGGGAGCCAAGGCGGGCGCGCCCGGGCGGCCGGTGCAGCGCCGGCTGGTCACCCGTCCCGTACTCGCTCCGGCCACGAGGATCGAAGAGGTGCTGGAGCGGCTCGACGAGGAGCCGGTGGAGGACCCGACGGAGGTCGGCGACCTGACCGTGGTCGGTGATCCGGCGGAGGTGGAGGACCTGCCGTCTCCCGCCGAGGAGCCGCCGGTCACGGACCGCGCGAAGACCGCCGGGCCGGCGGCGGACCGTCCCGCCGAGGAGCCGGCCGGACAGGCGGCCGGGCCGGGCCGGCGACGCGCCCTGGTCGCCCTGCTCGTGGTGCTGCTGGCCGCCGCCCTCGCCGGCGCCGGGGTGTACGGGCACCGCTGGTACGTCGACCGGGCCACCGAGCAGGCCCGGCAGGGCGCGTTGGCCGCCGCCAAGCAGGCCAGCGTCAACTTCGTCTCGGTCAGCGCGGCCAGTGTGGACCGTGACCTCCAGCGGATCACCGCGGGTGCCACCGGCGACTTCAAGGACGAGTTCACCCGCGGGCAGGCGCAGGTCCGCACCGCCGTGGTGGAGAACAAGGTGGACTCGCAGGGCACCGTGCTGCGCGCCGGGCTGGTCTCCGGTGACCGCCACCGGGCGGTGGTGCTGGTGGCCGTCGACGCCACCGTCAAGAACGTGAAGGCGCCCGACGGCCGCCCGTCGCACTACCGGATCCAGCTGGACCTGGTGCGCGACCGGGACTCCGGCGCCTGGCTCGTGACGAAGCTCCAGTTCGTCGGCTGACCGGAGGAGGTCGTTGATGCGTACCCCGACGTTTTCCCGGCGTGACCGCGCCCCGCGTCCCGGGCGGCGGCGCCGGATCCCGCTGCTGCCCGCGCTCGCCGTCGCGACGGTGCTCGCGGCCGCCGTCACCGCCCTCGGCTGGTACGGCGACCGCGTCGCCGGCCAGCGCGACGCCGCCGTGCGAGAGGCGCTCGCCACCGCTCCGGCCGCCGCCAAGGCGATCTTCTCGTACGACTACCGGACGTTCGACGACAGCGTCGCGAACGGGCGTACCTTCGCCACCGGCGGCTTCGCCGAGGAGTACGCCAAGACGACCGCGACGTTGAAGGAGACGGCCGGCAAGCAGCAGGCCGTGGTTTTGGCCGAGGTCTCCGCGACCGGTGTGGTCAGCGCCGAGGCCGACCGGGTGGAGCTGCTCGTCTACCTCAACCAGTACCGGCGCAACGTGAGCACGGCGGGGGAGAAGGTCGACCAGAACCGGGTGGTGCTGACCCTGGTGCCGGTCGACGGCGAGTGGAAGGTTTCCCAGGCCACGGCCATCTGAACGGCGCGGGCGGACCGGGACCGGGCACCGGGCCGGCCGTCGGCCGCCGGCTGCGACGTGACCTGCGGCCGGTCAGTCCCCGCGAGGCCCGTCGTACCGGCCCGCCGAGTCGGTGAGCTGCCAGAACTCCGCCGGCAGTTGGGTGACGATGTCGTCGTACGCGCCCGGCGGGAGTGCCTCCCGAAGGGTGTCGAACACGGCGCGGACCCCGTCCCGGGCCTGCGAGCTGTCGACCTCCGCCCGCCCGCTCACCTGGTTGATGAACGAGGTGAAGCTGAACCGGCCGGTCTCGCCGGGCGGTCCGGACGCGTACCCCCGCAACTCGTCGGGGAGTTGGGCGGCGAGGTCCTTCGCCTCGCCGCTCTCGATCCGCTCGGCGAGCGTGGTGAGCGTGGCGCGCGCGATGGCGGTCGCCTGCTCGGGCGAGGTGCGCAGGCGCTTCGCCACCGAGCCGATGAACTCGCTGTTGTCCACCTTCGCGGCCTTTCTCTCCGACGGATAGCGGCGTCTACCCGCCTGCCGCCCCGGCAAACGATCGGCGCGGCCGGTCGGCGGCGATCCGGACAGACGGCCCCGAAGGACGACCGGTCACTCCGCCGGCGGGTGGCCCGTGCGGCGTACGGCCAGCACCGCCACGTCGTCGGTGGCGGCCGCGTCGGTGAGCATCGCGGCCATCGCGGTGCTGCACATCATGTCCGCCGACGCGCAGGTCAGCGCCGCGCGGAGGAGGTCGACGCCCTCGTCGAGGGGGCGATTCCGCCGCTCGACGAGCCCGTCGGTGTAGAGGAAGAGGCAGTTGTCGGGGGCGAGGGACGCGCGGGTGCTGCGCCGGCCGGTGCCACGGTAGGCGCCCAAGGGGAGGTCCGGGGTGACCGTGATCAGCCGGCTCGGTTCGCCCGGAGCCGCGACGATCGGGGGCAGGTGGCCGGCGCTGGAGAGGGTGAGGCTGCGGTGGCTCGGGTCCAGCACGGCGTAGAGCGCGGTGGCCATCACGTCCGGTTCGAAGAGCTGCACCTTGCGGTCGAGGCGGCTGAGCACGTCGGCCGGGTCCGCGGTCTCCAGCGCGTACGCCCGCAGCGCGCTGCGGATGCGTCCCATGACCACCGCGGCCCGCAGCCCGTTGCCGGCGACGTCGCCGATGGCGATGCCGACGTGCCCCGACGGCAGCGGGAAGAGGTCGTACCAGTCGCCGCCGACGCCGACCTCCGTGCCCGGGACGTAGCGGGCGGCGACGTCCAGCCCGGGCACCGCCTGCGGCCGGGCCGGAAGCAGGCTGCGTTGCAGGGCCACCGCGGCGGCGCGGTCGAGCCGCGACAGCCGCGCCCGGGTGGCCAGGCTGGCCCGGTCGGCGACCAGTCGGAGCAGTTCGACGTCGTCGGTGGTGAACCGGCGCGGGGTCAGCGTCCCGACGTGCAGCACCCCGATGACCTGGGATCCGTCGAGCATCGGCACGCCGAGGACGGAGGCCACGCCGTGGGTCAGCAGGATCGGGTTGATGACGTTCGTGTGATCCACGTGCTCGATCATGACCGGCTCGCCCCGGGCGGCGACGGAGCCGGCGAAACCGCGGCCGACGGGCAGCCGCACGCCCTGCCGAACCTCCTGCTCGAGCCCACTCGCCGCGGTGGCCACCAGTTCGGTGCCGTTGCCGTCGAGGAGCAGGATCGCGGCCGTGTCGGCCCGCAGCAGGTCGCGGGTCCGCTCCAGGAGCTCGTCGAGCAGATCCTCCAGGCCGAGGTGGGACAGTGCGGCGTCTGTCACGGTCTGTAGCCGACGGAGCTTCTCCTCGCTGCCGGCTCGTGAGACCTCGCCGCTCATCACCATCGCATCCTCGACCGCCGGGAGGGGCCCGGGCCGACGCCGACGGCCACCCGGCCGGACGGGGCCCGCATCCGCCGCAACGCGACTACCCGCCGGCGGGCGGGGTGGAGAGATGCTCCCACACCCCGGTCATCCGGAGGAGTTGACGGACCATACCCTGGGCGCCCGCGACACGGTAGGACTTGCCGTGCTGGTCGGCGAGTCGCCGGCCTTTGAGCAGGACGTTGATCCCGGCGGAGTCCAGGAACGTCACCCCGCCGAGATCGACGAGGATCGCGGTGGCGTCGCTGCCGACGGCTGCCGCGATCTCCCGCTCCAGGTCGTCGGCGGTGGGAAGGTCGACCTCCCCCTGCGCGCTGACGGTGACGGCGTCGGCCACCCGGCGGCTGGACAGCGACAGTGCCATGCGAACTCCTCCTCTCACGTCCCGGGACCCGACGGACCTGCTGACTTTATAGTGAGGCACCGGCTGTCGCGGCGTGTCGGGCGCCGACGGGCGGTGGCGGCTAGGCTCCGGCGGTGAGGACGTTGTGGATGTGACTTCAGCCGACCAGCCGGAGACACATCCGGCTGCGGCGACGGTGCGCGGTGTCACGGCGCCCGAGGTCGCCGCGGTCCGGCACCGGGTGACCGACGCGGCCCTCAGCGCCGGCCTGGCGCCCGACCACGCCGAACAGTTCACCATCGCGGTGAACGAGGCCGTGATCAACGCGATCCAGCACGGCGGAGGCAGCGCCGACGTGACGGTCACGTCCGGGCCGGACCGGGTCGTGGTCGCGGTCCACGACCAGGGCGGTGGCATCCCCGATCACGTCTCGCCCCAGCTGCCGTCCCCGGAGACGTTGGGCGGGCGCGGGCTCTGGCTGGTGCAGCAGCTCTGCGACGACGTCACCTTCCACACCTCCGCTACCGGTACCGTCGTCACCTTGAGCGCCGCAGCCACTCCGGGCGTGACATCCGATCCACGTGGGTGACGTGGCGCCGCCGGAGGCGGCACGGTAGGCAACGGTGACGACGCAGCTTCGACCAGTCCTCGTCGACGTCGGGCTGTTCCACCGCCCGGGCGGTGAAGTCGCGTTGGCCGGTGCGGCGGGCCCGATCTCCACGGGTATCCAACTCTCGACCGCTCGTAGGGGCGGCGTCCCTGGTCGCGGCGTGGACCGCCGAAGGACAGATCGTCGGTGACGACCTCGACTGCCGTGCGGGCGGATGTCGGGCGCGGACGGATGTCCGGCGGCGGCGCCGGAGGCGGCGGGCGGGTGGAAGGCCCGGACGGGCCGTGCCGTCCGGGCCGACGGTTCAGCGGATCGAGGCGTCCAGCCGGTCCAGGGCGGTGAAGGTGACCAGCCCGAGGAGGACCTGGCTGGTCAGCTCGGGATCGTGGTGAGCGGCCAGTCCGACCGCGACCGCCACGCTGAGCAGGGACAGCTTGCGGACGGGGATCGCGCGGCCGGGCGTGCGAGACGGCGGTGCCGGTGGTGTGGCGGACCAGAGAATCTGCACGACGACGGCTCCTTTCGACGAAGGCGGGGAGTGGAGGGTCGGTGGCGTCCCCCGACCCGTCGCCGTGGGCTTGGGCGTCACGCCCGGGTCCCTCTGCCCGAACAGCGGCTGCCTTGAGCCTAGGTCGGCGCAGTTGGTCGCCAGGACCGCCTCGATCCCATCCGGCGGACTTGCCGGCCCCGACGGAGCCGGCTCTTCGCCGAGCGTTATGACTCAGAGGCACATTTATGACTCTGAGTCATAGCGCCCGCGGCGACGAGCGCGGTGGCGCGCGGCGTCCGGCGCGGAGACGACGAAGGGGTCCCGCAGCGCGGTGCCGGCGCTGCGGGACCCCGTCGGAGCGGGTCGTCAGTGGGCGACGCCGGCGGCCTGCGCCGCGGCCTCCTCCTGGGCCCGCCGTTCGTCGCCGCTGAGCGTGTGCAGCGGCTTCTCCTTGATGAACACGACCACGATCATCGCGAGCAGGGCCAGCGGTGCGCCGACCAGGAACAGTTCGGCGGTGGCGCTGCCGTAGATGTCCTGCACGATGCGCAGCACCGGCTCGGGCAGCGTGGACAGGTCCGGGACCTCGGCGGACGTGCCGCCGCCGGCCGCCGCCGGGCCGAGCTTCTCGATCGTCAGGTGGGTGACCCGGTTGGCCAGGACGGCGCCCAGCGCGCTGACGCCGATCGCGCCGCCCATGCTGCGGAAGAACGTCAGCGCCGAGGTGGTCGCGCCGAGCTCGTGGGCCGGCACGTCGTTCTGCGCGGCGAGCACCAGGTTCTGCATGAGCATGCCGACGCCGATGCCGAGCACGGCCATGTAGACCGACAGGAGGACAACGCTGGTGCCGGCGCCGATGGTGCCGAGCAGGACCATGCCGACCGTCATGATCGCGCCGCCGGCGACCAGGAACATCTTCCAGCGGCCGTACTTCGTGATGAGCTGCCCGGCGACCGTCGACGACACGAGCAACCCGAAGATCATCGGCAGGCTCATCAGACCGGCCACGGTCGGCGACTTGCCGAGGGAGATCTGGAAGTACTGCGACAGGAAGACGGTGCCGCCGAACATCGCCACGCCGACCAGGACGCTGGCGACGGTCGCCAGCGACACCGTCCGGTTGCGGAAGATGTCCAGCGGGATGATCGGCTCGGCGGCCCGGGACTCGACGAACACCGCCACCGCCAGCAACGCGACGCCGCCGGCGACCATCAGGGCGGTCCAGCCGGACGCCCAGGCGAACTTGCTGCCGGCCAGCGAGGACCAGACCAGCAGCACGGAGACGCCGGTCGTGATCAGAGCGGCGCCGAGCCAGTCGATCCGGACCTCGCGGCGGACGACGGGCAGGTGCAGCGTCCGCTGGAGCAGGACGATCGACAGGATCGAGAACGGGACGCCGATCAGGAAGCACCAGCGCCAGCCGAGCCAGGAGGTGTCGACCAGGACCCCGCCGATGAGTGGCCCGGCGATCGTGCCGACGCCGAAGACGGCGCCGAAGATGCCGGCGTACCGGCCGAGCTCGCGCGGCGGGATCATGGCGGCCATGACGATGGTGGCGAGGGCGGTCATACCGCCGGCCCCGACACCCTGCACGATCCGGCTGAGCAGCAGCACCTCGACGTTCGGGGTGAAACCGGCGATGAGCGAGCCGGCCACGAACAGCGCCAGGGACGACTGGATGAGCAACTTCTTGCTGTAGAGGTCGGCCATCTTGCCCCACAGCGGCACGGTCGCCGTCATGGCCAGCAGTTCGGTGGTGACGATCCAGGTGTAGACGGTCTGGCTGCCGTTCAGGTCGGCGATGATGCGCGGCAGCGCGTTCGCCACGACGGTGGAGGCGAGGATCGACACGAACATGCCGACCATGAGGCCGGAGAGGGCCTGCAGGACCTCCCGGCGGGACATGCGGGCCGGGCCGGCCTCGGCGGCGGCGGCGTCGGCGGGCACGGTGGGTGCGGACATCGGTTTCCTTAACTCGTCGTGCGGGTGCGATCGGGATCCGGCAGGCCGGCGGCGAGCGTGTCGAAGGCCTCGTCGACCAGGTCGGCGAGGGACCGGGCGCCGCCGGCGGCGGCCCAGCGGAGCATGGCGGTGCGGAACGCGGCGCCGCTGACGGTGGTGAGCAGGGGCGGGAAGCCGTGGTCCGCCGGTACGCCGACCCGGGCGGCGACGACCTCGGTCATCGCGCGTTCCGTCTCGGCGCCGACCGCGGCCAGGCGCGGCAGCAGGGCGGGATTCCGCGAGATCACGACCATCCGCAGCAGCCACAGCTCGCGGTCTGCCTGCATCTCCTCGATCACCTCGCCGAGGGCCGCGCGGATCGCCGCGAGGGCGGGCACCTCCGGGGGCACCTCGGCGAAGCGCGCCACGAACCGGGCGCTGTCGAGGGCATGGTCACCGATGAGGGCGTCGTCCTTGCTGGGGAAGTAGTTGAAGAACGTGCGGGACGAGACGTCCGCGGCCGCGCTGATCTCCTCCACCGTCACGTGCTCGAGACCGCGCTCGGCGACCAGGCGCAGCGCGGCGGTGGCCAGCGCGCGGTGGGTCTGCTGCTTCTTGCGATCCCGTCGGCCGGCCGTGGCGGGAGAGGCGCTGCCGACGGTCACCGCGCCACTCTAGGAGCGATCTTGCAGGCCGTGCAAAGTTTCAGGCCCTGAAGTGAGCAGGCTAACGGCGTGGTCACCCGACGCCGGGACGGTCGTTGTCCCACCGACGTGTCGGGACCGGGGCGGGAGGCGGACGGGTCGGTGACGGACAGAGACCGAGGCGAGCGGCCGGGGCCGGAGCGGATCCGCGTCATCGGCTTCAGCGACGCCGTCTTCGCCATCTCGATCACCCTGCTCGTGCTGGAGATCAGCCCACCGGAGGACACCCGGCACCTGTTCCAGGGCCTGCTCGACCTCTGGCCGTCCTACACGGCCTATGCCGTGACCTTCCTGTTCATCGGGCAGGTCTGGGTCAACCACCATGTGATCTTCAACCACATCCGTCCCGTCGGGCGGGCGCTGCTCTTCCTGAACACCATGCTGCTGATGGCGGTGGCCTTCTTCCCCTTCGCGGCCTCCGTGCTGGCGGCGGCGTTCCGCGACGACGAGGGCGAGAGCGTGGCGGTGATCTTCTACGGCGCCGCGGTCGGCGTCGGCACGCTCCTCTTCAACCTGCTCTGGGAGTACGCGCGGTACCACCACCGGCGGTTGGGATCGACGATCGACGCGGCCGGCGCCCGGAAGCTCAGTCGACGGTTCTGGCTCGCCCCGGTGGTCACCCTGGCCGGAACCCTGGTCGGCGCCCTCGTTCCGGCGGTGGGGCTGGCGGTCTTCGCCGCGCTCGTCCCGATCTTCTGGCTGCCGATCTGGCGCGGCGACCTCCTCGTCGAGGAGCCGGAGTAGCCCAGGCACCCCCTCCATCGGTCAGCCGGCCGGCCCGCCCAGGCCGGTGTCGCCGGAGCAGGTTCCCTCCGCCTCGTCGGCGAGGGCCTGCCGAAGCCGACGCCGCTGCCCACGGCTGACCACGAACTCGACCACCGCGGTGACGACGCAGATGACCGTCAGCCACAGCAGCGCCCGGGTGGCCGAGATCCGGCCGGTGACGGGCAACATCGCGAGCAGGACCGCCGCCGCGACGAGTCGGGGCCAGACGAGCGCCCGCACCAGGCGGCTGAGCCGCCACTGGAAGGCCGCGTGCGCCACCAGGAACAGCGCGACTCCGCCGTACATCGCGTATCGGCCCAGCGGGTCGAGCGGGTCGCCCCGCCAGAAGGTGGGCGCGGCGACGACCAGCGACGGGGTGTGCTTCAGGCCGAGGGCCAGCAGGATGATCCCGGCGATCATCGGCAGGTGCAGGTAGCTGTAGCCGTCCCGGGCGAGGGCCACTCGGCGTGCCGGGCCGGCCTCGTGCAACGCGTGTTCGCCGGAGAGGGCGGAGAGGTCGAAGTAGATCCACTCCAGCGCGCCGGCGACCACGACGGCCAGCGCCGAGGTCAGGATCAGGCCGGGGGTGTTGTGCAGGTCCGCTCCCGCGATGCCGACCGCCACCAGCACCTCGCCGAGCGCCACGATGACGATCAGGTTGTGCCGTTCCGCCCAGTGCCGAGCGGAGAAGACCGCTCGCTCGGAGACCCGTACGGCCAGTCCGACGCCGTAGTCCACCGCCACCGCGACCACCCAGAGCACGACCTGGCCGACCTGCATGGTCCGTTCCCCGAGGCCGGACCGGGGGAGCAGGGCCGCCGCCAGCAGCAGGAGGGCGGAGGCCAGCATCGGCGCGACGAGCGCGATCCGGTCCCGGCCGCGCAGCGCCGGCGAGGCGTACCACCGCAGCGCCAGGTAGAGCACGCGCAACGTCACGAAGCTGGCGACGAAGAACAGCGGCGAGTACAGCCCGCCGGGCTCGTCGGTGAACGCCTCCCGGGTGTTGACCGCCAGGGTGAACATCACCGGCGTCACGGCCAGCAGCACGAACCGCGACAGCCCGTAGTTGGCCCGGACCCGGTTGCCCAGCCACGCGAAGAGCGACCAGGACCACCACATCATGGTCAGCACCAGCAGCCCGTGCAGTACGCCGAGGCCAGAGGCCTCCGTGGTCATCAGCGTGGTGACCTGGATGAACGCGAAGACGAAGACCAGGTCGAAGAAGAGTTCCGCGGTGGTGACCCGGGTCTGTTCGGTGACCGGCCGGAGTCCGCGGCGCGGTTGGACGGCGCGATCGTCCGCGCCGGGGTCAGGTGCGGTCACCGGGGGCGGACCGGTACGACACCGGGACGGTCACTGCTCCTCCTCACCCGCGGGGCGTGCTCGCCGCGGCGCCTTCCCGTCGGCCCGGCGGGCAAACCCGGCAGTGGGTGACGATCCACCCGGACGGCGCCTACGGTTCCTCCTCGGGTTCCTCGGTGACCGCCGTGTCCGGCGCGCGCGCGTCCTCGTCCGTCATGGCGTCGTCGTCCCGGTCGGTGAGCCGCTCCGGCGCGCGGCGTTCCCCCTGCTCCGGGCGGTCCCGGGCCGGCGGGCGCTGCTCGTCGGAACGCTGTTGCATCGAGGCCTCCCCGCGCGGTACGGCGCCCGGCGGCGTGCGGGCCGCTACCGGATACCCGGGCCCGGCCAGCCGACACCGCCCGTCCGGGGTCGGACGGCGGCGGACGACATCCGCGGGCGGTCCGTTGTGTGGCCGGCGCTCATATGGACTGTGATGTATGTCTCGGTACCGTCGGCGCACGCCGGCGCCACCGGCGTCCACCACAGGAGTTGAAGCATGAGAGTTCCGTGGAAGGGATTGGCCGCCGCCGCCGTCGGCGTGCTGCTGGCCGTGCCCCCCGTGAGCGCCGCGCACGCCGCCGGCACGCCGTACACGGTGCCGCCGGTCGCCGGCTCGCTGAGCACCTACAACGTCTCCTCGGTGTACGTCGCCGGGGTCTCCTCCGGCGGGTACCTGGCCACCCAGCTCCAGGTGGCCTACTCCGGGCGGATCCGCGGGTCGGCCGTCTTCGCCGCCGGCCCCTACTACTGCGCGCAGAACACGGTGAGCCAGGCGCTCTACGCGTGCGGCGACAACATCTACCCGACCTACCTCGCCAACCTGCAGACGTACACCCGGACCTGGGCGACGTACGGCTGGATCGACCCGGTGGGCAACCTCGCCTCGCGTCCCGCGTACGTCTTCCACGGCAATTCGGACACCAGCGTGAAGAAGTCGGTCACCGACGACCTGGTCCGCTACCACCAGCACTTCGGCGCGAGCGTGCAGTACGACAGCGGCTCGTCGGCCGGCCACGCCTGGGTCACCCCGTACGGCACCGGTGGGTGCACCGTGACCGCGTCGCCCTACCTCAACGACTGCGGCACCGACCCGCAGAACGCGTTCCTGCGCAGGCTCCTCGGGTCGGTGGCGGCACCGAACACCGGCCCACTGCGCGGCACGCTGATCCGCTTCGCCCAGAACACCTTCGCGGTGGGCGGCTGGGCCAACGGCCTCAGCATGGATTCCGCCGGCTTCGCCTATGTGCCGGCTCCGTGCGCCGCCGGCCAGTCGTGCCGGCTGCTCGTCGCGCTGCACGGCTGCCTCCAGGGGTACGGCAAGGTCGGCACCGCCTTCGTCGACCGGGCCAACCTCAACCAGTACGCCGACACGAACAACATGATCGTGCTCTACCCGCAGGCCACCACCGCAGCCGCCAACCCGAACGGCTGCTGGGACTGGTGGGGCTACCTCGGCGCGACGAACTACCCGATCAAAGGCGGTGCACAGGTCGAGACCATCATGAACATGGTCCGCCGTCTCGACGGCTGACCCCGTCCGACGTTCGCCCGGGGTTTCGGTCGGGGGGATGCGGGGATCCAGCGCGGTTCGGTGGGAGGCGTGCTGGGGGAGGTGGTCATGGTCGGTGCCGCCGACCCCCACCCGGAGGGTGGTTTCGGGCGTCAACTCGACGAGAACGAGACCGGCCCCGGCGGTCGGCGTCCCGAGGCGCCGGCGGCCGCCCCCAGTGGTCTCGTCGACAGCGCCGTCTACACCGGGGGGCGCCGGTTCGCGTCGCCGTCCACGCTCGCCGACACGTACCGGTGCCTGCAGGAACAAGCCGACGCGATGGCCTGGATCGGGCTGTACCGGCCGGACCCGGACCAGATCACCTCGCTGGCACGGGAGTTCCGGCTGCACGAGCTGGCCGTCGAGGACGCGATCAACGCGCACCAGCGGCCCAAGCTGGAACGCTACGGGGACACCCTGTTCGTCGTGCTGCGCGCGGCCCGCTACGAGGACCTGCGCGAAGAGGTCGAGTTCAGCGAGCTGCACCTGTTCATCGGCCCCGGGTTCGTCATCACCGTGCGGCACGGTGAGGCGCCCGACCTGGCCGCCACCCGGCGGCGGATGGAGGGCGAGCCGCAGATGCTCGCGCGCGGCCCGCAGGCGGTGCTCTACGCGATCCTCGACCAGGTCGTCGACGGGTACGCCCCGGTGGTGGCCGGGCTGGAGAACGACATCGACGAGATCGAGACCGAGGTCTTCGGCGGCGACCCGAACGCCAGCCGGCGCATCTACGAGCTCAGCCGTGAGGTGATCCAGTTCCAGCGGGCCGCCCGTCCGCTGCTCGGCGTGCTGGGCGCGCTCGCCGCCGGCTCCGGCAAATACGGCACGGACGAGGAGTTGCAGCGCTACCTGCGCGACGTGACCGACCACCTGACCCAGGTGGTGGAGCGGGTGGACAGCTTCCGGCACCTGCTGCAGAACATCCTGGCCGTCAACGCCACCCTCGTCTCGCAGCAGCAGAACGAGGAGATGCGCAGCCTCACCGCGGCGAGCTACGCGCAGAACGAGGAGCTGAAGAAGGTCTCCTCCTGGGCGGCGATCCTGTTCGCCCCGACCCTCATCGGCACCGTCTACGGCATGAACTTCGTCCACATGCCGGAGCTGCGCTGGCGGTACGGCTACCTCTTCGCGGTCGCGCTGATGGCGCTCGTCTGCGGCACCCTCTACCTGATCTTCAAGCGTCGCGGCTGGCTCTGAGCGGCGCCGCCGGCGGCGCGCCGGCCGCGCCTATTCGAAGCCGCGGAGGATGTGCCGCTCGTCCTCGACGTCGTCGTCGTCCGCACCGATCCGGCCTTGCAGGGCGGAAGCGGCCCAGACCGCCAGCGGGGTGGACGCCCCGGTCGTCCCGGCGACCTGGGGGTCGTCGTTCGTCCGGGCGTCCTCGATCGATGGCGCGCTGCGTTGCACCTGCATGGCACTGCCCTCCTCGTTGCCGCTGCGCCCCGGTGACCGCCGGGTCCGCCATTGCACGCGGGCCGCCACGCCGACCGACCGACCGGTCGCGGGGTGACACAGCTCACACGAACCATCGCACGTCGGGACGCCGCGGGACAGCCGGTTTCCATTACCCGACTTTCCGTGACGGAAAGAGTGCTCAGGGTAGTGGGCAGGAGATCCCGCGGGCGTGGTCGGTGAGCGCCGCGCCGACCACCGTCGCCGCCAGCGGCAGCACCTCCAGGCAGCGGCGCACGGCCGCGGCCATCAACGTGTTGGGCACCCGCATGGACAGCGTGCAGTGCGGCACCCAGCGCCCCGGCTGGTAGTGCTCCACCAGGGTGATGCCGGCCGTGGTGAGCCGGTCGTGCACCTCCCGGTGGTGGGCCAGCAACTCGGCGGTGGGCGTCGCGCCGAGCCAGAGCACCCGGCCGACGAACTGCCCGGCGTGCTGGAACAACAGCCGCAGCGGCGCGGCCACCACCAGCCCGTCCAGCGCCGCGGCGACCCGCTCGGGGTCGAACCGGGGCGCCACGGCGAGCGACACGTGCGGCCGGTGCCGCTGCTCCAGCAGCGAACGCATGCTCTGCACACCCTCGGACTCCAGCGCGTCCCACAGCACCCGGATCCGCCGCGTCGCGTCGGTGTCCAGGTAGAGCTCCAGCGCCGCAACCACGGGATCACGGTAGCGGCCGGGTTTGCCGACGCGGTGGTGGCGGTACAGGACCGGGACCGGCCGAACCCAGGAGGATGGACCAGTGGACGTGAGCGACCTGCTGACCGAGACGTACGACCGGCTGCCCGACCTCGTCCGCGCGGCGGTCGACGGCCTCACGCCCGAGCAGCTGCGCCGGGCGCCCGGGCCGGGCGCCAACCCGGTGGGCTGGCTGGTCTGGCACCTGACCCGCGTGCAGGACGACCACCTCGCCGACGTGATGGGGACGGACCAGATCTGGGTGACCGGTGACTGGGCCGGCCGCTTCGGGCTCGCCGTCGCCGATCCGCACGACACGGGCTACGCGCACACCGCCGAGCAGGTGGCCGCCGTGCGGCCGGAGAGCGCCCAGGCACTGCTCGACTACCACGAGGCGGTCCACACCCGGACCCGGACGTTCCTGGCCGGGCTCCGGCCGGCGGACCTGGACCGGGTGGTCGACGAGGCGTGGGATCCGCCGGTGACGCTCGGGGTCCGGCTGGTCAGCGTCGCCGAGGACGACCTCCAGCACGTCGGGCAGGCGGCCTACGTCCGCGGCCTCGTCGAGGCCGACTGAGACCCGGCTGCCCTCCCGGCGGCGCGCCGACCCGGCCCGCGGAGCCACCTCTTTCGGGTGAGGCCGCCTCACCCCGTGCGGTGCGAGCCTGCCAGCACGGAGGGGAGGGCGCCGTATGGGCACGACGGTGGCGGACTACCTGCGGGGCCTCGGGCCCGGCCTGCGGCCGGAGCTACCGGAGACCACCGCCGGCACGCTGCGGCTGGATGCGCGGGAGGACGGCCGCACCGAACACTGGCTCTTGACCATCGCCGACCAGCACGTCGAGGTGAGCCGCTCGGCCGAGGACGCCGACCTGGTGGTCCGGGCCGACCGGTCGGTGTTCGACGAGATGGCCACCGGGCACGTGCACGTCTCGGCCGCGCTGCTGCGCAACGACCTGACCGTGCAGGGCGACATCCGGCTGCTCAACCTGCTGCGCCGGATCTTCCCCGGCCCGCCCGGCGCGCGGCATCCCCGTACGGTCGCCCGGGAGGTCATGGAGGGTCGGACCGGAGTGGGCGGATGGGGCGCTCCGCGATGAGGCAGGAGCGGGCGTACGTGGTCGCCGGGAACGCCTTCGCGGTCGGCGACGCGCAGGGTGACATGGACACCGATCCGCGCTACCCGGTCGGACTCTTCTCGTTCGACACCCGGTTCGTGTCCCGCTGGGTGCTCACGGTGAACGGCGAACGGCTCAACGCCCTCTCCCGGGACGACATGGCGTACTTCGAGACGCGGTTCTTCCTGGTGCCCGGCGCGGCGAGCCACTACGTGGACGCGGACGTCTCGGTGATCCGGCACCGATCCCTCGACGACAGCTTCAACGAGCGCATCACGGTGCTCAACCACTCGTCCGAACCGGCCGAGTACGCCGTGCGGCTGGAGATCGGCAGCGACTTCGCCGACACCTCGGAGATCCTGCGGACGCACCCGCGGGACGTGCTGGTCACCGCGGACCCGGCCGCGCGGCAGCTCCGGCTCCGATTCGAGCGGGGCCGGTTCGTGCGGGAGACCATCGTGTCCAGCACGGCACCCGTCGAGGTCGACGAGGGCGGGATGACGTTCCGGATCCGCATCGAGCCGGAGGGCAAGTGGATCACCGACCTGCACGTCGAGATGACCATCCACGGCGCGGGCGGCCGGGACCTGCGGGCGAGCCTGGAGTCGCACCGTGACCACGTGCGCCGCGGGATGCGCGAGGACCTGCAGGACTGGCTGGAGCGGGCGCCGCAGCTGGTGGCCGAGCGGGACGAGCTGTCGGCGATCTACGAGCGGAGCCTCACCGACCTCGCGTCGCTGCGCTACCGGCCGCTGGCGAACCCCGGGCTGGTGCCGGTGGGCGGCCTGCCGTGGGCGATGACCCTGTACGGGCGGGACAGCCTGTTCACCTGCCTCCAGTCGCTGGCCTTCACCCCCGAGCTGACCCCGGCGACGCTGCGCGAGTTCGCCATGCTCCAGGGCGGCCAGCTCGACGACGAGCGCGACGAGGAGCCCGGGAAGATCCTGGCCGAGCTGCGGTACGGCGAGTCGGCCGCGTTCGGCGACGAGCCGAGCGCCCTCTACTACGGGGCGGCGGACACCACCCCGCTCTTCGTGATCCTGCTCGACGAGTACGAGCGCTGGTCGGGCGACGCCGACATCGTCCGGGAGCTGCGGCATCCGGCCCGGATGGCGCTGGACTGGATCGACGAGTACGGCGACCTGGCCGGTGACGGCTACCTGCGCTACGTGACCCGCAACAGCCGGAAGGGATGGGTCAACCAGGGCTGGAAGAACTCGCCCGACGCGATCAGGTACGCCGACGGGCGGCTGCCGGGCTTCCCCCGGGCGACCTGCGAGCTGCAGGGCTACGCGTACGACGCGAAGCGGCGCGGGGCCCGGCTGGCCCGGGAGTTCTGGGGTGACCCGGCGTACGCCGACCGGCTGGACCGGGAGGCCGACGAGCTGAAGCGGCGGTTCAACCGGGACTACTGGCTGCCGCACCGGGAGTACTACGCGCTGGCCCTGGAGCCGGACGGGACGCCGGTGGACGCGCTGTCGTCGAACATCGGTCACCTGCTGTGGAGCGGCATCGTCGAGGACGAGCGCGCCAGGGCGCTCGCCGCGCACCTGGTCGGCCCGGACCTTTTCTCCGGCTGGGGGGTGCGGACGCTGGCCTCCGGGCAGCACCCCTACAACCCGGTCGGCTCGCACCTCGGCGCGGTGTGGCCGTCGGACAACGCGGTGATCGTCGCCGGCCTGCGCCACTACGGCTGTGACGCCGAGGCCGCCCGGATCGCCGGGGGCATCTTCGACGTGGCGGAGACGCTCGGCGGGGCGGTGCCGGAGCTGATCGCCGGCTACGAGCGGGAGTTCACCAAGTACCCGGTGCAGCTGCCGGCCGCCGGACGACCCCAGTCGTGGTCCTCCGGAGCGTTGCTGATGCTGCTCGGCGCCGTGCTCGGGCTGCGTCCCACCGGGGAGAGCCTGCTGGTCAACCCCGCGCTGCCGACCGGGTTCGGGCGGGTCGAGCTGCTGGACATCCCCGGCCGCTGGGGGCGCTCCGACGCGTACGGCCGGGACCGTGGCGCCGCGCCCCGGCACCACGAACGACCCCGGCTGCGCTGACCGGCGCCGACCGGGTCAGCCGACGGATCCCGGCGGGGCGGCAATCTCGTACGCGGCGGAGATCTCCTCGGCCACGGCCGGGTCGCTCGCCGCGAGCACGGCGGTCTCCAGGATCCGGGCCGGCTCCGGACCAGCGCGCCAGGCGCGGACCGCGAGGACCCAGGGCGGACCGTCGCCGGGCAGCGGCGTCGCGAGGTGATCGGCCAGGTGCCGGGCGGCCGGCTCCCCGCCGTCGGCGACCCACCCGGCGAGGTACGGCCCGACGTCGACCCCGGTGGCGCCGATCGCGGCGAGCACGTCGGTCGCCTCTACCGGCGCCGGGAACGTCGCGAGCGTGTGCCCCCACCAGGCGGCCAGGTACGCCTCGACGGCCCGCTGCTCGTCGCGTGGCCAGCCCCGCCAGTGCTTTCCGATCGCGTCGAACAGCCGGCCCGGCGCGACCGGGTCGTCGATCGCACCGGCCGCCAGAAGCTCCAGCAGCCGGGGCAGGAAGTACCGCAGGTCCGCGAGGTCCCCCCAGGTCGTGAGCGCCTTGCCCGCGTAGCGTCGCAGCTGCCCACCGGTGAGCGCGCGCAGCGGCGTGTCGAGCAGCACCGCCACCTCGGCCGGCGCCACGCAGTGCGCGCAGTACCCCATCCGGCTCGGGCGCGGGTGGCGGCGGAACACCGCGTACAGCTGGTCGACCGCCCGGTCGAGGGCGAGGGTCACTCCTGGCCGCCGGAGGCCCGGACGGCGCCGCCGGCGGCCGGGCGCGGTGCGCCGTCGCGGTCGTCGGCGGCGGACTGCTCGCGATGCCGGTCCACATCGGCCGGCGCGGACCCGGACGGCGCCGCGACCGCCGGCGCGGCCCTGGCGAGGAGCCGGTCGGCGCCGACGAAGAGCAGCCCGAGCAGCCAGAACGTCACCGCGAAGAAGGCCGCGCTGAGCGCCACTCCGCCGTAGCCCAACTCGCCGGCGTCGAGGAACGGATAGGGGTAGCCGTGCACCACGAGCCCGCGCAGCAGCGCGAACGCCAGGTAACCCAGCGGGAAGGCCAGCCACCAGGCCGCGTACCGCGGGCGCAGCCGACCTCGTCGGTCGACGAGCGCCCAGTTCGCGATGGCGAGCATCGGCACCACGGTGTGCAGGAACTGGTTGCCCAGCGCCTCGCCCAGGGCGCGGTCGGGCTGCGGTATGGCGAAGGGGCTGGCCGGGTTCGCCAGCACCAGGTGGTACACCACGCCGGTGATGGTGATGTAGAGGGTGACCGCGCCCGTGAGCGCCGGGGGCGGATCGGGCCGGTCCCGCCACGCCCGCGCGGCGGCGTACCCGGCGACCAGCCCGACCGCGACGTTGCTCTGGATGGTGAAGTACGGCAGCAGCCCGGTCACCGTGGCCGGGCCGAGGGCGGTGAGCAGGATTCCGGCCACCACACCGACCACGATCGCCACCCGGAGGGCAGCCGCCGCCCGCCGCCGCAGTGTCATCGGGGCAAGCTACCAGCCCGCGCCCGCCCGGTCAGTCGCCCGAAAGGCCCCCGGCGGCGGGCTTCTTCTCGCCGGCCCTGCCGCCGCCGGTCGGCGGGTCCTGCCCCGCGCCGCCGGGGTCGGCGGGACGGCCGGGCGGCGCGGTGGGCGGGGCCGTCGGCCGGGTCGGGTGCGCCGGCCGGCCGGCGGAGGTGCCGCGCGTCCGCTCGTCGGTCAGCAGCCGGTCGCAGTAGTCGGGCACCAGCTCCCGCCCGCCAGCGGCGGTGATCAGGGCGGCGAAGGCCGGATTTTCCCGCGCCTTGCCGGGGTTGTCGCCGACCTGGGCCCGGTACGCCCGACAGAGGCCGGTCAGCGAGGGGCCGGGAGTCGGTCTGGTCTCGGTGCCCGGTACGGGCGTCGACCCCCGACCCGGGCCGCTCGGCGCCGCCTCGACAGCCGGGGTGGACGGTGCGGGGGCGGGGGTGGTGCCGGCCGGCCCTTGCGGCGTGCCGGTGGTGGCGGCCAGCGCCACCCCGCCGGTGGCGGCGACGGCGAGCGCGGCCAGGGCGGCCCGCACCCCGATGGTGGTCACGGTGGGTCGGGGACGGGCCGGCGCGCCGGCCGGCTCGGCCAGGGCGCGACGGAACGCCTGCACGGCGGCGTGTTCGCCGTCGAGCTCACCGGGAAGCGGCGCGGCGCGCACGGCCGCCAGCAGCAGGTCGAGCGGGTGCGGCCCGTACCCCGCGTCGACGACGGGACCACTGAGCATGCGCTCGACGGTCTCCTGGTCCATCCCCGGTGCGTTCATCTCGTGTCCCTCAGCGCAACGCGCCGGAGGGACGTCACATCGCGCCGCCCGGAACCCGGACCGGGAGCGGCGACAGGCCCTCAGCCCATCGTCTTGGTGCCGTCGACCGCCTCACGCAGGATGTCGGCGTGCCCGGCGTGCTGGGAGGTCTCGGCGATGACGTGCAGCACCACTCGTCGGACCGACCAGCTCACGCCCGGGTCGAACCACGGGGCCACCGGCAACGGGTGCGCGGCGTCGAGGTCGAGCGTGGCGATCAACTCATCCGTCCGCGCGGCGACCCCGGCGTATTCGTCGAGGAGCCCGGCCAGGGTCTCGCCCTCCAGCATCCGGAACTGGCCGACCCAGTCGACCGGCTCGCTCTGCATCGCGTCGGCGCCGCCGACCGCGAACCGCATCCAGCTCGCCTCGGTCAGCGCCACATGCTTGATCAACCCACCGAGACAGAGCTCGCTGACGGTGGTGCGGTTGGCGGCCTGCTCGTCGGAGATCCCGTCGACCGTCTGGCGCAGGAAGCCCCGGTGTCGGCGGAGCGACTGCACCAGGTCGGCGCGCTCGCCGGTGGTGACCTGCTGGGAGATGGTCATGACGCCGCCCCTTCGCTCGCTGTCGGTCAGGGACACCGTAGGCCCGGCCACCGACATTTCCGTGCCGCCCGCACCAGCGGTTGCCGATTCGGGTGGAGCGGGGTGAACTGAATGACATGGGTGTGATTCGGGTGGGCACGTCGTCCTGGGCCGACCAGTCGCTGCTGCGCTCGGGCTGGTACCCCCGGTCGGCCAACACGCCGGCCGGCCGACTGCGCTGGTACGCCGAGCACTTCCCGCTGGTGGAGGTGGACACGTCGTACTACGCGGTGCCGGCGCCGGAGACGACCCAGGGCTGGGTCGACGCGACCCCGGCGGAGTTCACCTTCGACGTCAAGGCGTTCAGCCTCTTCACCGGTCACCCGACCCCGGTCGCCGCGCTCCCGCGGGACCTGCGGCCCGCCGCCGGCCCGAGCCGGATCCGCCGCCGGGACCTGCCCGCCGCGGCGTACGACGAGCTGTGGGCCCGGTTCCGGGCGGCGCTGGACCCGCTCGGGGCGGCCGGCAAGCTCGGCGCGGTCCTGCTCCAGTTCCCGCCGTGGCTGGTCCGCGGCGCCGCCGCCGAGCGGCGCGTCGCGGAACTCGCCGAGCGCTGCCGCCCCTGGCGGGTCGGCGTGGAGCTGCGGCACGCGTCGTGGTTCGACGGCCGGGCCGCCCTGGACACGCTGGATTTCCTGCGTGCCCACGACCTGAGCCTGGTCTGCGTCGACATGCCGCAGGGGCACCCGTCCTCGGTTCCGCCGGTCCTCATCGCCACCGCGGAGCCGGCGGTGGTCCGCTTCCACGGGCACAGCGACGCCTGGGAGACCGGCGACAAGCAGGAGCGGTTCCGCTACGCCTACGGCGATCGGGAGCTGGACCACTGGTCCGAGCTGCTGACCGAGCTGTCCGGCCAGGCCGCCGAGCTGCACGTGCTGTTCAACAACTGCTGCGCGGGCCAGGCCCAGCGGGACGCCGAGCGGCTGTCCGGCCGGCTGGCCGCCGTCGGGCACGACCGCCCCGCGGCGGCGGGTGCCCCGAGCTGACCGTCGCCGTCCACGGTCAGGCCGTTCGGCGTACGTCGATGATGACGCCGCTGCGCGGCCGGGTGGGGATGCGGCGCAGCGTGATCCGCAGGTCCTGCGCGGGCAGGCGGTAGTCCAGCCGGGCCAGCCGCACGACGAGGTCGCGGAGCAGCGCCACGGTGATCATCTCGCCCGGGCAGCGGTGCCCGCTCCGTGGATCGCCGCCGCCCTGCGGCACTAGCTCGAACGGACCGATCCGCCGGCCGACGAACCGGTCGGGGTCGAAGCGGTACGGGTCCGGCCAGAGCCGGGGATCGTGGTTCTGGCCGTAGAGGTCGAGCAGCACCATCGCCCCGGCCGGGATCCGCACCCCGGCCCACTCCAGGTCGGCCACCGCCCGCCCGCCCACGAACGGCGCGAACGGGTAGAACCTGCGGACCTCGTGCGCGTACGCCTCGGCGAAGGCCGGATCGCTGGCCCGGAGCCGGTCCCGGTGTTCCGGCCAGCGGTGCAGGGCGTGCCCGGCGAAGGCGACGAACCAGGTGACCGCCACGGCCGGCCGGACGATGTTGAGCAGTTCGACCGCGGCGGTGCAGGGGTCCAGCGGCGAGCCGTCGGCGTCCCGATGGGCCGCCACCGCCCGCACCGCGCAGTGCGCCGGCACCGTCGCCTCGCCCCGGCGTACCCGCTCGACGAGGCCGGCCAGCCAGTTCTCCCGACGGGTCCGGGCCCGCCGCGCCCGCCAGTGCCGGGGCCCGCCGGTCGCGAAACCGTCCACCATGGCCACCAGGTCGGCGGCGACGGCCGGCACCTGGTCGTCGGTGAGCGGGATTCCGGTCCAGTCGTGGACCGCGCGGGTCAGCACACCGCTCACCTCGTCGAAGAGCACCACCGGCCCACGCGCGGCCCAGTCCCGTGCGGCGGCGTCCCAGGTCGTCGCGACCCGTCCGACGAGGCCGTCGACGTCC
This sequence comes from Micromonospora sp. WMMD812, assembly GCF_027497215.1. Classification (NCBI taxonomy): domain Bacteria; kingdom Bacillati; phylum Actinomycetota; class Actinomycetes; order Micromonosporales; family Micromonosporaceae; genus Micromonospora; species Micromonospora sp. WMMD812. The sequence goes on along the minus strand of NZ_CP114904.1, from coordinate 2,531,624 downwards.
CCGTCCGTCAACAGCGCCACCAGCAGGGCCTTGCGGACCCGGTGTGCCTCGCCGTCGAGGCTGTGCACCGCGCGGTGCCCGAACAGCGTGCTCTGCACCGGCCCGGGAATCGCGCCGTGTCGGTGGATGTGCCGCTCGTCGTAGAAGAAGCGGGCCGCCTCCGGCCCGTGCAGCGCCACCGTGCGCTGCCCCAGCAGCCGGGTCGGCAGCGCGTCGGCGTCGCAGCGGCGCAGCCGGTTGGGCAGCCAACCGAAGCCCTCTAGGGCCAGGGCGAGGGTGCTGTCGAGACGCACGGCGTGACGGGACGGCATGGGCACACACGTGCCCATGCCGGCAGGTGCCAAACCACCCCGTCGGCGTATCTCCCAACCTGCCGCCGCCCGCGCCGGCCACCGCCGTCAGTCCAGGCCGTCAGGCGGTACGGCGCCCCCGGGCCCGGAAGGCGTCCTGCACGCGCTCGTCGACATCCACGTCGTCCGGGAAGGTGCGGCCGGACGGCGCCGGGTCCGGTGGCGCGCCCGGTCCCGCCTCCGGCCGCCGGCTCGGCTCCACCGGGCCGAACCCGTGCCGACCCGCGGGCCCGGACGGCCCGGACGCCGCGCCGGCGCGGCGCTCACCGCGCCGGCCCTCCGGCACGGCGGTCTCCTCGCTGCCCTCGTCCATCGGCGAGTCCTCTTCGACGCCGAAGGGCGGTTCGGTGTCGTACACGTCCCGGGTGCCCCACGGGACCTGCACCTCCGGATCGCGCGGTGCCTGTCCGCCGCCGCGTCCCTTGTTTCCCGTCATGACCACCTCGCTGCTCGGCCCGCCGGTACCGGAGTTGATTGCCCGCCACCGCGCCGGTCATGCCGGCGCGGACCCGACCGGCCCGGCCCGGGCGCGCGCAGACGAACGGCCGGCACCCCACCCGAGGAGGTGGTGGGGTGCCGGCCGAGCCGGCCCGTCAGCGGCCGGCCATCGCCATGTGCCGCTTCGCCGCGATCATTCCCGCGGCCTTGTGGATGCCCGCGCCCATGCCCATGCCCATGCCCATGGCCCTGCCCTTGCCCCGACCCATGCCCATGCCGGAAATCTTCCCCATGCCCGGGATCCGGCCCATGCCCGCGGACTTCCCCATCATCCCGACCTTGCCCATCGTGGCGACCTTCGCGATCCCCTTCGGCGTGGACGCCAGCCCGCCGGCCCGGCCGATGATCCCGCGCCACACCTGTCCGGGTTTCTGCTGCTCACCCATGTACGCGGTCACCACGACCAGGGCGCCGGTCATCGCCGGCACCGCCCACTGCAGCAACTTCATCTGCCGCTGGTTGGCGGCCACCTTGGCCGGGGTCTGGTGGTTGGGCTCGGTGATGCCGTCCACCGGCGGCCCACCGGCCCGCTGCAGTCGCATGCCGAGCAGGCGGCTGTACCCGGTGACCGCGAGGGCGCCCACGGTCAGCGCGGTCTTGACCGCGCTCGCCCGGGCCACGCCCGCCTGGGCGGCCACCCGGGGACTCTCCGTCACCAGCTCACCGACCGCCCCGGCCAGGTGCGCGCCGATGGCGGCCGCGTTCACCGGGGTCCACCGGGACCAGCCCGCCGAGGCGACCGGGAGCCGCTGGGTCGCGTCGTTGATCTTCGCCGCCGCTCCGTTGACGCCGAGGGCTCCCATCAGCGAGCCACCGAACCAGGCCGCGAGGCCCAGGTCGTGCATCGAGCGCAGGGCGCTGTGCCGTTCGGACATCTGAACCCCTTCCACCGTGTCGGGCGCTGCGGCTTACCCACCGCCCGGGCGGCTAACCCCGTCGATGACCCGCCGAGACCTCCGGTCGCGGGACGGACGGGACACCGCCGCCCCCCTTCCGGCGATCTTGCACTGTCGGCCCCTCGTTCGCCCTTCATGCCTGCTTTGCCCGGGCGCAAAGTGCAAGATCGCGCGCCAGTGGGCGCGGGGGGCGTCCGGGCTCGGCCGGTGGTAGGAGTCGTCCGGGCCTGTCGGGGTAGAGCAGACCGACCTGACGAGGGAAGGGGAGCCCGATGACCCAGCCGGAGGAGAGCCGGGAGAAGACCGCCGAGACCGACGCGGTGCTGATGCATCCGGGCGACGACATCCACCGGACCACCGCGGAGGTGCCGCCGCGGCGGGATCACGGCGAGGTCCGGGTGGAGCGCGACGGCGAGATGGTGCCGCTCGAGCCGGAGGAGTGAGGGCTAGCGTCGCGGCAGTCCGGCGGCGAAGGCGGCCACCCGGCCGGCCAGCGGCCCTGCGGCGCGTACCCAGGTGAAGTGGTCGAGCGGGGCGCCGGCGTCCGCGGCGGTGTAGCGCTCGCGGACCACCGGTGCGCTGACCAGCTTGGCGCACAGGTGGTCCATCGTGGCGTGCGGCGTGTACTGGTCGTCGTCGACGCTGATCGCGAGCACGGGTGTGCGGACCCGGCGCACCGCGGCCTCGGTGTCCACCTCGTCCAGCTGCGGGAACCGGCCGGTCCGGGCGCTGTACGCCCAGTCCCGGATGACCCCGCGCGCCTGTCGGCCGCCGAAGCCCCAGCCGGGCCACACGCCGAGCAGCGCCGTGGTGGCGGCGATCCCCTGGGTGTACGGCAGCACCCCGAACCGCCGTCGCCCGGGATAGGCGCGCCAGTAGGGCAGGCCGACGGCGACGAGGGCCAGCCCGTCCACCGCGTCCCCGCCCCGGAGCGCGAGGTGCAGCAGGGCCGCCTGCCCGCCGAGGGAGTGCCCGAGCAACAGCCGGGCCCGCCCGTCCAGGCGCGGCTTGAGCGCCTCCAGCGCGGCGCCCACGTCCCCGGCCAACTCCGCGTAGCCGTGGCGGGAGCGGCGGCTCGGCGCGGGCGTGCTCGCGCCGGTGCCGCGCAGGTCGGCGACGACCACGGCCATCCCGGCCGCGCGTAGCGCGGCGGCCAGCGGCCGGTAGTACCGGGCGCGAACGCCCATGGCCGGCCAGACCACGACGACGGGGGCGTCCGGCTGGTCCGGCTGCGGGTACACCTGCATCCCGAGCCGCCCGCCGTCGACGTCGACGAACTCCTGCGTGTACTCCGCCGGTGCGCTCACCGGCTCAGCCTACGGCCAGCAAGCTACCGGCGGGTAGCATCCTCACGCGGTCAGGCGACCGCCGGAACGGACCGGCCGACCGCGGCGACCGACGCGTAGACCGCGCTGAGCTGCTCGGCGGCCCGCTTCCAGGAGTAGCTGCTGCGGATCCGGTCCAACGCCGCCGTGGCGTAGGCGAACCGCCGGGTCGGGTCGCTCAGCAGCCGGCGGATCGCCCGGCCCAGCGCCCACGGATCCCGTGGCGGCACGAGATCCCCGGTGAGCCCGTCCACCACCGTGTCGGCGACCCCGCCGACGTTCGTGCCGACCACCGGCACGCCGCAGGCCATCCCCTCCAACGGGGTGAGCGCGAACGGCTCGTACCAGGGCGCGGCGACCAGCACGTCGGCCGAGCGGTACCAGCGGCTCAGCTCCGCCCGCGGCACCCCGCCGACCAGCCGCAGCCGGTCGGCCACCCCGCACGACTCGGCGAGCGCCCGCAACCGCCGGGCGAACGGGTCGGCCGGCAGCAGCTCGGCCGCCGGCCCGCCGACGACCACGCACTCCGCGTCCGGCACCGCCGGCAGGGCCCGGACCACGTCCTGGAACCCCTTCCGCTCGACCAGCGCGCCGACGGTGAGGATCCGGGGGCGGGCCGGGTCGCGTGGGACGGCCGGTCCGTCCGGCCGGAACAGCTCCCGGTCGACGCCGGCCGGGACCAGCGTCATCCGGCCGCGCGGCACGCCCATCCGGACCAGCTCGCCGATCTCGTCCTGGCACTGCACGACCACCCGGTCGGCGGCGCGCCCCAGAGCCCGCTCGTAGCCGACCCGGCCCGGCGGGCCGATGTCCCGGCCACCCTGGTGACGCCGCTTCACGGCACCGAGCGAGTGGTACGTCAGCACCACCGGCACCCCGGTCCGTCGACCGGCGTGCAGGGTGGAGAGTCCGCTCGTCCAGTGGTGCGCGTGGGCCACGTCGGGGGTCCAGTTCCCGCCGCGCCACTGCTCGGCCAGCCACCGGCCGAATTCGCCCAGGTGCGGCAGCAGCTCGTCCGTCGGCACCCGCCGTTCCGGGCCGGCCGGCACGTGCAGCACCTGGTAGCCCGCGTCGGTGCCGACCGCGTCGGCGAGTGTGGGGGAGTCCCGGCGGGTGTACACGCGTACGTCGTGGCCCGTGCCGACGAGCGCGGCGGCCAGCTCGGCGACGTGCGTGCTCTGCCCGCCGCCGTCCTCGGCACCGAGGACCGCGAACGGGCTGGCGTGTCCCGAGATCAGGGCGATGCGCATGGTTCCTCCTCGAGCGCCGGATGGCTGGTCGGTACCCCTGCTTCCGCCCCCTAACCGCGAGGTGGTCGACTTCTCGCCGTCGACTGTGGAGCCGGCTGGCGCGGTGTCAGGCTGTCGTCACGGAGCGTCCCCGCTCCGCAGGTGACCCGGCGCACCGGCGCACCGGCGCACCGATGGGCCGGTGCGCCGGTCGGCCGTGCATCGGTACGTCGGGTCAGGAGACGGATATCGAGCCGTTGCCGGCGCGGACGCAGGAGACCGCGCGGGCGGCGGTGGCTGCGGCGCCGGCCAGGCACTGCCCGAGCACCTGGTGCCCGGCGGCGTTCGGGTGCCAGGACTCCTGGCAGGTCTGGAAGTAGCTGGCGCAGACGTTGGCGATCCGCTGGATGGCGATCTTGTCCTTGCCCGACAGGCTGGTCACGAAGGCGCCGTTCGGCGGGTCGTCCTGGAGTCGGATCGGGGTGGCCAGCGCCCCGGTCGGGCTGGTCGCCGTCTCGCAGAGCCGCGCGCCGTCGAAGGCCCGCTGCACGTTCAGGTAGACCAGGTCGGCGGCGGGGAACTCCGTCGCCAGGGTGTCCCGGGTCGATTTCACCAAGATGCCCAGGCCCTGCGAGAACCGGTGACCGGGCGGCAGGCTGGCGCGGTGGATCGGGCACCCGGCCGCGTAGCGCTCGGCGCCCAGGGCGCGGAACTTGTCCCGCGTGTCGTCCCGGCTGTCCTCCTCGTGGAAGCTCGAGTAGAGGTCGGACGGCAGGGGGTTGGTGTAGTCCTGGAAGACGATCCGGTGCTGGCCGTCCGCGTCGACCTGGTCGAGCGTGGTCAGCACATGGCGTACCGCCGTGACGGTCTCGGCGGTCGCCGCGCTGAACTGGGCGGCGGTGGCCAGGTCGGCGTCGGCGCACGGCTCCTGCGGTACGGGGCCGTTCAGGTAGGCCCAGAACTCCCACCAGCCGGTCCAGGCGTCGGCGATGAACCGGTTCGCGCACTTCTCGGCGACGTTGCCGAAGGTGAACGAACTGTTGTTGGAGCCGACCCCGAGCAGGACCAGGTCGATGTCGTGGGTCTGGGCCACCGCGCGGAGCTGGTCGAGCTGGGCGGCGACCTGACGCCCCTTGGTCCGCGCCGCCGACGCGGTGGCGATGTCGTGGGGCTGACCGCCGGAGCAGGCCAGGTTGAACCGGTCCTGGATGCTGGGCAGGGCCGCGCGGTGCAGCGACGCGTTCGCCGAGCGGTGGCAGAAGTAGGCGTTGCTGTTGGGCGCCGTCCAGCCGGGGAAGCCCTGCGCGACGCCGTTGACGTCCACCACCGGGGTGTACGCTCCGGCGCCCTCGCCGCTGACGAAACTGTCCCCGAGGGCGACCGCCGCGGTGGGCAGGGCGGCCGAGGCCGGGGCGGGCGGCGCGACGGCGGTGGAGAGGGTGGCCGTGGCCACGGCGAGCGCCGCAACCAGCGCGGTACGACGGAACCTGGACATACGTCCCCTATCTGTCCATCGAAATATGAAAGATCCTCCGAGACCGCGATCAGATCACTCGGACATGATGAGCGTCAATGGTTCGTCGCTGGTTCCACCGGCCGCCCGGTCGGTACGGAATCCGGCGTGGCCGTCCGGCGTTGCACCGCCGGGCGCCGCCCACCCGCGCCGTCACCCGCGCCGCCCTCGTCCCGGTGTTTCACGTCCGGCCCGGCGGGTCGCGCGGGGTGCCACGGGGTTGTCGGGGCATCCGGCTAGGCTCGCTGCGGCGCGCCGCGCCGGGCGCGGCCGCGCCAGTGAGCGGCACCACACCGCCGAGACCTGGGAGTACGACCAGTTGACCGCAGAGCCTGACACCCTGTACGGGGCCGACGACCTCACCCACCTCGAGGGGCTGGACGCCGTCCGCAAGCGCCCGGGCATGTACATCGGCTCCACCGACAGCCGTGGCGTGGGTCACCTCGTCAACGAGATCCTCGACAACTCCACCGACGAGGGTGTCGCCGGTCACGCCAAGAAGGTCGAGGTGACGCTGCACGCCGACGGCTCGGTCCAGGTCGACGACGACGGCCGGGGCATTCCGACCGACGTGCACGCCCGGTCCGGGCTCTCCGGCGTCGAGCTGGTGCTCACCCGGCTGCACGCGGGCGGCAAGTTCGGCGGCTCCGGCTACAAGACCTCGGGCGGTCTGCACGGTGTCGGCGCGTCGGCGGTCAACGCGCTCTCCCGCCGGTTCGACGTGACGGTCCGCCGGGGCGGCAAGGTCCACTCGATGTCGTTCCGGCACGGCGTGCCGGGGATCTTCGACGGCGACGGCCCGGAGGCGCCGTTCACCGCCGGGCCGGGTCTGCAGGTGGTCGGCGCCATGAAGCGCGGCCAGCGCACGGGCACGTCGATCCGCTACTGGCACGACCCCCGCTACTTCGAGACCACCGCCGCGCTCGACGTCGACGCGGTCCGGATGAAGCTGCGCAACACCGCCTTCCTGGTCCCCGGCGTGAGCTACCTGCTGCGCGACCACACCGGCGAGGCGCCGGCCGAGGAGCGGTTCCACTTCCCCAACGGCCTGACCGACATGGTGGAGTTCCTGGCCCCGTCCGGCGACCGGCCGGTCTCCGGCACCCTGCTGGTCACGGGCGAGGGCAGCTACCGGGAGAACGCGGCCGACGCCAACGGCGTCATGCAGTCCAACGTGCAGCGCCGCGCCGAGGTCGAGATCGCCTTCCGCTGGGGCACCGGCTACGAGCGCACGGTGGAGTGCTTCACCAACACCATCCGCAACGCGCACGGCGGCACCCATCGCAGGGGTTTCGAGCGCGCCCTGGCCCGCACCCTGGCCGAGGCGGCCCGCAACGCCCGCGGCCTGCTCAAGCCCAAGGAGGACGCGCCCACCCTGGACGACGTCCTGGAGGGCATGACCGCCGTGGTGCACGTGCGGATCCCGGAGCCGCAGTTCACCTCGCAGACCAAGGACGAGCTGTCCACCGCCGGCATCACGAAGGTGCTCCAGGGCCTCGTCGAGCAGCACCTCAAGGCATGGCTGGAGGACCGCAGGACCAAGGCGGAGGCGCGCACCGTCCTCCAGAAGATCGTCGACGCGGCCCGGGTGCGGCTGACCCAGAAGCAGCAGAAGGACGCCGCCCGGCGCAAGACCGCTCTGGAGGGCGCGTCGATGCCGGCCAAGCTGGTCGACTGCCGCGCGGCGGGCATCGAGCGCAGCGAGCTGTTCATCGTCGAGGGCGACAGCGCGCTCGGCACCGGTCGGCTCGCCCGCTCCGCCGAATACCAGGCGCTGCTGCCGATCCGAGGCAAGATCCTCAACGTGCAGAAGGCCAACCTCCAGCAGGTGCTCGACAACGCCGAGTGCGCGGCGATCGTGCAGGTGCTGGGGGCCGGCTCCGGGCGGACCTTCGACCTCTCCGCGTTGCGTTACGGCCGCGTCCTGATCATGGCGGACGCCGATGTGGACGGCGCGCACATCCGGACGCTGCTGATCACGCTCTTCGCCCGCTACATGCGTCCGCTGATCGAGGCCGGCCGGCTCTACGCCGCGATGCCGCCCCTGCACAAGATCACCACGAAGGGGCGCAACCCGCAGACGATCTACACCTACACCCAGGCCGAGATGGAGGCGACGGTCCGCAAGCTGGAGAAGGCCGGCAAGCAGATCGTCAGCCCGATCCCGCGGTTCAAGGGTCTCGGCGAGATGGACGCCGACGAGTTGTGGGAGACCACGATGAACCCGGCCACCCGGGCGGTCCGCCGCATCACCCTCGACGACGTCGAGGACGCCGAGCGGATCCTCGACCTGTTGATGGGCGAGAAGGTCGAGCCGCGTCGCAACTGGCTGATCGACTCCGCCGACCGGGTCGACCGGGAGGCGATCGACGCATGAACGGGCGCAGCGCGACCAGTCCCCCTGCCGACGCCGGCCGCAGGGTGGCGAGGGGCATGAGCGCCGGGTTCGTACGAGGGGAAAGCTGAGTCATGGCACGCCGCAAGGAAACGAAGGTCGACCACTCCGCGTTCGACCAGGCCGGCGCGCGGGTCTTCGACAATCCGCTGGTCACCGAGGTCTCCGACTCCTACCTGGAGTACGCGTTCTCGGTCATCCACTCCCGCGCCCTGCCCGACGCTCGGGACGGCCTGAAGCCGGTGCACCGCCGGATCCTCTGGTCGATGCACGAGCAGGGCCACCGGCCCGACCGCGGGCACGTGAAGTCCGCCCGGATCGTCGGCGACGTGATGGGTAAGTACCACCCGCACGGCGACGCGGCGATCTACGACGCCATGGTCCGCCTCGCGCAGGACTTCTCGCTCAACGTCCCGCTCATCGACGGGCACGGCAACTTCGGGTCCCCGGACGACGGCCCGGCGGCGGCGCGCTACACCGAGGCGCGGATGTCCCGGGAGGCGATGCTGCTCGTCGGCGAGTTGGGCGAGGACACGGTCGACCTCGAGCCGAACTACGACGGCTCGCTGTCCCAGCCCACCGTCCTGCCGGCCGCGTTCCCCAACCTGCTGGTCAACGGCGCGTCCGGGATCGCGGTGGGAATGGCCACCAACATGATCCCGCACAACCTCGGTGAGGTCGTCTCGGCCGCCCGCTGGCTGATCAACCACCCGGACGCCACACTCGACAAACTCATGGAGTTCGTCCCGGGCCCCGACCTGCCCACCGGTGGCCTGCTGCTCGGTCTGGACGAGGTGCGCCGGGCGTACGAGACCGGGCGCGGCGTGGTCCGGATGCGCGGCAAGGTGGAGATCGGCCCGCTGGAGGGCAGCCGGGGCCGGCAGGCGATCACCGTGGTGGAGCTGCCGTACGGCGTGGGCGCGGAGAAGGTCATCGCGGCGATCACCAACGAGGTCACCAAGACCAAGCGGCTCACCGGCATCGCCGATGTCAAGGACCTCACCGACCGGGAGAGCGGCACCCGGCTGGTCATCGAGTGCAAGGTCGGGGTCAACCCGCAGGCGCTGCTCGCCGACCTCTACCGGCTCACGCCGCTGGAGCAGTCCTTCGGCGTCAACAACCTGGTGCTGGTCGACGGGCAGCCGCAGACCCTCGGGCTGAAGGCGCTGCTGGAGGTCTTCCTGGCCCACCGCTACGAGGTGGTGACCCGACGCAGCTCCTACCGGCGCCGCAAGCGCGAGGAGCGCCTGCACCTGGTCGACGGTCTGCTGATCGCCCTGCTCGACATCGACAAGGTGGTCCGGCTCATCCGGGCCAGCGAGGACGCGCAGGCCGCCAAGGACGGCCTGATGCAGCGCTTCAAGCTCTCCGAGATCCAGGCGGCCTACATCCTGGACACTCCGCTGCGCCGGCTCACCAAGTACGACCGGCTGGAGCTGGAGGCCGAGCAGGAGCGGCTGCGCCAGGAGATCGCCCAGCTCTCCACGATCCTCGACGACCCCAAGGTGCTCAAGAAGGTCGTCTCCGACGAGCTGGCGGCGGTGACGAAGCAGTTCGGCACCGAGCGCCGCACCACACTCGTCGACGGCGACCTGAAGGAGGTGCTCGCCGCGTCCGTGCCGGCCGGCCCGCTGGAGGTCGCCGACGACCCGTGCCAGGTGATCCTCTCCGCGACCGGCCTGGTGGCGCGCACCGCGGCCGAGTCGGAGGAGACCGCCGAGGGGCGCCGCCGGCACGGCCGGGTCAAGCACGACGCGGTACGCGCCGTCGTGCACTCCACCGCCCGCGGTCGGGTGCTGCTGGTGACCAGTGCCGGCCGGGCGTTCAAGATCGACGTATTGCCGCTGCCGGTCTTGCCGGAACAGGCCGGCACGGTGTCGCTGCGGGGCGGGATGTCCGCCGCCGAGCTGGTGCCGCTGGAGCCGGGCGAGACCGTGGTGGGCCTGGCGCCGCTCGGCGCGACCGCCGAGGGCTCGCCGGGGCTGGCCCTCGGCACCCGACACGGCGTCGTCAAGGTCTGCGCGCCGGAGTGGCCGGTCCGCTCCGACGAGTTCGAGGTGATCAGCCTGCGTGAGGGCGACGAGGTGGTCGGGGCGACCTGGCTGACCGACGGTGCCGAGGCCCTCACGTTCATCACCTCCGAGGCGTCGCTGCTGCGCTTCCCCGCCACCCTGGTCCGCCCGCAGGGCATCCGGGGCGGTGGCATGGCCGGCATCAACCTCCCGGGTGCCGCGCAGGTGGTCTTCTTCGGCGCGATCCGCACCGACGACCCGTCGCACGGCGCGCCGATGGTGGTCACCTCGACGGGTGCCACGGTCAAGGTGACGCCCTTCGCGGCGTACCCGGCGAAGGGGAGGGCCACCGGCGGCGTACGCGCCCAGCGTTTCCTCAAGGGCGAGACCGACGTGGTCGTCGCCTGGGTGGGGCCGCGCCCGGTCGGTGCCACCGCCAACGGCGAGCCGGTCGAGCTGCCCGCCGCCGACCCGCGCCGGGACGGCTCCGGCTTCGCCGTGATGCTCGGCCCCACGGTCGTCGGCCACCAGGTCGAACGCGGCTGACCCTCGACCCACGACGGCGCCCCGGACCGCACGGTCCGGGGCACTCGGCGCGCAGCGACGGTGTCGACCCCGGAGCGCGGACCATGGCGCGGAACGCGCTATGACGCAGAGTCATAGATATGCCGGTGAGTCATAACGCTTGAGGGGTACGGCGAGCCGATCCCGGCCGGTGGCCGCACGCCCGCCGACGGCCTCGGCGACCTCCCGGCCGCCCGGCGCCGGACGGTCGTCGTGCTCAGGCACGAGTCGACCGACATCCCGCCGGGGGCACTCGACTGTCTGGACGTGGCCGTGGAGATCCCGATGGTCGGCCACGGGCGCAGCCTCGACGTCGCCGTCGCCGGTTCGCCCGTCCTCTACCGGCTCGTCGACCTGCTGTGAGCCTTGCCCGTCGCGGCCGCGTCAGGCGACGTCGACCGGGCGGAACTGCACGCTGACCCGGGGGCCGACCGGACGGGCCGTCTTGGGGATGGCGTGCTCCCAGGTGCGCTGGCAGGAGCCGCCCATCACGATCAGGTCGCCGTGGCCCACCGGGAACCGCAGGCTCGCCCCGCCGCCGCGTGGCCGCAGCAGGAGCGGGCGGGGCGAGCCGAACGAGACGATCGCGACCATGGTGTCGGAGTGCGCGGAGCGGCCGATCGTGTCGCCGTGCCAGGCGACGCTGTCGCGGCCGGTGCGGTAGAGGCACATGCCGGCGGTGACGAACGGCTCGCGCAGCTCGGCGGCGTAGTGGTGGGTGAGCGCCGCCCGCGCCGCCGTGAGCACCGGATGGGGCAGCCGTCGGTCGCTGTCGTACCAGCAGAGCAGGCGCGGGACGTCGACCTCGCTGTCGTACATCGTGCGGCGCTCGGCGCGCCACGGCACGTCCCGCAGCAGCGTGTCGAGCACCTGGTCGGAGCCCCGCACCCAACCGGGCAGGTGGTCGACCCAGGCGCCCCGGCTGAGCCGGTGCCGGCGCAGCCCGCCGGGCAGCGATCCCAGGGACGGCCCGGCGTCGGTCAGGTCGAGCATCGACGGCTGGTAGGCGGCCTGCGTCATGGAGCCCACCCTAGCAGCACTTTCGTACAACCGTACGACCGATGGTCAGCTGGTCAGGGTGGCTCCCCGGAGGGCGTCGAGCACCGCGTCGACCACCCGGGCGCGGCCGCGCCCGTCGACCGCGGCCCAGGCACGCGCCGCGAGCGTGGCGCGCCGCTCCGGCGAGGTGAGCAGCCCGTGGAGGGTCCGCCCGGCCGCCGCGCGGGCCGTCCGCCCGGCCAGCCCGCCGGCCGCCAGCTCCGGCAGTTCGCCCAGGCCCGCGACCAGACCGTGCCGGACCACCCGGTGGTACGACTCGCGCTGGTTGTCGACCACGCAGACCAGCGCCGCCGGCGCGCCGAGGCAGCACAGCTCCCAGGTGGACGTGCCCGCCGCGCTGACGACCAGGTCCGCCGCCGCGATCAACGTCGGCAGTTCGCCGGTGGGCGGGACGGGCCGTACCGTCTGCCCGCGTCCCGGCGTCACGTCCTCCAGCTCCGCCTCGATCTCCGGCCGGCCGACCACCACGGTCAGCTCCATCGGGAGGCCGGTCGAGAGCAGCACGCGGGTCAGCACCGGTGCGGCGCCCACCGCGTCGGTGCCGCCGAAGAAGGCGAGCACCCGGGGGCGGCCGACCGTCGCCGCGGGCCGGGGCTCCGGCGGCCGGGCGGCCACCACGCTGTCGCGCAGCAGGGCGTACGACGCGCCCGCCAGCAGCCGGCCGGGCAGCTCGGGGGTGTCGGCGCCGAAGTTCTGGTCCAGGTACAGGTCGGCGTCCTGGCCCCGGCTGTCCCCGTCGACGATGGCGACGGTGAGCACACCTGCGGCCCGCAGCGCGCCCGCGCCCGCCGGGTCCAGCTCGTACGAGTCGAGGACCATGACGTCCAGCTCGTGCCGTCGGGCCGCCTCGACCAGCTCCGCCGGCGTGTCCGGGCCCGGGTGCAGCGGGATGCCCCGCGCCGCGAGCTGCGCGCCGGCCCAGCCGACCCGGTCGACCGAGCCGAACACCTCGACTCGCGCGCCCCGGGCCAGGAACTCCTCGCCGAGGGCCAGCGACCGGACCAGGTGGCCGACGCCGCGCCGCGGCCCCGCGTCGCAGCGCAGCCCCACCCGTAGCGTGGTCAGGACTCCTCCAGGCGCTTCTGGCGTACGTCGGCGTTGAGCGCGCGCAGCGCGGGGTGCCCGTCGAGCCAGTCGGCGAGCTTGGCCAGCGGCACGCTCACGTCCCCGAAGTGGTCGATCACGGTCCGCACGAGGGTCCAGTCCTGCTCCGTGTCCAGGGTGAGCCGCAGCTCGGAGCGGTCCGGGGTGAGCGTCACGCCGAGCACCCGGAACAGCTCCGGGTGGGTGTACGCGTACGAGGTGACGTGCACTCGGTGGTGATCGGTGGCGAGCCGGTCCAGGGTGCGCAGCGCGTCCGCCCGGATGATCTCGACGTCGAGTCCTCGCGGCAGGGTGCGGGCGATCGACGTGCTGGCGTAGTCCAGACCGGGCACCGCCCGGTAGACCGACGCCACCAGGGTGATGATCTCCGGGTCGAGCAGCGGGCAGTCGGCGGTGAACCGCATGACCGCGTCACCGGGATGCGCGTCGAGCGCGCCGATGAACCGGGCCAGCACGTCGTCGACCGGGCCCCGGTGGCACGGCACGCCGAGCCGCTCGCACTCGGCCACCACGGCGTCGTCGACGGAGTCGGTGCTGGTGGCCACCACCAGGTCGGCGAGCACACCGCTGTCGAGGGCGGCCCGGACCACGCGGCCCAGCACGCTGCGGCCGGCGAGCGGGCGCAGCACCTTGCCCGGCAGCCGGGACGAGCCCATCCGCGCCTGCACGACACCGACGATCCGCGGTCCGCCGGCCCCCGTCTGCTCTCCGGCGATCCGGGTGGCGCCGCCGCCGGACGTCGTTGCGTCTCCGATCACTGCTGCTCCTCCTGCTTCGGAGCCAGTGCCTCACGCGCCCGACGCTTCGCCGCCCGGGCGCCTCGCTTCGCGAGCCGGGCCGGGGTGATCGCCAGGCGCCCGACGCGGTAGCTCAGCGAGCCGCTGAGCAGGTTGATCGTGGCGTCCGCGCGGCGCAGCGCCCGCTCCCGCGAGGTCAGCAGCTCCTCGGTCCACTTGAGCAGCGCGGAGAGCCGGGTCAGCTCCTCGCGCTGGCGCAGCCACGCCTCGCGCAGCTGCTGGTAGCCGCGCGGTCCGGCCGGCGGATCGGTCGGCTCGACCGCGCGCAGTTCGGTGGCGAGGGTGACCCGTCCGTCGGCGTCCAGTCCGCGCAGCGCGGCGGTCACCGCGGCCTCGGTCTCCACCGCGGCCGCCACGGTGGCCCGGTCCAGGTCGTGCCCGGCGAGGCCACCGAGCACCACGGTCAGGCCCGCGACGTCCAGGGTGGACGCCCACGGGTGGGCGTAGCCGCCGGTGAGCAGCCCGGCGGCGAACCGCCACAGGCCGCGGGCGAGCACCACGTCGGCCGAGATCGGGTCGGTTGCCCGCCAGCTCGCGTCGAGCACCGCGTAGCGGCCGGCGGAGACCACCGTGTTGTCGACACCGGCGAGGGCCACCGCGCCGGTGAGCCGGCCGTCCGGATCGGCCTGCCCGGCCAGCCACTGGGCGTACCCGCTCAGCAGCTCCCGAAGCACGTCCAGGTCCCGGCGCAGGGCGGCGTCGAGCAGCACGGTACGCAGCAGCCGCCCCTCGGGCACCGGCTGCCCGTCGAGCGCGGCCGGATCCCGGTAGGCCACCTCCCGGCTGGCGAACGGCGCGGTCGCCGCCCCGCCCCGGCCGGTGGTCCCGGTGAGCCGCCACCGCCATCCCGACGGGGCGTCGACCACCTCCACCACGTCCTCACCGGGCGGACCGGTCTGCACCAGCGCCACCGGCAGGTCGGCCGGCGGCGCCCCGGCTGCCGGGGCCCGGTGGGCCAGCACCAGCCAGCCCGGGGCCAGCGCGGCGGCCTGCCCGGCGTGCAGCGCGTCGACGGCCAGCCGCGCCGGGTCCTGGAGGACGATGGTGTCGGCGAAGCCACCGGCGCAGGCGCCGTGCAGCACCGCGTCGAGGAGCCCGGAGGTGGTGTGCCGCTCCAGGTGGTCGGTGTCGAGCAGGGCCGTCGCCGCGCCCGCCTTCGGGTACGCGGCGAAGCTCACCCCCGGAAGCAGCCCGCACTCGGCGAGCCGCTCGGCCAGCTGTGCCCGGTTGGCCGGCCGGTCGGCGTCCAGGCCGCCGGCGATGCTCCACGCCGCGTCGTCGCGCCGGGCGTACCACGGGGCCGTGTCGACCAGGCGGTGCAGCCCCATCGGGTTGTCCACCCACAGCAGCAGGCTGCCGCCGGGGCGCAGCGCGCCGGAGAGCCGGGCGAGGACGCCGCTCCAGCCCAGCCGGGCGCCCTCCACCGACTCCACCGGGTCCAGCCCGGCGGCGGCGATCACCACGTCGAACGGCTCGTCGTCGGGGAGCCCGGAGGGCCCGCCCACCACCACGCGGGCCGCCCGCGACGCCAGCGCCACGCCGTCGGGGTAGCTGCGCAGCAGGCAGGTCACCTCGGCGTGGGCCAGCCGGTCGAGCAGGGCCGGGTCGTGCGGCCCGGCCAGCAGCACCCGGGCGCCGGCCGGCACGATCCGGGTGGCGAGCGCGGCCAGCGGGCCGCCGCCGACGAGGCGCTTCTCCGGCAGGTCGGACCAGGTCAGCATCTCCCCACCCGGCAGCTCGATCCGGTCGGCGGGGACCGTCTCAGTGGTCAACTGGTTCCTCCTGGAGATTCGCCCATCCGAGCAGCTCACGCAGCTCGGCCGGCGAGCAGCGGTGGTCGGTGCCCAGCTCGGCGCGGGCGATCGCGACGGCAGTCGGCAGGTGCACCGACTCGCCGTGCAGCTCCGGCCACTGGCGGCGGATCCGGGCGGTGCCGCCGAAGGTCGGGTCCTCGTTCGCGAGCACCATCGGGTCGCCGTACACGGCCGGCTCGCAGCCCGCCGCGATCCCGTAGAAGATCGCGCTGGTGAGCCGGTTCGAGGCTACCCGACGGTGCCGGCGCAGCTCGGCGAGCTGCTTGTCGAGGAAGTACGGGTCGGTGTCCTTCCACCAGTGCCCGCGGTAGCCGTGGCAGATCACCCGGAAGCCGGCGTTCTCGTAGAGCCGGCGCACCCGGCGCATGCCGTACTCGTGCCAGTAGAGGCAGACCGTGACCGGGCCGGGCTCGGTGTCCCGGATCCGCGCGATCAGCTCCTTGTGGTCACCGCGGACGTGCTGCCCCTCCCAGCCGTGGAACGGGTACCAGATGGTGCCCTCCCGCTCCGACTCCGGCGGGTCCTCGGGCCGCATGGTCAGCAGGTACGCGAACGGCGCGCCGATGACGACGACGTTGCGCCGCCCCACCGACCAGGCCCGCCGCCGGGTCTGGTCCGACCAGAGCAGGCTCGGGGTCCCCTCGGCGTACGGGTGGCCCGGGGCCAGCCCGTCGCCGATGTTCCAGCCGTGCTGGACGTACCCGTTGATGCGCGGCGGGTGACCGTCGCCCAGCCCCGCGTAACGGGCCAGCACGTGGGCGTGGCCGTAGAAGTGGTTGGCGTGGTGCATCAGCGTCCCATCAGGCGGCGGCGGGACGCGCCGGGCGGCCCCGTAGCGCCGCGCCGAGCGCGTCGATGACCCGGTCCTGGTCGGCGTCGCTCAGTGTCGGGTAGAGCGGCAGCGACAGCTGCTGAGCATAGAACGACTCGGCCACCGGGCAGGATCCGCGCTGGTATCCCAGGTCGGCGAAGGCCGGGTGCCAGTGCACCGGGATGTAGTTCACCTGGACGCCGATGCCGGCCGCGCGCATCGCGTCGTACACCTCGCGGCGACGCCCGTCGAGGACGCGGATCGGGTAGAGGTGCCAGGCCGGCTCGGCCCATGAACGCCGGCCCGGGGTCAGCACGCCGGGCAGGTCGGCCAGCGCCTCGTCGTAGCGGGCGACCAGCTCGCTCCGTCGGGCCAGGAAGGCGTCGAGCCGGCGCAGCTGGGCGCGGCCGAGCGCGCAGAGCACGTCCGGCAGCCGGTAGTTCAGCCCGAACTCGTGCACCTCCTGGTGCCAGCCGCCCTCGTCCGGCCAGCGCTGCAGGTCACGCTCCCGCACCAGGCCGATGTTGCGGAACCGTCGGGCCCGCGCCAGCAGCTCCGGATCCGGGGCGGCGACCGCGCCGCCCTCGCCGGTGGTGAGGTGCTTGGTCGGGAAGAACGAGAACGTGGTCAGGTCGGCGAGCGAGCCGACCGGGCGGCCCCGGTAGGTGGCGCCGATGGAGTGCGCCGCGTCGGCGAGCAGCAGCGCGTCCGATCCGGCCAGAGCCGACCGTAGCGCGTCGTAGTCGGCCGGGTGCCCGGCATAGTCGACCGCCGAGACGACCTTGGTACGCGGGGTCACCGCGGCGGCAGCCGCCGCCGGGTCGAGGCAGAAGGTCTCCTCCTCGACGTCGGCGAAGACGATCTTCGCGCCGAGAAGGGCCGCGCTGCTGGCGGTGGCCACGAACGTCATCGGCGGTACGACGACCTCGTCGCCCGGGCCCACCCCGGCTGCCGCGTACGCCACGTGCAACGCGGCGGTGCCGTTGGAGACGGCGGCGACGTCGACCCCACCGGTCCACTTGGCGAGGTCCGCTTCGAAGCCGTCGACCTGCGGGCCGGTGGTGAGCCAGTCGGTGCGCAGCACCGCGGAGACGGCCTCGATGTCCTCCTCGGTGACCGTCTGACGGCCGTACGGGAGCATCGCCATCACGCGGTGAGACCGAGCATGGTCCGCAGCTGGTCGACGGTGAGCCACTCGTCGTTGGTGTCCGACTGGTACGCGAAGCCGTCCGGCACCGCCTCGCAGTCGGCCGGGGGCTGGTAGCCCCAGCCGGCGATGGTCGGCTGGACGATGTAGCGGTCAGCGGCGCGCAGCGTCCGGCGGCTGTCGTCCGGCGCGATCATCTCCTCGTGCAGCTTCTCGCCGGGCCGGATGCCGATCTCGTGCGTGGTGGCGTCCGGGGCGACCGCCTCGACCAGGTCGAGGATCCGCATGCTGGGGATCCGCGGCACGAACAGCTCGCCACCCTGCATCTGGTCGAACGAGTCCATGACGAACTGGACCGCCTGCTCCAGGGTGATCCAGAAGCGGGTCATCCGCTTGTCGGTGATCGGGAGGCTCTTGCCCTCGGCGGCCAGCCGGCGGAACAGCGGGACCACCGAGCCCCGGCTGCCGACCACGTTGCCGTAGCGGACCACGGAGAACCGGGTCGGGTGGTGCGCGGCGTAGTGGTTGGCCGAGACGAAGAGCTTGTCGCCGACCAGCTTCGTGGCGCCGTACAGGTTGATCGGGCTGGACGCCTTGTCGGTGGAGAGCGCGACGACCTTGCGGACGCCGGCCTCGATCGCCGCGTCGACCACGTTCTGCGAGCCGGTGATGTTGGTGGCGATGAACTCCGAGGGGTTGTACTCGGCCGTGTCCACCTGCTTGAGCGCCGCCGCGTGGACGACGTGGTCGACCCCGTGCATCGCCCGGGTCAGCCGGTGCCGGTCACGGATGTCGCCGATGAACCAGCGCAGCCGCGGGTCGTCGCCGAGCTGCTGGCGCAGCTCGTACTGCTTGAGCTCATCGCGGGAGAACACCACCACCCGGGCCGGATCGGCCGCGGTGAGGATGTGCCGGAGGAAGGTCCTGCCGAAGGAACCCGTTCCCCCGGTGATCAGAATGGACGATCCATTCAAGTCACTCAATTTGGTGCTCCCGTGTCGTGGATGAACCGGCGGGCCTCGGCCGGCCGACCGGTCCGAGACGCTAACCGCGGCGGGTTAACGGGCCGACGCTCGCGGGTTAACCCCGCCCCCCGCTCCCGTGAATGCCGGACACCCGGCAGGCGAACAGTTGTCCGTACCTCAGCGGCGGGCTGACCGGTGCCCGGCGGGCCGCTACAGTGGCCGCGCGTGCGCGACGCGGCCGGCCGAAACGGGGTCCGGCGCCCGCGCTCCGTCCCGTGGGCCGCCGTCGCGGTGTCGCTTTCGGGCAACCCCCAGCAGAGCAGTCCGGCTTCGCGTCGGCGTACCGGAGTTGTCCGGCGCCGGAGCGCGGCCGGGAATCCAGGAGGCGGCGATGGCATCCGGCACCGACGTGATGGAGCGGGTCCCGGCCCCGGCCCCCGCCCCGGACGGCCCACCGCGCCGTCGGTGGCTGGTGCCGCTGCTGCTGGTGGTCGGGTGGGTGCTGGGTGTGGTGTGGCGGATGTGGCTGTCCCGGCACATCGCCCTGCCGATCGCGCACACCGACGAGGACAGCTACCTCAACACGGCGCGCGCGCTGGCCGGCGGGCCGGGCGGATTCAGCAGCGAGAACAACATCCTGCGCCGGGTCGGCTACCCGATGCTGATCTCCCCGGCCTTCCTCGGTGAGCGGGACTTCACCGACAGCTACCGGCTGGTGCAGCTGATCAACGCGATGGTGAACTCGTTGATGCTGCCGCTGGCGTACCTGCTCGGCCGGCGGCTGCTGGACCTGCGCCGGCCGACGGCCCTGCTGGTCGCCGTGGTCGCCGCGACGCTGCCGGCGACCGCCTTCTACGCCGGCGTCGCCATGATCGACACCGTGATGGCCCCGCTGGTGCTGGCCTGGCTGCTCGCCGTGCACCGGTGGATCGAGCGGCCCGGCCCGCTCGCGGCCGCGACCGTCGGGCTGCTGGTCGGCGTGTTCCACCTGCTGCACTCCCGGGGCCTCGTCATCGTGCTGGTGCATGTCGGGCTCGTCGGGTTGCTGCTGATCCGTCGCCGGATCAAGGCCCGCGCGGTGCTCGCCGCGCTGCTGCCGGTGCTCGCCCTGGCCCTGGTCAACGAGGCCGGGATCCGGCTGCTCGGCGACAAGGTCTACCTGCTCGGCACGGATCCGGGCGGCAGCGCCCTGGAGGCGATCGCCTCGGGCCAGGGCGTGCTGCGCCTCGGCGCGGCGGTCGGCACCCAGATCTGGTACCTCGTCGTGATCACGTTCGGCCTGGCCGGCATCGCCTGGGTGACGGCTCTGCGCGAGGTCTGGCGGGGCGACCGCGGCCCGTCCGTGCGATGGACCATGGGCGTCGCGCTCGTCACCACCCTGGGGGTGGCCGGCGGAGCCTCGGTGATCCTCGCCGGCATCACCGAGAAGCCGCTGGACGCGATCTACGGCCGCTACGTGCAGATGCTGGCCCCGTTCTGGCTCCTGGTCGGGCTCGCCGTGGTGCTCACCGCCGGGCACCGGGTGGTCCTGCGCCGGGCGGCCATCTCGGTCGGGCTGCTCGTCCTGGGCGCGGCGGGGATCGCCGGGCGGTTGGCGTACGTCAAGAGCCAGGGCCACAGCCTGCGCTACGGCGGGTTCGGCGCACCGGACCTGATGGCGCTGACCGGCGGGTGGCGGGAGTTCCGCCCGTTCACCGGCGCGCTGATCGGGGTGGCCGGCTGCGCCCTGCTGGTCGCCGCGGCGTGGGTGCCCCGGCTGCGGATGCCCCTGCTGGTGGCCCTTGTCGTGGTGAACGTCGGCACGATGCAGGTGATCGACCAGCGGCTGGTCCGGCCGATGGTGGCCAGCACCGAACCGACCCCGCGGGTGGCCGACGTCGGCGTACGCCCCGGCGAGCGCGTGTGGGCCTCCACCGGCGTGCACTACATCCTCCGGTTCAACCTGAGCCACCAGGTGACCTGGACCGACGTGCGCTGGTTCAGCGAGCGCCCGCCGGCCCAGGCCCAGGTGGTCTTCGCCCGGTGGGCGCCCGGCCAGCCGGACGACTGGGACGGCGCCAAGTACGGCTTCGTCCGCCTCGGCGGCAACCCGCAGCAGCACTGGGCGGCCTGGCGGCGCTCCTGACCTCGGTCCGCCGCGGCGGCCCGGAGGCCGCCGCGGCAATTCCCCAGACCCTCGTTAACGCCAGGTGTCCGAGCGGTGAATGATCTGCGGACAATTGCGGAACGGCGCGCCCGGATCAACGCCGACGGCGGTTTTCGCGGTCCAGGGAAATCGGGATGACGGTGATTTCCCGGCCGTCGGTGACCTCCGTGTGCGGCGTCCCCTCGACAAATCGGAACCGCCGATTCATCTGCCGCACGACGGTGTTGTGCGCGAGCACCTCGCCGTCGAGGCGGTCGAGCGCGAGGGCGTCGAACGCGTGGTCCACCGCCTCGCGCATCACCTCCAGCCAGGCGGGCAGCGTCTCGCCCCGCGCGGCCAGGCCGTCGGCGTCCAGGTAGAAGCCCCAGGCGCCGGTCCTCGGCCCGTCCAGTCGCAGGTCGAAGAAGGTGACCACGCCGCACGGCACGCCGTCGCGGAGGTACATGAGCACCTGTCGGGTCGGGTCCACCCGCACCGCCGACCACCACCGCGCGTGCTCGGCGGCGGTGATCTCGTGACTGGTCTTGCTGACCTGCCGGTTGGTTTCCTGATTACGCCAGGACAACATCAGGTGAACGTCGTCCCCGGTGGCTTCGCGCAGCACGGCCTCTCGCTTTCGCGGTCCTTGTGAAATCGCCGGGAGCACCCTACCCGCCGCCCCCGGTAAATGTGACGGTCATTCGGTGGCCTGTAGACTCCGGCGCATGAACGAATTGAGTCGCGCGCAGATCCGCGACCTGATGGCGCAGGTGCTCAAGAACCAGGGCAAGGCGCTTCCGGACGACGACGCGGCGGACCTGCGGGAGATCGGCTTCCGGTCGCTCGACTTCTCCGAGCTGGCTCTGCGGGTGGAGGACGAGACGGGCGAGGAGCTGAACTTCGACGCCCCGGGCCTGCGCCGGATCGCCACCGTCGGCGACGTTCTCGACTTCCTGGTGGAGCTCCAGAAGCAGTGACCGCCGCGACCTCCCACCCCTCGGCCGCCCCGCACCCGGAGCCCGCCGGCGCGGACAACCGGATCGTCGTCGGCGGCGCGACGTTGACCTGGCAGGCGTTGCCGGAGCTGGCGCTGCCCGACCCGGTCGCGGTGCTCGCGCACTCCGCCCGGGACGCCCTCGCCGCCGCCCGGCACCACGCGGTGCACGGCACCGAGCTGCTGCTCAGCAGCGACAGCCGGGTCGACGCGGCACTACGGGCCGAGCTGCGCGACGCCGGCTTCGCGCTGGCCGACCTCGCCGGCGGCGGCCCGCGCAGCGAGCCGCCGGCCCAGCCCCGGGCCGCCGAGCCCGGCCGGCTCTGGCTGCTCACCTCCGGCTCGACCGGCCGCCCCAAGCGGGTCGGCCACACCCTGGACTCGCTGACCACCGTCCGCGGAGAGCAGCCCGATCGCACCTGGCTCTGCCCGTACGCCCCGGGGACGTACGCGTGGTGGCAGGTGGTCACGCTCTCGCTGACCCAGCCCGGGCAGCACCTGGTGGTCGTCGAGCCGGACCAGCTCGACGACTGGCCCGCGCTGGCCGCCGCGCACGGCGTGGACGCCGCCTCCGGCACGCCGACCTTCTGGCGCCGCACGATCTACCGCGACGCCGCCGCGCTGGCGCGGGTACCGCTGCGCCAGATCACGCTGGGCGGCGAGCCGGTCGACCAGGCGATCCTCGACCAGCTGCGGGAGTTGTTCCCGGCGGCCCGGATCTCCTGGATCTACGCCTCCTCGGAGGTCGGCGCCTCGATCGTCGTGCACGACGGCCGGGCCGGCTTCCCGGTGGGCTGGCTCGACCGGGCGGCTCCCGGCCGGCCGACGCTCAGCGTGCGGGACGAGGAGCTCGTGATCACCTCGCCGTACCACGGCGCGGGCCTGGACGGTCCGGTCCGCACCGGCGACCGCGTCCAGGTGGTCGACGACCGGGTGCTGATCACCGGCCGGCTCGACACCGACGAGATCAACGTCGGCGGGAGCAAGGTCTCCGCCGGCCTGGTCCGGGACGTGCTCACCGCGCATCCCGGCGTCGCCTGGGCGCGGGTGACCGGCCGGCGGGCCCCGATGCTGGGCCGGATGGTGGTCGCCGAGGTCGTTTCGCACCCCGGCGCCGACACCGAGCCGCCGGACGAGGCGGCGCTGGTCCGCTGGTGCGCCGACCGGCTGCCCGAGCACGCGGTGCCCCGCCGGATCCGCGTGCTGACCGAGATTCCCGTCAAGGAGACCCTGAAGAGCGATGTCTGACCGCCCCGAATCCCCGTTCGTCCCCCCCAGCTCCGTCGTCCTCGTCTCCGGCGGTTCCCGCGGCCTGGGGCTGGCCATCGTCACCGACCTGCTCGACCAGGGAGTCCGGGTGGCGGCCTTCGCCCGGACCGTCACCCCGGAGTTGGCGAAGCTGGCCGCCGAGAACCCCGACCGGATGCACGTCGGCTCGGTCGACGTCACCGACCTGCCGGCCGCGCAGTCCTTCGTCCGCGAGGTGGAGGAGCGGCTCGGACCGATCGACGGCATCGTCAACAACGCGGCCGTCGGGCAGGACTCGCTGCACGTGCACACTGCCGCCGGCGACATCGCCCGGATCATCGAGACCAACCTGACCGCGCCGTTGCAGCTCACCCGACTGGTCATCCGGCGCATGCTGGCCAAGGGGCTGCGCGGCCGGATCGTCAACATCACCTCGATCTGCGCCCAGCGCGGCTTCCCCGGACTGGTGGCGTACTCCGCGACCAAGGGCGGCATGGACGCGGCGACCCGGTCGCTCGCCCGCGAGCTGGGCGGCCGGATTCTGGTCAACGCGGTCGCGCCCGGGTTCTTCGCCTCGGAGATGTCCGCGGTCCTCGGCCAGACCCAGCTCGACCAGATCGTGCGCCGCACCCCGACCGGGCACCTGACCGAGCCGGAGGAGGTCGTCCCGGTGGTCCGGATGCTGCTGCGCGAGCAGACCAACATCAATGGCCAGGCCATCGTGGTGGACGGTGCCGCCTCCGTCTGAGGCGGGCGAGCGCGCCCGGCACCGGCCACCGGCCGGTGCCGGGCCGCGCCCGGTGCCGGCGCTGGTCGCCGCGGCCGAGCGGTACCTGCGGGTGGGACCCGCCGCCGACCTGGCGACCGCGGTCACCCGCAGCCACCTGGACGACGGCCGCTGCGTCGGTTGGTACGGCCCGCCGACCGCGGGCTGGCGGGTCGCGATCGACGCCGAGCGCGCGGACGCGCCGGTGCCGATGGCGCTGGCCCGGCGCTTCGGCGCGGTGGACTTCTGGGACCGGTGGACCCGGGCCGAGTGCTTCTGCAAGCTGGCCGACGTGCCGGTCGCGGCCTGGTGGCGCCGCCACGGACTGGGCACACCGGCGGGGAGCGTCGTGCTCTGGCGGACCCTGCGCCTGGCCGACCTGGTGGTCACCGTCGCCTTCGCGCCGCACCCACCTGGGCGTTGACCCGCCGGTCTCCCCCCGCCTGGTGGGGGCCGGGGGAGACCGGGGCGGGGTCAGTGCCGTCGGAGCGACCGGGGGGTGTGGGCGCCCCGACGTCGCTGACCCCGGTCGCGCGCCACGGGCGCGGGGCCCGCGGCCGACCGGCGCCCCGGCCGTGCGGCCGGGGGCGCGGTCAGATCAGGTCCCAGCTCAGCGGGGTGCCGCGCGGGACGTCGGTGGCGAAGGTGCGACCGAGGACCCGGTCGATCTCGACCGGAGGCAGGCCGCCCGCCGGCCGGATCGACCGGACGTTGCGCTCGGTCACCGGGTCACCGGCCCGCACGTCCTCGACCACGAAGAGCGAACGGCGGAAGCGCAGCCCCTCCCGCTCGGCCGGGGTCGGGCCGACCACGGTGCCGCCGAGCGCCGCGTACGCCCGCTCGGACTCGACCACCAGCGCCGCCAGCTCGTCCGGGTTGAGGGAGAAGTCCGAGTCGACGCCCCCGTCGGCGCGGTCCAACGTCACGTGCTTCTCGATGAAGCAGGCGCCAAGCGCCACCGACGCGACCGGCACCCCGATGCCGGGGGTGTGGTCGGAGAGCCCCACCGGCACGCCGAACGCGCCCGCGAGCACGGGGATCCGGCGCAGGTTGCTGTCCTGCGGCGGCGCCGGGTAGGACGCGGTGCAGGCGAGCAGCACGATGCCGCCGGCGCCCCCCTCGCGGGCGGTGCGCACCGCGGCGTCGATCTCGGCCATGGTGGCCATTCCGGTGGAGATCACCATGGGTTTGCCGGTGCTCGCGACGAGGCGGATCAACGGCAGGTCGACCAGCTCCGACGAGGCGATCTTGTACGCCGGCGCGTCCAGCGACTCGAGCAGCTCCACCGCCGTCGCGTCGAAGGGGGAGGAGAACACGGTCAGGCCGTGCCGCCGGGCCCGCTCGAAGATCGGCTCGTGGAACTCGTACGGGGTGTGCGCCTTCTCGTAGAGCCGGTAGAGGTTCTCCCCGCCCCATAGCTCGTGCCCGCCGGAGATGCGGAACGCGGGGGTGTCGACGTCGATGGTGATCGTGTCCGGCCGGTACGTCTGGAGCTTGAGCGCGTGCGCGCCGCTCGCCGCCACGGCGTCGACGATGGCCAGCGCCCGGTCCAGGTCGCCGTTGTGGTTACCGGACATCTCGGCGACCACGAAGGGTCGCTCCCCGGCACCGACCGCGTGCGGTCCGATCTTCATTGTCGCCGTCATACCGACCTCTGCTCAGTTGCCTCCGCACCGGAGTGCGGTCCTACCGTCGTCGTCCACCGCGGGCGGGAACGACCTGGAAAACGAGGGCGCCGGGAGCCGACCCGGCTCCCGGCGGGGATGGTGTCGCGAGGTGTCACCGGGCGCCGTGGCCCGCCAGCACGTCGTTCCGGCTGCCCTCGGCCGCCCCGTCGCCGGCCGGCCCGCCGTCGTCGCCGGACCCGCCCGCCGAGTCGCCGGGAGTCCCCGCCGGGCGCCGCAGCCGGCCGGCCACCCGGTGGGCCTGCCGCAGCGCAGCGTACGCGAGGTAGTCGTTGCGCCCGACCAGCCGGTGCTTGAGGCCGGCCACCCCGGCCGGGGCCGGGTAGCCACCGGACGGGAGGTAGCGGCGGTAGTGCTCGGCGACCCGCGCGAAGAAGGGCCGCCGCAGGTGCGGGTGCAGCCGGTCGTCGTTGCCCACCACCACCAGGTAGTGGTTGATCATCAGCTGGAACAGCTCGGTCTGCAGCGCCTCGTCCGGGTGCCGCCGGCGTACCCAGTCCATCAGCCGCTCGTACTGGTCGAAGGCGTCGAAGTGCCGCCCGCTGCGGGTCGAGGTGATGGCGCCCTGCCGGCCCTGGCGGTAGAGGTAGCAGACCCGGTCCAGCACCGAGATCTTCTCCGCGCCGATCAGCAGCGGGTGGCTGAACGGGATGTCCTCGTACCAGCCGGGGAAGAAGCGCAGCTCCAGCTCGTCCATGAAGGCCCGGCGGACCACCTTGTTCCAGGCCGTGTGCTGCACCTTCAGCAGTTGCGGCTGGTCGGAGAGGCGGACCACGCCGGAGACGCCGTGCAGCAGGTGGCTGCTCGCGTCCACCTCGCGCCGGCCGTCCTCGTGGACCCGGAGGTGGTCGAGCATCAGCACGTCCGGCTCGTGCTGGCGCAGCCGGTCCAGAACGGTGGGGATCGTCCCCGGCGGAAGCCAGTCGTCGCTGTCGACGAACCAGACGTACCGGCCGGTGGCCACCTCGAGGCCGGCGTTGCGGGCCAGCCCCAGACCCACGTTGGTGGTCAGGTGCACGGTCCGGATCCCGGACCGGCCGTCGGCGTACGACCGCAGCATCTCGCCGCACCGGTCCGGCGAGGCGTCGTCCACCGCGATCAGCTCGACCGTGTCCGCCTCGCCCGCGGGGATGTCCGCCCGGATCGATTCGAGGCACTGGTAGAGGTAGGCCTCGACGCCGTACACGGGCACGACGATGCTGAGCAGCGGTGGCAGGGACGGATCATTGACCACGCCGCCACCTTTGACCCTTCGGGTGGACGGACCCGGAACCTCACATGACCGGCGGAGGTGCAGTCACTGAACAGCCGCCCATCAGAAGGTTAACGATTGAGGATGCGGCGGACCGGTCCGCCGACCGCCCGCTTGACCCGGGCGCGCAGTCGCTGCTGCTCGAGGGTCTCGACCTCGGTCCGCAGGTCCTGGTTGCGGTCGCGCAGCCACCGCACCCGCTCCAGCAGCACGTCGGCGCCGCTCGCGGCGGCCGGGCGCACGGCGGGCGGGAACGTGGTGGCGTGCACCTGCTCGTCGAAGCGGGTGGCGCTGTCGCCGTCGGCGAAGGCGTGGCCCAGGTCGTGCTTGGCGAGGAAGGCCAGCATGGTCTCGAACCGGGCCTTGTGCCCGTTGTTCAACGCCGTGTAGTCCGCCTCGGCGTACAGGTCGGCGGCGTCGACGTCGGCCGGCACGTCCTTCATGATCCGGTGCGGGATGTCGAAGTACCGGGCCAGTTCCAGGGTGCGCGAGTCGTGCGCGAACAGGTAGCCGGGTGTGCCGGCGATCAGCGCCGTGATGGTGCCGTGGATCCGGGTGCCGAAGGCGAAGTCGAACCCGGCGAGGTAGTCCATCCACGTCCACGGGTCCAGGAACATGCGCACCTTGTCCTCGACGAAGAGGGGATGCGAGGTGTGGATCGGGATGGCGCTGGTCTTGCCCCGGTCCTCCGGCGCGTCGCCGTAGAGCAGGGTGCCGAGGGTCTTCAGGTCCTGCGGGAGGTAGCGCAGGTTCGGGTACCGCGCGTGGTGGGCGGTGACGATCTTCGCCATCGACTTCACGTACGGCGAGATGGTCAGCGCGACGCGGTCGTGCGGCTCCAGCGTGTCCTTGCGCTTCTCCACCCGCAGGCTGTCGCCGTGCAGGAACATCGACGGGCAGCCGATCACGTCGACCGCGGAGAAGCCCAGGGTGCGCAGGTAGCTCTCGGTGATCTCGCCCCGTACGCCGATGGTGTGCGAGCGGTCCAGGACCGCCCGGACGAAGCGGCTGACGACGTCGTCGATCGGGCGCAGGTACTCCCGGTCGCCCTTGACGTCGGTCTGTACGCCCACCCCGAGCACCACCACCGGGATCTTCAGCCGCTCGATCAGCTTCGTCATGGTGACGATGCGGTGCGCGTAGCTGCGCCGGAACGCGTTGGCGAGCGGGATGACGTACACGTCGTACCGCTCGTTGATCTTGTCGGCGTCCCGCAGGTCGATCTTGAACTCGGTCGAGGTGATGTCCGCCGTGGCGGTCCGCAGCAGTTTGTGCGCGGCGTGGCTGAACACCAGGTTGCCGTTGTTCTCGCCGATCCAGTTGTGCTCGAAGGCCTCCTCCGGCGAGTAGACGTCGAAGGGGCCCTTTTTGGCCCGCATGAGGATCCGCTGGTGCATCGGGTTCGCCTCTCGTCCGTCCGTGACGGCGTTCCGCACCGGACACCGTCCCGACAGGGTCTGGGAGGCAGTCATCGATCACCTCCAGGTCCCGAGATATTAGGCCACGCGACAACTCCCGCACACCCGCGCGCCACCGTCGTCCACCCGGCCGACCGGCATCCCCGAAGCGGCCGGGTAGGGTGCCCGAACGGACGGCATCGATCGGGACCGGGCGGCGTCCCGGCCCGGTCAGCGAACCGCGGGAGGAGACGACGTGCTGGTGACGCGGCGTGCGGGGGGTCGGGCATGACGGGTGCACCCACGGCGGCGCCGCCGGAGCAGCCCGCCCGCGGTGGCCCGCGGCCCGTCCGGTTGCCCTCGCTCACCGGGCTGCGCTGGATCGCCGCGCTGCTGGTCTTCGGCTTCCACGCCGGCACGATGCGGATCATCGCCGAGCCCGACTACCAGGGCGTGGTCGGTCACGTGTTCACCCTCGGCCTCTCCGGGGTGCAGTTCTTCTTCATCCTCAGCGGGTTCGTGCTGGTCTGGTCGGCCCGGCCGGGGGAGCGGCGGCGGGACTTCTGGCGCCGCCGGTTCGCCAAGATCTACCCCAACCACCTCGTGCTCTGGGCGCTCGTCCTGCTGGTCGGTCTCTGGTTGGCCGATCCGGTGAACCCCGGCGCCGCGGTGCAGAACCTGCTGCTCATCCAGGCGTGGAACCCGACGCCCGGCTACTTCTACAGCGTCAACACGGTCAGCTGGTCGCTCTCCTGCGAGTTCTTCTTCTACCTCTGCCTTCCGCTGGCGCTGCCGTTCGTGCGCCGGGCCCGCCCCGGGCTGCTCTGGGCCGTGGTGGTCGCCGTGCCGCTGCTGATCCTGGCGCTCTGGCCGGCCCAGACACTGGTCCCCGAGGCCGACCGCTGGTGGTTCACCCAGGTCTTCCCGCTGACGCGGTCGCTGGAGTTCTGGATGGGCGTGGCCGCCGCCGAGCTGATGCGCCGCGGCCGCTGGGTTGGACCGCGGCTCCCGCTCGCCACCGTCCTCTTCGTCGCCACCTGGGTCGTCGCCTCCGGCTGGATCCGCGCCGAGTTCTGGGCCGCGCTGCTGTCCGTCGCGTACGTCCTGGTCATCGCCGCGGCGGCCGACGCCGACGTACGTGGCCTGCGCTCGCCGTGGCGGTCCCGGACGATGGTCTGGCTCGGCGAGGTGTCGTTCGCCTTCTACCTGGTGCACGTCTTCGTCATGATGACCGTGCTGCGGCTGACCGGTGACTGGGGCGGCGGCCTGCCCGGGTGGTGGGGTCCCGCCGTCGTCCTCGGGTTCCTGCTGCTGAACCTGCTGCTCGCCGGAGTGTTGCACCGCTACGTCGAGACGCCGATGATGCGCCGGCTCGCGCCACGCCGGTCCCGCCCGACCGGCGGGCCGGGCACGGTCCCGCTCGGCACGGCCGGGCCGCCCGCCGGCTCCGGCGAGTCGGCCACGCCGGCCCGGACGCCGGCCGCGCCCGCCGATCCGGCCGAGTCGGGGGTGTCGGGCCGGACGCCCACCGACCAGGCCGGCCCGCCCGCCGTGCCGGCCCCTCGCGGGGGAGTCGTCACAGCCGACGAACGGGCGGCGTACGCCGACACGCGCTGACGCCGTCCACGCTGGTCGGAGCCCTCGGCGCGGCGAATCCGACACGCCCGGCACCGATGCGACGAGGCGGCACCGACGGTAGCGTGGTCACGTGCTTCCCGTCGCGCTCACCTGTCCCCTGTGGTGGGTGGCGCGGTGGGCGACGCGGCTGCTGACCAGCCTCGCCGTCGCCGGCGCGCTGACCCTCGGGGCGGCGACGGCACCGGCGGCATCGGCGGCACCCGAGGCGCCGCCGGTGACTGTCGGCGGGCGACCGTCCACACCCGGCG
This sequence comes from Micromonospora sp. WMMD812, assembly GCF_027497215.1. Taxonomy (NCBI): domain Bacteria; kingdom Bacillati; phylum Actinomycetota; class Actinomycetes; order Micromonosporales; family Micromonosporaceae; genus Micromonospora; species Micromonospora sp. WMMD812. The sequence goes on along the minus strand of NZ_CP114904.1, from coordinate 2,501,792 downwards.
GTCCGCTGCCGTGCGCCAGTGTCGAGCTGGCCCGCACCGCCGGTCCGGGCACGGCGGTCCCGCCGCACGCGCCGGCCGACGCCCGGCCCGGCGTGGTCCACGCCCAGGTCGACGCCCTCCCCGGCGGGCTCCCCGCGGTGGCCGCCGCACCGGCACCGGCGTCCGCCGTCGCGGCCCAGCAGCGGGCGCCGCACGCGCCCGCCCCGGCCGTCCGGGCGCCGCGCGCGCCGCCGGCCGCCTGACCCGTCCGCGGGAACGTTCTCCCGCCGTACCTGTCGAACCCTGCCCACCGCACCCCCGGCCTCCCTCGTGCTCCGCACCCGCCCGAGCGCCGGTGGTCGTGCGGTTCCCCCGCATCCGCAGCCCGTGAGGTGCCGCCATGGAGAAGACCGTTCTCTACCAGTTTCTGATCGAGGTGCCGCAGGCCGCCGCCATCTGGTCGGCCCTGCTGGTGCTCGCGCTGACCGTGCTCACCGTGCTGGCGGCGCGCCCGCACCGCGACCGCCCGGACGACGGCCCGTCCGCCGGGGGGCCGAGCGACCGGGAGCTGGCCGAGACCGAGGCCGCCGACCTGTCCCGGTACGCCGAGGAGGTGGCCGTCGCGGCGGCCGGGGCCGCGCAGACCGCCCGTCGCCGCCGGGCCGACTGGCTGGCCGCCCAGACCGACGCCGAGCGGGCCTGGGCGGCGTACGACGCGGCGGAGAGCGCTGCCCGGCGGTTCGCCGGCGCGGCTGCCCTGCCGACGCCTCGGACCCCCCGCACACCGGCCGAGTACGCGGCGAGGGAGCGGTACCTGCACCGGGCTGCCACGGCCGCGCACTGGCGCGGGGATCTGACCCTGCGGCAGCTCGGTGACGTGTTCGGCCACCGCAACGGCTGGGACGCCCGCCGGCACCCGGTCGAGCAGGAGGTGCTGCTGGCACGGATGCTCCGGGACGGCAGGCGGGCCGACTACCGGGCCGCGGCGGAGCGGGAGCGCGCGGCGTGGCGGGCCGCGGAGTTGGCCGCCGAGGCGGCACGTAGCCTCGCCGCCGAGGCGTACGCGGCGACGGCCCGCCTTCGGCCGCTCCGGGTCCCGGCGGCCCGCCGGGAGCCCGCGGCACCGCGCCCGGCCGCCGCGCGGCGTTGGCGTCCGGCCCGGGTGGGTTGACGGCGGGGATGTTCCGTGAGCCCGGTCACAGATCGGTGGAAACGGTCAGCCGGTACAGGGCGCACCAATTCCGGGCCGATTCCGGCGAGGTTGCCGACGACCCGTCCGGTTGTCGCCCTCGGGTGCCACGAGAACTGCCTGTCCCATTGAGGCACGACAGTGTCCGTACGCACGGAAAAGATTTCCATGATCGACGTTTACGCAGGTGAGATGGGGTTGGCAGGGTGAGTACCGACCAGTAGTGTCGGCCCGTCCGGTGCGGTAATCGATCGCAAGAGGCGACGCCGCGCCGACCCGCCTAATCGTGATCCACGAGCCGGGGACCCATAAGTACGTCCGGGGTGAATCCGCGAGCCACAGCCCGCGGTAGGGCGATCTTCCCGCCCGAATCCGTCAGCTAACCCGGTAGGCGGTGTCGGAAGGAGTTCCATCCTCGTGCAGCACCCTTTCATCCCCCGCTGGTCCCCGCCCCTCCACGGCATCGCGGTGCCGACGCTCGCCCGTCCCGTGACGGCGAGCTGATCCCGGCAGCCGCCCTTTCCGCCCGGGCCACCGGGCGCTTCCCCTGAGCGGTCCACCACCCGCGGACGACGTCCGCGCGGTCGCGCCTGCCCATGTCCCGGCTCCGGCGCGGTGCACCGCTCTCCCCCTGAGCCCGTGGAGGATCTTGTGAAGCACACCCTGAAGCGCCAGCTTCGCCGTCTCGCCACCCAGCGTCCGTTCCAGGTCGTCGCGGCGTCCGCCGCGGCGCTGGTGATCGCGTCCAGCACCGGCGCGCTGCTCAGCACCGCCGACGACGCGCCCGCCACCCAGCAGGCCTCGGCCGCCGTCGCCGAGCTGCGCAGCGACACCGTCGCCTCCCGCGGCCAGGAGCGCACCACCCCCTCGGCCAGCGGCTCCCCGTCGACCAGCGCCCCGTCGTCGAGCGCGTCGCCCGCCGCGAAGAAGGCCGCCGACCCGGACCTGACCCGCAAGCCGGAGCCGCCGAAGCCGCCGGCCAGCAAGATCCTGGACTACGACTACCAGGCGCAGACGACCTACTTCTACTGCGGCCCGGCCGCCACCCGTAACGCGCTCAGCGCCGCCGGCGTCGACCGGAGCCAGGACGACCTGGCCGCCCAGCTCGGCACCACCGAGATGGGCACCAACTCCGCCGAGGACACCACCCGCGTGTTGAACGCCGTCGTCAAGGGCAACCCGTACCGGACCCGGATGTTCCCGAACGCGCCGAGCCCGGCCCAGATGGACCAGCTCCAGGCCGACGTGGTCAACGCGATCACCGACGGGCGCGGCGTGGTCGCGAACATCGTCGGCGACGCCACCGACACCAACGGTGGCTGGCACTCCTTCTCGGGCGGGCACTACATCGCCGTGGTCGGCTACCGGGACAACGGCCGGACCGTCAAGATCGCCGACTCGGCGAACCCGGCGCTCCCGTCGTACTGGATCACCACCATCGACCTGGCGAACTGGATGACCAGCCGCGGCTACTCCGCCTGACCGTCCGCGCCTCCGTCGGGCGCCGGCACCCCGCACGGGGGCCGGCGCCCGATGTCGTTTCCGCGCCGCCCGATGTCGGATGCGCTACCCGCCATCTGCCGGCCGCCTCTCGCCCGACGCGCCGGCCCGGTGGCAGACTGCGGTTCATGGTCGATGACACCCGCGCCCGCGCCGACCGCCCGCCCGTCCTGGTGCTCCTGCACGGCATGGGCGCCACGGGTGAGGTGTGGCTGCCCTGGGCGCCGCTGCTCGAACGTTGGTGGCCGGGCCGGTGGCTGGCGCCGGACCTCGCCGGCCACGGCTGGGCGCCGCCGCTGCCGGGGTACTCCTTCGCCGCACTGGCCGACCGGGTCGCCACCGCGCTCGCGCCGACGGACCGCCTGGTCGTGTTGGGGCACTCGCTCGGTGGGGTGGTCGGTCTGGCCCTGGCCGCCCGCGCCGGCGGGCTGCCCGTGGACGCGGTGATCGGCCTCGGCATCAAGGCCGTCTGGTCGGAGGCCGAGCTGGCCAAGGCCCGCGACCTCGCCGACCGCCCGGTCACCTGGTTCGCCAGCCGGGACGAGGCGGCCCGCCGCTACCTGCGCGTCTCCGGCCTGGCCGGGCTGCTCGCCCCGGACCACCCGGTGGTCGAGGGCGGGCTGCGCCAGGTCGACGGGCGGTGGCGGCTGGCGATGGACCCGGGGGCGTTCGCGGTGGGCGAGCCGAACCTGCCGGCCCTGCTGGCCGCCACGGACGTGCCGGTCCTGCTCGCCCGGGGCGAACACGACCCGATGGTCACCGACGCACAGCTCAAGGAGTTGGGCGTGCCGGTGGCCACCCTGCCCGGGCTCGGGCACAACGCCCACGTCGAGGACCCGGCCGCGGTGCTCGCGCTGGCCGACCCGTACCGCTGAGCCGCGCCCCGAGCCGGCGGCCACCGCTCTGCGGCGGCCGCCAGCTCGGGGAGGCGACGGCTCAGGCGGTGGGGGACAGGGGCGCCGCGTCCGGCTCCACGGGCGGGGCGATCCGCGGGGCCGGCGGGCTCCAGCCCGGCTCCAGCTCCCGCCGTGCGGCGTCCAGGAACGCGTCGGCGTACGACGCGGCCGGGAAGTCGCCGAGGTAGCGCCGCCGGGTGGCCCAACGCTCCGGCGCCAGCGGGTCGGCGCCGAGCAGCCGGTCCAGCACCTCATCCAGATTGGTCATGTCCCGGCGCAGCACGTAGCCCGCCCCGGCCAGCGGGAACCGCTCGGGGAACCGGTCGCCCTCGGCACCCATGTCGGTCACCGCGAAGGGCTTGCCGGAGTACAGGTAGTCCGAGATCACCCCGGAGACGTCGGAGATCAACGCGTCCGAGCGGTTCACGCACTCCACCAGGCTGAGATCCCGGCTGGCGGCCGCGCCCCAGACGTGCGGCCGGCCGGTCCGCGCGCGGTCCGCCGCCAGCAGCTCGGTCAGCCGGCCCAGCTGTCGGGCCGAGGCCGGGTTCTGGGCGGTGTACGGGTGGGCGCGCAGGATCACCGTCGCCCCCCGGTCGAGCAGTCGCCGCAGCAGCGGTTCGGCCACCGGCAGCGAGCAGTAGTCCGCGTCGGCGTGGTGCCCGGTCCAGGTCGGGGTGTAGAGCACCGTCCGGGGCGCTCCGGCGGGCAGCGGCTCCGGGCGTACCCCGATGGACTCGACCTGCGGGCGGCCCACCACCACGAACTTCTCCGCCGGGATGTCCACCCCGGCCCGGGCGTAGCGCTCGATCGCCGCCGGCCCGGCCACGAAGATCCGGTCGAAGATCGCGGAGACCGGGTTGGCGCTCGGCGCCTTGTCGCTGTCGCCGTGGTGCAGCTGGATGTGGGTGAGCTGGGTGAACCGGATGCAGTGGCTGTTCTTGGCGCCGTGGTTGACGTAGAAGGCCACCTTCAGGCTCGGCGCCAGCGCCTCGTCCATCGCGCGCAGGGTCGGGCAGTAGACCACCGGCGCGGTGGTCGCCGCGGCGACCGGGGCCAGGAACTCGGGCTCGCGGAGCAGCACCACGAACGGCCGGCCGATCCGTTCCAGGTACGGCAGCCACATGGTGACCTGGTACTCCGACCCGGGCGGGGCGGAGAAGTAGAGCAGGAACTCGGGCTCGTGCCGGCGCAGCGCCCGACCCACCGCGCCGCCGCCGGCGGGTGGCCGGAGCCGGCGCCGGGCCAGGTCGAGCGCGACCGCCCCGGCCCCGGCACCGACCAGCAGGGCCGCCACCAGGGCGACGACGGCCGGCAGGGTCGCCGCGGCGGCCAGCGCGACGGCGGCGAGGAGCCCGAGCAGCACGCCGCCGAGGTGCGTGGCGACCAGCGGCGCCCAGGACCGCACCGGCAGGTTGGCCGCGCGGATCTCCAGGTTGCCGGCCTGTCGCAGCGGCCCGACGAGCAGCACCAGCCCCAGCAGCACCAGCGCGGTGGCGGCCAGCGCGGGGTCGAATCCGCCGTCCAGCCGCCGGGCGTACCCGACCAGGACGGCGGCGGCGATCAGCGTCGTCTCGGCGGCGGTGTCCGCACCCGGGCGGATCCGCCGTTCCGCGGCGGCGGCGCCGAGGGCGGCCACTGCCAGCGCCAACCCCCAGCCGGTCGCCCCGGTGAGGGCCACGACGAGGAAGGCCAACACGGCCAGCCCGATGCTCAGGCAGCGCGCGATCAGCTTCCGGACCAGGTCACCACGCATGTCGCTCCGTTCACCGCCGTCCCTGCCGCAGACGTCCGACCGTCAGCCGACCGCCGCCGCGGCGGCCCCGGCCTCGGCCGGCGTCGCCTGTGCCGGCACCGCCGGCGGGGCCTCGCCCGGTGCCCGGCGTACGTCGATGACCTGCCCGGTGAGCGCCGAGATGAGCACGTCGAGCGACGCCTGGGCGACCGCCTCGGCCGAGAGGAGGGTGTGCTCCGGCTCCTCGCCGAAGGCCCGCGTGCGCATCGGGGTCGCGGTCCGCTCGGGGTTGACGCAGTTGACCCGTACGCCGAGCTCCGCCCACTCGTCGGCGAGCGCCTGGGTGAGGTTCACCAGGGCGGCCTTGGTCGAGGAGTAGAGCGCGTACCGGGCCCGGCCCCGCGTGTACGAGCTGGAGGTGTAGAGCAGCAGCTGGCCCCTGGTCTGCTGGAGGTAGGGCAGGGCCTGCCGGGCGACGATGACCGGGCCGACGAAGTTGACCTGGAGCACCCGGTCCATGGTCTCCTCGTCCATCTCCGTCAGCGCGCCCTTCTCCAGGATGCCGGCGGTGACCACCACGTGGTCGATCCGGCCGGTGGCCTCGAAGGCGGTCTTCAGCGCCGCCTCGACGTCCTCCGGGCGCTCGACGTGGGTGCCGGTGCTGGAGCGGCTGAACGGGAAGACCTGGGCGCCGAAGCCCCGGGCCAGCTCGGCCAGGTCGTGGCCGATGCCGTAGCTGCCGCCGAAGATCACGATCGTCCGACCGGTCAGCTCCTCGCGGTAGCTGCGGTGGTCGGCCAGCCGGGGGGCCTGCGCGGCGGCGAGCTGGAAGAGCTTGTCGGCGAGGTGCACGTCGACCGGGTGGGTGACCTTGATGTTCTCGTCCGAGCCGTCGATCACCTTGATCGGGGTGCCGGGCAGGTAGCGCAGCACCACCCCGCAGTCGTCGGTGGCGGCGAAGTTCGGGTCGCCCTCGGCCCGCCGGTAGGCCTCGCGGATGGTGCCGGAGCGGAACGCCTGCGGGGTCTGGCCGCGGCGAAGCGAGGAGCGCACCGGGATGTCGGTGATGCAGTCGTCCTCGTCCACCTGGATGATCGTGTCCGCGGACGGGATGGCCACGTCGACCGCGGAGTAGGTCCAGAGCGCGTTCACGCACTCCCGCACGATCCGGTTGCTGACCAGGGGTCGGACGGCGTCGTGGAAGAGGATGTTGCAGTCGCCCTCGCCGACCGCGTCGAGCGCGATCCGGGTGGTGGCGTTGCGGGTGTCGCCGCCCTCGATCACCTTGGTGACCTTGCGGAAGCCGGCCTTGTCGACGATCTGCCGGGCGTCGTCCACGTGGCCGGTGGCCATCAGCACGATGATCTCGTCGATCTCCGGCGCCGCCTCGAAGACGGCCAGGGTGTGCTCGATGATCGGCTTACCGGCGATCTTCAGCAGCTGCTTCGGGATGCCGAGCCCGAGCCGGGTGCCCGTGCCGCCGGCCAGCACCACCGCCACTGTCCGCGAGGGCCGCCACGGTGCCGGGTTCTCCGGTGCGGCGTCCGGGCCAGTGGTGTGGTCCTGCGTCATTGCCGATCCTCACTCTCGGGGGTGCGTTAACAAAAGGTTCCGCCCAGGCGGCGACGGGATGAACCTTAACGCGCCAAGCTCCGCACCCCAACGAGGGCGGCGGGCCGGGCGGCATCTGTGTCGATGCGCCCGGCCCGCCGTGAGGTCACTTGCCGTTGGCGAACGCCTCGTACGCCCGGATCACCTCGTCGGTCGGGCCGTCCATCCGTAGCACGCCCGATTCCAGCCAGATCGTCCGTTCGCACGTGTCCCGGACCGAGGAGAGCTGGTGACTGACCAGGAAGACCGTGCCGGCGCTCTCCCGCAGCTCCCGCACCCGCTGCTCGCTGCGCTTGCGGAAGCCCTTGTCACCGGTGGCGAGCGCCTCGTCGATCAGCAGCACGTCGTGCTTCTTCGCCGCGGCGATGGAGAAGCGCAGCCGGGCGGCCATGCCCGAGGAGTAGGTGCGCATCGGCAGCGAGGCGAAGTCGCCCCGCTCGTTGATCCCGGAGAACTCGATGATCCCTGGGGTCTCCCGCTGCACCTCGGCGGGGGACATCCCCATCGCCAGGCAACCCAGCGTCACGTTGCGCTCGCCGGAGAGGTCGTTGAGCAACGCGGCGTTGACCCCGAGCAGCGAGGGTTGGCCCTGGGTGTAGACCGCGCCGCGGTTCACCGGCAGCAAACCGGCGATGGCCCGCAGCAGGGTCGACTTGCCCGAGCCGTTGCTGCCGATCAGGCCGATCGCCTCGCCCCGGTACGCGGTGAAGGTGACCCCCTTGACCGCGTGCACCTCCCGGATCTCCGGCGCCGAGGTGCGGGTGACGATCCGGCGCAGCGCCGCCACCGGGCTGGTGCCGCCGCCGGCGGCCTTGTGCACCCGGTAGATCACGTGCGCGTCGTCCACCACCACGGTGGGGATCCGCTCCGGCGCCGCCGGAGCAAGCGTCAGTGTCGCGTCCGTCGACGCCTCGAACTGGTCAACCACGGCCGTACTCCTGTTCGCCGCGCCAGAAGTAGAGGTAACCCCCGACGCCCATCACGATCGCCCAGCCCGCCGCCACCAGCCAGAGCTGGGGCAGGGACGAGTTGAGCACCGGTGCCTCCTCCAGCAGCGCCACCCGGGCCAGCTCGATGTAGACCAGCATCGGGTTGAACTCGACCAGCTTGGTGGCCCAGCCGGGCAGGTTCTCCTCGAAGAGGGTGACGCTGTAGAGCACGCCCGAGCCGTACATCCAGGCGCGCATCACGAACGGCATGACCTGCCTCAGGTCGGCCACCTTCGCGCCCATCCGGGCCACCGCCATGGTGAGCCCGGCGTTGAAGACCGTCTGGAGCAGGACCGCCGGCACCAGGATCAGCCAGCCGAAGGTGATCGGCTCGCCGGTCACCAGCACGATCGCGATCAGCACCACCATCGAGCCGAGCAGCTGCTGGAACTGGGTGACCGTGACGGCGAGCGGCAGGCTGGCGCGGGGGAAGTGCAGCGCCCGGATCAGTCCGAGGTTGCCGCTGATCGCCGTGGTGCCGTTCTGTACCGCGGTCTGGGTGAAGTTGAAGATGAACAGCCCGGTGCACAGGTACGCGATGAAGTTCGGGATGCTCCTCTGCTCCAGCACCAGGCCGAAGATCAGGTAGTACACCGCCGCGTTGGTCAGCGGGGTGAGCACCTGCCAGAGCTGGCCCAGCTTCGCGTTGCTGAACGAGGCGACCAGCTTCGCGTTCGCGTACGTGGCGATGAAGTGCCGGTAGTGCCAGAGCCGCCGGCTGTACTCGGCCAGGGACGGTGGCGCGTCGGCGACCCGCAGCCCGTAGCGGGCGGCCAGCTGCGCCTGCGTGAGGCCGGAGTCGGGATCGGCCAGCGCGGTGTTGGCCATGGGATGTGGCGCTCCGATCTTTCGAGTCAACGGGATGCGCGCGACGATGGTCCCGGGCGTGGCCGGTGCGGGGGAGCGCCGCCTCGTCGCTGCGTGGACAGTAGTCCGAAACACGTCGGGACGCAACCGTATCGTCGTTGCGCTACGCTGGTCGCCGTGACGTGCGGAAAGAGTTCCAGGTGACGACCGAGAAGAGGCGCGCGCCCGCGGGCGCGGCGGTGCTCCGTGACGACATCACCACGGCCATCCGTCGCGCGTTGATGCAGGAGCTCGCCGCCGTCGGCTACGGCCGGCTCTCGATGGAGGCGGTGGCCCGCCGGGCCGGGGTGAGCAAGACCGCGATCTATCGGCGGTGGAACTCGAAGCTCGACCTGGTGCTGGAGCTCGTCGCCGCCGCTGCGCACGGCCGCCTGCCGGCGCTCGACACCGGCAGCCTGCGTGGCGATCTGGGGCTGCTCTTCCAGGTGGTGGCACAGGCCCTGCGACACTCGCTGGCCTCGCAGATCATCCCCGACCTGCTCGCCGAGGCCGCCCGCAACCCGACCATCGACCAGACCCTCCAGCAGGTGCTGCGGGCCCGGCAGCAGGAGATCGGCGGACGGCTGATCAGCCGCGCCGTCGAGCGCGGCGAGCTGCCGGCCGACACCAACCCGGAGGTGGCCGTCGACCTGATCGTCGGCCCGCTCTACTGGCGGTTGGCGATCGCCCGCCTGCCGCTGACGGAGACGTACCTGGACGCCCTCGTGGAAGCGGTGGTCGCGGGACTGGGTGCAGGGAGCGGCGTGCCGCATCAGCGCGATGCTGTCGGAGGTAGGTGAACACGCGATGTCCCGCCGGCCACCACGGGACCAACGTATGGGGGCGAGCCCGGTAGGCTGCACCCGCCCATCCGGGCATCCCCCGTGTCGATGCCAGGACGGCCCGGCGCCGGCGCGCGAACGGAACGACGAGAAGGACGGCTCGTGACGGAAGTCAAGGACGCTGTGGTGACAACCGCGTCGGTGGAGGGCGGGACGGGCCCGAGCGCCGCGCGGAGGCAGGGTCTGGCCCGGCGGATCACCGCCGGCGTCGCGGCCGCACCGGCCCTGCTCACCGACGCCGGCGTGCTGGCTTTCGCGCTCTGGACGGTGCTCTACCACGCGGCGTTCATCTTCAGCCTCGCCCCGTCGGTGACCCTCAAGATCTGGCTGGTCGGCTGCGTGCTGCTGGCCGGCGTGGCGCTGCTGCGCGCCCGCCGCCGCGCGTCGGCCGTGGCCGACCGGTCGACCGACGGTGCGCCGGACGCCCCGCCCGCCTCGGCGGCCCTTCCGCGTCGCTGGCTGGTCGTGGTGCTGGTCGCCGCCGCCATCGCCGCGGTCACCGCCGGGCTCGCCGGCGTCAGCGCCGGGGACGGCATCTCCTGGTGGATCCCGGCGGTGGCCGGCGCGGTCGCCGGCGTCGGGGGCATGCTGCTGCTGCGCCGGGCCTGGCTGGCCACGCCGCAGCCGGTCCCGGCCGTCACCGCGCCGACCGCCCTTCAGTCGGGGTACGCGCTCGTCGTCTCCGGGCTCGTCGCGGTCTCCTCGTTCTTCCTGGCCCGCAACACCCCCGACGACGTCTACTACGTCGGCAAGTCGGTCTGGGTCGCCGAGCGCGACATCGTGCCGCTGCGGGACTTTTTGTTCACCGAGAACGTCGCGCACGCGATGGGCTCCCAGCCACCGATCGCCTCGATCGAGGTGTTCGCCGGCGCGCTCGCCCGGGTGATCGGCATTCACGCCGCCTCGGCGACCTGGTACGTGCTGCTGCCGATCATGGCGGTGCTCGCGATCCTGTCCCTCTGGCGGCTGGTGCACCGGTGGGCGCCGCGCCGCCCGCTGCTCGCCTTCACCGTCGCCGTCGCCTACCTCTACCTGGTGGCCGGCGCGGACGCGGCGCTCGGCACCTTCCACCTGCCACGGCTCTACGAGGGCAAGGGGATGTTCGTCTCGGCGGTCATCCCGCTGATGTGGCTCTACCTGACCAAGTGGTTCGACACCCGGTCGCGCCGCAGCCTGCTGCTCGTCATCGCGCTCTCGATCACCGCGATCGGCCTCACCACCACCGCCGCGATCATCCTGCCGATGCTGGCCGGAGCCGCGGCCTTCGCCATGCTGCTGGTCGGCCGGTGGAAGGACGCGCTGATCGCCGGCGCCGCGGCGGTGGTCTACCCGGTCGGCTCGGTGGTGGTCTCCCAGCTCATCCTCGGCTCCGGGGCGGCCGCCGGGGCGGACGACGCGTTCTTCGACGCCGAGTACACCTACAAGCGGACCCTGCTGGTCGGTGTGGTCGGGGTGATCAGCGGCCTCGCGCTCTGGTGCGGCCCGCTGCTGGCCCGCCGCCGCACTCCCGCGCTGCTCGCGGCCGGAGCCACCCTGGCGCTCAGCGTGCTGCTCGTCCCCGGTGTGCTGGAGGCGCTGAGCGCGCTGAGTGGCATCTCCGTGGTGCTCTGGCGGGTGCCGTGGCTGCTCGCCCTGCCGACGTTGATCGGGTTGCTCTGCACGATCGACGTGCCCGCGCCGACGCTGGTGCTGCGCCGGGTGGCGAGCGTCGGGATCGCGGCCGCGATGGTGGCGAGCTTCGCCCTCTTCGCCACTCCCATGTGGTCCCCGACGAGTTGGGTGACGGTGCACGACCGGCCCACCTGGAAGCTGCCGCAGCAGCGGCAGCGGATCGCGTTCTGGATCAAGGATCTGGACCGTCCGGACGGGCTGGTCCTCGCCCCGTCGGTGATCATGCGAACGTCCCTCGTCGTCACCAGCCGGGTCCGGGTCGTACTGCCACGCGACTTCTACCTCGTCGAATACGACCTGAACTCGGACTTCGCCAAGGACCGTCTGCTCCTGGCCGGCTTCGCCGACGGGCGGATCCAGCCCACCCGGGCCGAGCTGGTCCCGGCGTTCCAGCGACTGGATGTCGGCACCATCTGCGTCTACAACGGCAACACCTACGCCCGCGACCTGGCACCGCAGCTCGGCTACACGGAGTTCGCCAAGCGCCGGGCTCCGGGGGCGGTGACCTGCTTCCGGCGTGACGGCTGACGCCGGCGCGCCGCCTCCGGTCGTCCCGGGATGCGGTGGCCAGCTTTGACCGGAATGCGCCGCGATACCCGAGCGACGCCCGGCTGTCCCTTCGCGTTAAGGTCGCAGTCATCTGCTGGCGGTTCGTGGCGGGCCCACCATTGATCTCTTAGGGGAGCGTACTCGTTGTTCGGCACGTTGACTGGACGAATCGGAGTGGCCGCACGGGGCGCACTGCTGGTGCTGTCCTACCTGGTCATGCTCGCCGCCGGCGCCCTGGGTTGGGTCGCCGTCTTCGCCGTCGCCGGGCTGGCCGCCGTCCTGGGTGAGTTCGCCCTCAGCCGCTGGTCGCCGCAGTCCGAGGTGTTGCTGGAGAAGGTCGGGCTGCACCGCTCGTACCGGCAGCTGACCCGGGACCTCGCGGCCGTGCTGCTCGTCGCCGCGGAGGTGCCGCTCAGCGGCGTGGAGCTGACGCTGCTGCTGGTGCTGCCCGCCGCGGTCTGGGTGATCTCGGTCTTCTCCGGTGCGCTCTCCACGATGATCGACCGGCGGAACCCGCTGTCCGCGCTGGTCCGCAACATCGACCTCGGCCCGTTGAAGTCGGCCCCCCGCCCGCCGGCCTGGGCCCAGGCGGTCGCCGGCGACCGGATGCCCCTGCTGAACATCCTGCTGGTGCCGGCCGCGGTGGCCGCCGCGGTGCAGGACGACGTGACCCCGTTCCTCGTCGCCGGCGCGGTCGCGCTGGGGGTGACCGCGGTGATCGGCGCCGTCATCGTGCTGACCTGGCTGCGCGGCCGGGGCAGTGGGCAGGGTCCGCTGCTGCCCGCCGTGCAGCGCTGGCTCGACACCTACCGCCCCGAGGTCGCGCTCTACTTCGCCGGCCCGGCCAAGGACGTCTACCAGGCCAACATGTGGCTCGCCCCGACCGAGGCGCTCGACCAGCGCGCGGTCGTGCTGATGCGCAGCCGGGAGGCGTTCGGAGAGCTCGCCGACACCCGGCTGCCGGTGATCTGCGTGCCGGCCGGCGTGGACTTCATGAACCTGGAGCTGGGCAGCGTCCGCGCGGCGCTCTACGCCGCGAACGTCGGCGCGAACATCCACATGCTCCGCGAGCCGGGCATGAAGCACGTGTTCGTCGGGCACGGCGACAGCGACAAGCAGGCCAGCGTCAACCCGTACAGCAAGGTGTACGACGAGGTCTGGGTCGCCGGCCTCGCCGGCCGGGAGCGGTACGCGCGGGCCGGCGTCGGGGTGCTCGACTCCGACATCGTCGAGATCGGACGCCCGCAGCTGGCCGGCGTGCACACCTTCGGCGCCGAGTCGGTCGACCGGCCGTTCACCGTGCTCTACGCGCCGACCTGGGAGGGCTGGCTCGACGACGACCCGTACCACACCTCGCTGGTGCTGATGGGCGAGCGGATCGTCAAGGGGCTGCTGGCCACCACGCCGCAGGTCCGGCTCATCTACAAGCCGCACCCGCTGACCGGCTCCCGCTCCAAGGAGGCCAAGGCGGTGCACGACCGGATCGTGGAGCGCATCCGGGCGGCCGGCGGCGACACCGACGCGTCCTCGCTCGACGGCACCCGCCACCTGGTGGTGACCGGCCGCGTGCCGGCGCTGTTCGACTGCTTCAACCAGACGAACCTGCTGGTCAGTGACGTGTCCAGCGTGGTGTCGGACTTCGTGCAGAGCCAGCGGCCGTACGTGGTGGCCAACCCCGGCGGGTTGCCGGAGGACGAGTTCCGCCGCGAGTACCCGACGTCGCGGGCGGCGTACCTGCTCTCCCGGGACTGCGGCGAGCTGGAGAAGATCGTCGCGGTGACCCGGGCGGGGGACGACCCGATGACCGAGGCCCGGCGGGAGCTGAAGACCTACCTGCTCGGCCCGGCCGAGGCCAACCCGATGGACCGGTTCCAGGAGGAGATCGCCCGGCTCTGCCGGTGACGGGTGTCGGTGGTGGTCAGCCCAGCAGGGCGGCCACCGCCTCGGCGGCCGGGGTGTCCGCCGGCAGCGCGTCGGCGGCGACCACCGCGGCCGCCGGCAGCGGGCCGTACAGGTGCGGGAAGCGCTGCCCGCCGCGCGACGGCTCCCAACGCAGCCGGTCGCCGAGTCGGTCCGGGTCGACGGTGAGCAGGGTGAGCCCGGTCGTCCCGGAGAAGTGCCGTCGCGCCGTCTCCACGACCTGATCGGCGCCGGAGAGGTGGATGAACCCGTCCTGGCGGTCCACCGCCGTGCCGGACAGGTGCCCGGCCGCCCGCGCGTCGTCCCACTCGGTGGTCGGCAGCAGCTTGTAGATCACCTCCGCAGCGTACGCGCCGTTTCGGCGGTACCGGCCCGGTCGTCCGCCCGGGGCCGGCATGCTCTCAGGTGGAGCGGGTCGCGGAGGGATGGGCGATGGCGAACTACGACGACGACTGGACCGACAGCCAGCGCGCGCTGTACGACGAGTGCTACCAGGCCGGCAGCGAGTGGGCGGACGACCCGGACACCCCCTCGGACGACGTGCAGCACGTGATCAACCTGGCCGAGGCGGACGACGACAGCCTCGGGGACTCCGAGATCGACTTCCCGCCCCTGGTCGACGCGGTCACCCAGGCCACCGGTGAGAACCTCACCAGCGTTCCGGCCAGCCACGACGATCCCGGCTTCCGCGGCTTCACCGACGGGGTACGCGACGCCACGGCCGAGGACGTCTTCGGCCTCTGACCGGCCCGCGCGGAGGACGGCGGCCGCCACGGCCCCCCCGACCCGCGCGCCGCCCGGGCGCGAGACCGCCGACCGGCTCTCCCGTCCGGGCCGGGCGTCTGCCACCATTCGCAGAACGACCGTTCGACGGATGGGGGCGCGGGTGCGGATCCTGCTGGTCGAGGACGACCGCCGGGTCGCCGCCGCGCTGTCGTCCGCGCTCAGCCGTCGCGGGTACGAGGTCGAGCACGCCGCCACGGTCGCCGCGGCGCTCTCCGCGGCCCCGTGCGACCTGGTGCTGCTCGACCTGACGCTGCCCGACGGGGACGGCACCGACCTGTGCCGTGAGCTGCGCCGGCGCAGCAGCCAGTTGGGCATCATCGCGGTCACCGCCCGGGGTGAGGAGCGGGACCGGGTGCTCGGGCTGCGCCTCGGCGCGGACGACTACGTGGTGAAGCCCTTCTCGATGGTGGAGTTGCAGGCGCGCATCGAGGCGGTGCTCCGCCGCGCCGCCCACGCCGTGCCGGAGCGGAACCTGATCGAGGCCGGTCCGGTCCGCATCGACGTCCCGGCCCGGACGGTGACCGTCGACGGCCGGGCGGTGGCGCTCACCCGCAAGGAGTTCGACGTCCTGCTCTCCCTGGCCCGCCAGCCCGGTGTGGCCGTGCCCCGGGACCGCATCCTGCTGGACGCCTGGGGCACCACCTGGACCGACCGGCACACCGTCGAGGTGCACGTCGGTTCCCTACGCGGCAAGCTGGGCGACCCCCGTCTGGTGGAGACGGTGCGCGGGGCCGGCTACCGGCTGCGGGGCGGGTGAGAGCCGGATGCGTCGTCGGCTGGTGATCAGCTACCTGCTGCTGATGGTGCTGGTCCTCATCGCGCTGGAGACGCCGCTCGCGATCACGCTGGCCACCCGGGAGACCGACCGGGTGCGGGCCGACCGTCTCGCCGACGCCACCCGGTTCGCCTCGCTCGCCGGCCCGGCGCTGCGCGGCGGCAGCCCCGGCCCGCTCGACAGTGAGCTGCGCAGCTACGACGACCTGTACGCGATCGGCGCGGCGGTGGTGGACCGGGACCGGCGTACCGTCGTCGCCTCGGCGAGCTGGCGCGCCGCGCCGGGCACCCCGGAGGCGCTGGACACCGCCCTGGCGGGCCAGCAGTCCAGCGGACCGGAGTCGGTGTGGCCGTGGGTGGACGGCCCGGTCGTGGTGGCGGTGCCGATCAACGACGGCGGCGAGGTGCTCGGCGCGGTGGTGACCGTGACGCCCGCCGCCGCGGTACGCCGCACGGTCACCACCTGGTGGTTGCTGCTCGCCGGGACCGGTCTGCTCGCCGTGCTGGCCTGTGTGCTGACCGCGTTCGGGCTGGCCGGCTGGGTGCTGCGGCCGGTCACCGAGCTGGACGCGGTCACCCACGAGATCACCGAGGGGGACCGCAGCGCCCGGGTGCAGCACCAGGTCGGCCCGCCCGAGCTGCGGCGGCTGGCGGCTAGCTTCAACAACATGACCGCCGCGGTCTCGGACGTCATGGACCGGCAGCGGGCGTTCGTCGCGCACGCCAGTCACCAGCTGCGCAACCCGCTGACGGCGCTGCGGTTGCGGGTGGAGGAGCTGGGGCCGAGCCTGACCGACCCGCAGGGGCGGTCCGAGCACCGGCTGGCCCTGGAGGAGACCGACCGCCTCGCGCTGGTGCTCGACGCGCTGCTCACCCTGGCCCGCGCCGAGCGGCAGGAGAACGAGCGGGTCACCGTCGACGCCGCCGAGACGGCCGCGTCCCGGGTCGCCGCCTGGCAGCCGCTGGCCCGGCACCGGTCGGTGACGCTGCGGCTGGTGACGTCCGACGTGCCGGCGTACGCCCGCACCGTGCCGACCGCCGTGGACCAGGCCCTCGACGCCCTCATCGACAACGCGGTCAAGTTCAGCGGGGCCGGCGGTGAGGTGTCGGTGACCGTCGCCCGCCGCGACGGCGGGGTGGCGCTCGAGGTGCGGGACACCGGACCGGGGATGACCGAGAGCCAGCTGGGGCAGGCGACCGAGCGGTTCTGGCGGGCGCCGGACGTGCAGAACGTGGACGGCGCGGGGCTGGGGCTGACCATCGCCGCGGTGCTGGTCGACGCCTCGGACGGGCGGCTGACCATGCGCGCGGGTGAGCCGCGTGGCCTCGTCGCCGACCTCTGGTTCCCCGGCCCCGACGATGAGTGTCCCGGCCCCGGCGACGAGCCCGGGCCGACCGCCACCGACGTGGACCCGCCG
This sequence comes from Micromonospora sp. WMMD812, assembly GCF_027497215.1. Lineage (NCBI taxonomy): Bacteria > Bacillati > Actinomycetota > Actinomycetes > Micromonosporales > Micromonosporaceae > Micromonospora > Micromonospora sp. WMMD812. The sequence goes on along the minus strand of NZ_CP114904.1, from coordinate 2,485,087 downwards.
GCGGTGGACCGGCTGCCCGCGGGCGCGGGTTAGGGCATGGTGGTCAGGGCTTCGCCGCCCGGTACCAGGCGGCGGCGCCGGGGTGCAGCGGCAGCGGCGAGGTGGCGATCGCCGACCGGGGGCTCATCCGCCCGGCCGCCGGGTGCGCCGCGGCCAGCTCCGACCGGCGCTCCATGAGTAACCGGGTCACGTTCCGGACCAGGGAATCCGGCAGGTCGGCGCGGACGATGAGGAAGTTCGGGTTGGCCACGGTGGTCACCGGGTCGACCCCGTACACCGACCGGGGTATGTCCCGGGAGACGTAGACCTCGCCGTAGCGGGCGCGCAGCGGCTCGGTCCACTCGCCGAGGTCCACGATCCGGGTCGGGCTGCCGCGGGCCAGGTCCGCGATGCCCCGCACCGGCAGCCCTCCGGAGAAGAAGAAGGCGTCGATCCGGCCGGACCGCAGCGCGGCCATCGAGTCGTCCAGGTTGAGCCGGGACCTGCGGACGCCGTCGCCGCCCAGCCCGGCCACGTCCAGCAGGCGGGTCGCGGTGATCTCGGTGCCGGAACCGGCCGCGCCGACCGACACCCGCCGGCCGCGCAGGTCCGCGACCGTGTGCACCGGCCCGCCGCCGGAGGTGACCAGGTGCAACTGGTCGTCGTACACCCGGGCGACCGCCGCGACCCGGGGGTCTCCGTCCGGGCCGGTCGGCAGGACATCGGCCTGGGTGAAGCCGAGTTCGGCCTCGCCGGCGGCGACGAGCCGGACGTTCTCCGCCGACGCGGGCGTGACCACCACGGTGGCCCGGACTCCGGGCAGCTCCCGGTTGAGGATCCCGGCCAGCGACTCCCCGAACGCGTGGTAGACCGCGGTGGGGCTGCCGGTGGCGATCCGGATGCGCACCGGCTCGCCGGGCGCGTCCCGGCAGCCGGCCAGGCCGACGCCCGCGACCAACAGTGCCGCCAGCAGCGCCGCGGGGTGGGCGGGGCGCCACCGGGCGCGCCCGGGCCAGGTACGACTCACGCGCTGCACTGTGCGCGGAAAGGGCGACCGGTCGCAACCCCCGCCGGGACGGCGCCCGGTGCCCTGACGGTCCGTCCGGCCCGGCGTCGCCGCCGGTCAGGCCGGGTCGGCGGCCCGCGCGGGGGCCAGCCGGGTGCGGTGCAGGATCTGGTCCCGGTCCGGGCCCTTCGCCACGCTGACCAGGAAACAGCCGGTGCCCGGCCGCAGCTCCGCCGGCACGCCGAGCAGGGCGGCGCTGCGGATGAGGACGGCGGCGAGTTCCCGGTCGGTGAGCCGGACGCCGAGGATGTGCCGGCGGACGTGCCGCCCGCCGGCCAGCAGGGCCGAGCGCCAGGCCGCCTCGGCCAGCCGGGGCACCCAGACCCGCCGGGCGGTGGACGCGCCGGGCACCGGCGCGCTCAGCAGTTCCCGGCGGCCCTGCCGCCAACCGGTCTCCAACAGCCGCGCGTAGCCAACCCGGTGCTCCCGCGGCACCCGCAGCCGGTGCAGCTCGTAGCGGCGGCGCAAGCCGCCGACGGCCGTCTCGTGCCCGACCGGGATGTCCAACCGGTCCAGCAGCTGCCGCAACCGCTGAGCGGCGTCCTCGCGGTTGAACTCCACGACGGACGCCGCGTAGGGAACGGCGGCGCGCGGGGGCCGCACCCCGGCCGGCGGAGGCATGCAGCGCAGCAGGCAGGCGGCCTCGAACGCGTCGGCCAGGGTCAACCAGTCCAACGGCGGCGGTGTCGACGGCCGGCGGGGCCGGTCGAGCAGAGCGGGTTCGCGGGCCAACGGGGGCGCTCCCTTGTCGGAGTCGAGGTCTTCCTACCGTGACCGGTGCGCGGCGGCAGGGGAACCGGTCCGGCCCAGCCTTGAGGAAATCTTGCGACTGCCCTCAGAGCTCGGTGACCACCACGTCCACCTGGCGTGGCCGTCCGGCCGGCACCGGCTGCTCCAGCACCGTGTACTTGAGGTCCCGCAGCGTGGTGACGATCTGGTCGGCGGTGCGTGGCCGGGCCCCGGCGAGCAGCAGGTCGCGCACCAGCCGGCCCTTGGTCGCCTTGTTGAAGTGGCTCACCACGGACCGGACCGGCACACCGTCCACCTCCCGCTCGTGCAGGACCCGGACGGTCACCGTCCGGTCCGCCAGCTCGCCCCGAGGCGTCCAGGTGGCCGCGTACGCGCCGGAGCGCAGGTCGAGGACCGGCCGGTCGCCGGCCGCCGCGGTCAGCGCCGGCGCCAGCGCCCGCCGCCAGTACGCCGACAGCGCGCCCGGGCCGGGCAGCTTCGCCCCGATCGGGCAGCGGTAGGGCGGGATCCGGTCGGTGAGCCGCACCGCGCCCCACAGCCCGGAGCTGATCAGCACCGACCGGCGCGCCGCCCGCTCCGCGGTCGGCGGCAACGAACCCAGGTCCAGCGCCTCGTAGAGCACCCCGGTGTAGATCCGGGCGGCCGGCGCGGTGGCCGCCCGAGGCAGCCGCGCGTTGCGCCGCAGCTCGTCCCGCTGGCCCTCGCTGAGCCCGAGTGCGGCCCGGGCCCCGACCTCGTCCGGCCCGCCGCTGTGCGCGACGAGCGCGGCCAGCACCTCCTCGCGGGCCGGGGTCAGCTCGGGCAGGGAGAGCCGGGACAGGTCCACCCGCCGGCCGGTCCCGGCGTCGGCCTTCCCCTCCGACGGCGGCAGCAGGATGAGCACCGCTGGAATCTACCGCCAGGGCCGTACCGGGGTCTCCGGGTGGTACACGCGGTACTCACCGATCTCGCGTACCGGGGTGCTGTCGAGGCGGTCGCCGAGCAGCCGGCGGAGCCGGAACTCCGCCGCCGAGCCGGCCTCCACCACGTACCCGGGCCGGTCGGCCCGACCCACCTGCCGCCAGTACGGCAGGTACCGGTTCTGCCCCGGGTTGAGGGCGCCGTCGACCACCCCGCAGACGACCTCCTCCGCGGTGTTGAAGACCAGCCGGTTGCAGATCCAGTAGTCCCCGTACACCTCGCGCGGCCCGTCGGCGCGCAGCGCGGCGGCCAGTTCCCGGGCCTGCCGCTCCTCGTCCCGGGAGCCCGCGACGCCGGTGGCGGCGAACCGCACGGTGGCGACCAGGCTGATCACGGTCAGCCCGGCCAGCACGGCGGCGGCCACCGCGCCGGTCAGCCGGCCGAGCATGCCCACCGTCCCGCGCCAGCCGGTGATCGCCGCCAGCCAGAGCGGCCAGAGCACCGCCGGCAGCGAGATCTGCAGCACCGACAGGTAGCGCGCGTTGCCCAGCGGGTCGGTGGCGGCGAGCGGGCTGCGCACGTACGACAGCAGGGTGAGCACCGCACCGACGACCAGGGCGAGATGCGCGACCGGCCCGACCCGGGACCCGCGCGGCGCCCCGGCCGTCCGGCCGTAGAAGACCACGGCGAGAGCCGCCGCGACGAGCAGCAGCACCGGGTAGAGCAGCCCGAACCACTCCTGCCACCGGGCGCAGCCGTCGATCGGGCAGAGCCCGCCGGCCAGCGGCACCCCCTCCACCAGGCCACCCCGGACGCGCTGCGACCACGGCGGCGCCGGGCCGGCACGGGTGCTGATCTCCTGGAGCACCGACCACGAGTCCTCGCCGGGCGGAGCCACCAGGTTGGCCCAGATCATCGGGGCGACGCCCACGACGAAACCCGCCACCAGCAGCGCCCCGCTCCACCCGAGCAGCTCCCGGCGGGCCGCGTAGAGCAGCAGCAGCCCGGCCACCGCCAGGTACGGCGCGATGAGCCAGTCCGACCACAGCGCCAGCCCGGCGAGCAGGCCGAACAGCCCGGCGGCCAGCCGCCGCCGGCGGATCGTGCCGGCGGCCAACCCCACCGCGATCAGCAGCATCAGCAGCACCGCCGGCTTGACCTCCGGCCGGCCGCCGACCACGGTCAGCTGGTCCCGGATCACCCGCTCCGGGCCGAGCGCCAGCAGGCCGACCACGAACGTGGCGAACCACGGCGAGCAGATCCGCCGGGTGAGCCGGTAGATCAGGTACAGGAAGACCGCGTAGAGGACCAGCATCGGCAGCCGCAGCACCGGCCAGCTGGGGCCGGCCAGCGCGATCAGTGGGGCGGCCAGGTACGACTCCAACATCCCCATGTAGCGCTGGCCGTAGAGGAACACCGGGTGCGCGCGGCCCTGCGAGATGTGCAGGGCGGCCAGCCCGAAGGTGGCCTCGTCGCTGTTCGACACCGGCACCGTGTACAGCGTGAGGACCAGCCGGTACCCGACCCCGACCAGCCCGAGCAGCAGCGCGACCAGCGCCGGCCGGTCGAGCCGCGGACGCCACCACCTGCGGTGCTGCACTGGTTGCGACACGACCACGCCCCCGTCGTCGTCCCGTCCGGAGTGTTTCACGGCCCCGGGGGCGGGCGCGGTCGATCGGGGCAGACCGGTCGGCGGAGATCGCCTCGCGTGGCCGGGACCGTGCCGGTGTGGCAGGGTGGCACCGTGTCACCCACTCCCGCCGGCCAACTGGCCGTCCCGCGCCTGCACCGGGCGGCGCGGATCGAGGACGCCGTGCACCAGCTCGTGGAGCGTCGGCTGCGACGCACCGGCTGGCGGATCAACATCGTCGCGTACACGGGCTACGGCGCGCCGGGCTGGGTGCGCGTGATGTGCCGGGTGCTGCTGGGCCGTCCGGACACCCGCCAGCGGGCCCGGCTGGAGAAGGTCCGCGGCTGGCGCAGCTTCACCACCCTGCCCGCCAAGCACATCACCGTGTCGATCGAGGCCGGCGACGTGCGGCAGGAGGCGCAGGCGGACCGGAGCGGGTTCGTCGACACCATGGTCAAGGCCGACCTGCCGCCCGGCTGGGGCTCAGTCCGGCTGAGCGTGCCGGACGCCGAACCGGTCGAGGCGCCGGTGCGCATCCTCGACCCGGACGTCCGCTTCGGCATCCTCTCCGACATCGACGACACGGTGATGGTGACCGCGCTGCCCCGGCCGCTGCTCGCCGCGTGGAACACGTTCGTGCTCGACGAGCACGCCCGCGCCGCGGTGCCCGGCATGGCGGTGCTCTACGAGCGGCTGGTCACCGCGCACCCGGGCGCGCCGGTCTTCTACCTGTCCACCGGCGCCTGGAACGTCGCGCCGACGCTCACCCGGTTCCTGTCACGGCACCTCTACCCGGCCGGGCCGCTGCTGCTCACCGACTGGGGCCCGACCGCCGACCGGTGGTTCCGCAGCGGCCGGGAGCACAAGCGGGCCACCCTCGCCCGGCTCGCCGGGGAGTTCCCCGACGTGCGCTGGCTGCTCGTCGGCGACGACGGCCAGCACGACCAGGAGATCTACCGCGAGTTCGCCGCCGCGCACCCGGACAACGTGGCCGGGGTGGCGATCCGCCGGCTCTCACCGACCCAGGCGGTGCTCGCCGGCAGTCTGCCCGTCCCGCACGACCGCCCGTCCGCGGGGCCGGTGGGGCAGAAGTGGCTGTCCGCACCGGACGGCGCGGGCCTGTGGCAGCTGCTCCGCGACGCCGGCCTGGTCTGACGTACGCACGAGCGGCGGTCCGTCGATCGCGGTCCCGTACGACGCGGTCGGCGCCCCGGCTTCGCCGCGGCGCCGGCTCACTCGCGGCGGAGCCAGAGCACGCCCAGCGGGGGCGCCTGGAGCGCGGCGGACGCGGGGAAGCCATGCCACGGCACGTCCTCGGCGTGCACCTCGCCCAGGTTGCCCACACCGGAGCCGCCGTAGTGGTGGGCGTCGGTGTTGAGAATCTCCTGCCACGTCCCCCCGGCCGGCAGGCCGACGCGGTAGTCGTGCAGCGGCAGGGCGGAGAAGTTCGCCACGCACACCAGGGTCGAGCCGTCCGGGGCGATCCGGACGAACGACACGGTGTTGTTGGCGACGTCGTCGCCGGCGATCCAGCGGAAACCGGCCGGCTCGGTGTCCTGCGCCCACAGCGCCGGCGTGGCCCGGTAGAGCCGGTTCAGGTCACCGACCAGCCGCTGCACCCCGGCCCGCGCCGGATCGTGCAGCAGATACCAGTCGAGCCCGCGCTCCTCGCTCCACTCCCGGTCGTCGGCCAGCTCGCAGCCCATGAAGAGCAGCTGCTTGCCCGGGTGCGCCCACATGTACGCCAGCAGCGCCCGCACGTTCGCCAGCCGCTGCCAGGTGTCGCCGGGCATCTTGCCGGCGAGCGAGCCCTTGCCGTGTACGACCTCGTCGTGGCTGATCGGCAGCACGTAGTTCTCGCTCCACGCGTACGCGAGGGAGAACGTGAGCTGGTGGTGGTGATGCTGGCGGTAGATCGGGTCCTTGGAGGTGTAGAGCAGGGTGTCGTGCATCCAGCCCATGTTCCACTTGAACCCGAACCCGAGCCCGCCCGAGTCGGTCGACCGGGTCACCCCCGGCCAGGCGGTGGACTCCTCGGCAACCATGACCGCCCCGGGGTGGTGCTTGTAGACGGTCGCGTTCACCTCCTGCATGAGCGCGATCGCCTCCAGGTTCTCCCGGCCGCCGTACTGGTTGGGCGCCCACTGCCCCTCCTGGCGGGAGTAGTCCAGGTAGAGCATGGAGGCCACCGCGTCCACCCGCAGCCCGTCGACGTGGAACTCCGCCAACCAGTAGAGCGCGTTCGCCACCAGGAAGTTGCGCACCTCGCGGCGGCCGAAGTCGAAGACGTACGTGCCCCAGTCGGGGTGCTCGCCGCGGCGCGGGTCGGGGTGCTCGTAGAGCGGGGTGCCGTCGAAGCGGGCCAGGGCCCACTCGTCGCGGGGGAAGTGCGCCGGCACCCAGTCGAGGATCACCCCGATCCCGGCCTGGTGCAGCCGGTCGACGAGGTGGCGGAAGTCGTCCGGGTCGCCGAACCGGGAGGTCGGGGCGAAGTATCCGGTGACCTGGTAACCCCATGAGCCGCCGAACGGGTGCTCCATCACCGGCAGGAACTCCACGTGGGTGAAGCCCAACTCGGTCACGTACGCGGTCAGCTCGTCGGCCAGCTCCCGGTAGCCGAGGCCGGGCCGCCAGGAGCCGAGGTGCACCTCGTACACGCTCATCGGCTCCTGGTGCGGGCGCTGCCGGGCCCGCCGCTCCAACCATGCCGCGTCGGACCACTCGTAGCGTGAGTGGTGCACGACCGACGCGGTGGCGGGCGGCACCTCGGCGTACGCGGCGAGCGGGTCGGCCTTGTCCCGCCAGCGGCCGTCGGCGCCGAGGACCCGGTACTTGTAGCGGGCCCCCGCCCGGGCGTCCGGCACGAAGATCTCCCACACCCCGGTGGAGCCGAGCGAGCGCATCGGCCAGCCGTCGTCCGGCGCCCAGCCGGTGAAGTCGCCGATCAGCCGCACGCCTCGCGCGTTCGGCGCCCAGACGGCGAACGCCACCCCCTCGTCGAAGACCCGGGCGCCCAGCGCCTCCCAGAGCCGCTCGTGCCGCCCCTCGCTGATGAGGTGCAGGTCCAGCTCACCGAGGGTGGGTGGGTAGCGGTACGGGTCGTCGTGCGTCACGCCGTCGACTTCGACCCGGTAGTCGAGCACGGTGCCCGGCACGGTGGCCTCGAAGACCCCGACGTCGTGCACCCGCTTCATCGGGTGGCGCTCCCCGTCGACCAGCACCGCGACGTCACCCGCGCCGCGACGCAGGGTGCGGATGGTGGTGCGCCCCTCCGCGGGGTGCGCGCCGAGCACCGCGTGCGGGTCGTGGGTGTGGCCGGCGATCAGCTGGTCCATCGGGTAGCGTCCTTCTGGGCGGGAGCGGTGGGGGCGGTGCCGCCCGAGAGGTCGTCGGGGACGGCTTCGACGGTGAGTTCCGCCGGGCCGGACGGTGCGGGGGTCGGCACGTCGGGCGGGACCGGGCGGCGCACGGTCAGCACGTGCGCCGGTTGCAGGTACGGGTCGAGTCGCACCGCGTTGCGCTGCCCCCAGTCGTAGCTGGTGCCGGTCAGCTCGTCGTGCACGGTGAACCGCTCGTGCCAGTCGAAGCCGAGCGCCGGCATGTCCAGGGTGGTGTTGCCCCACTGCACGCCCTGCGCGTCGAACGAGCAGATCACGATGACCGTGTTTCCGGTGTCCGCGTCGTGTTTGGACCAGCACAGCAGCGCCGGGTTGTCGATGTCGTGGAAGACCAGGTGGCGCAGCCCGCGCAGGGCCGGGTTGTCGCGCCGGACCCGGTTGAGGACGGCGATGAACGGCGCCAGCGAGCGGCCCTGCGCCAGCGCGCCGGCCCAGTCCCGCGGACGCAGCTCGTACTTCTCGTTGTCCAGGTACTCCTCCGCGCCGGGGCGGGCCACGTGCTCGAAGAGCTCGTAGCCCGCGTACATGCCCCACGAGGGGGAGAGCAGCGCGGCGAGCACCGCCCGGATCTTGAACATCGGGGGCCCGCCGTGCTGCAACGACTCGTGCAGGATGTCCGGGGTGTTCGGCCAGAAGTTCGGTCGCATGTAGTCGGCCGCCGCGACCAGTTCCTCGCAGTACGCGCGCATCTCCGCGGCCGACGTGCGCCAGGTGAAGTACGTGTACGACTGGGTGAAGCCGATCTTGCCGAGGCCGTGCATGATCGCCGGTCGGGTGAACGCCTCGGCGAGGAACAGCACGTCGGGGTCGACCTTCTTGACCTCCCAGATCAGCCAGTGCCAGAAGTCGAACGGCTTGGTGTGCGGGTTGTCCACCCGGAACATCCGGATGCCCTCGCCGACCCAGTGCAGCACCACCCGCAGGATCTCGGCCCGGATGCTCTCCGGGTCGTTGTCGAAGTTCAGCGGGTAGATGTCCTGGTACTTCTTCGGCGGGTTCTCCGCGTACGCGATCGTGCCGTCGGCCCGGGTGGTGAACCACTCCGGGTGCTCGGTCACCCACGGGTGGTCCGGCGCGCACTGCAACGCCAGGTCCATCGCCACCTCGAGGCCCTGCTCGGCGGCGGCCGCGACGAAGTCCCGGAAGTCCTCCGCCGTACCCAGGTCGGGGTGGATGGCGTCGTGGCCGCCCTCGGTCGCGCCGATCGCCCACGGCGAGCCGACGTCGTCCGGCCCGGCGGTCAGGGCGTTGTTGGGGCCCTTGCGGTGGACCCGGCCGATCGGGTGGATCGGCGGCAGGTAGAGCACGTCGAAGCCCATCGCCGCCACGCCGGGCAGCCGGTCCGTGGCGGTGGCGAACGTGCCGGACCGGGCCGGCGCGTCGACGGTGGCCGGCACCGCCCCCTCCGAGCGGGGGAAGAACTCGTACCAGGCGGAGAAGAGCGCGCGTTCGCGGTCCACCCAGAGCCGGTGCTCGTCGCCCGCGGTCACCAGTTCCCGGACCGGGTGGGCCCAGAGCAGGTCGGCCAGTTCCAGCGCTGGCGCGACCCGCTGCGGCAGCGGACGCCCGGTGTCGCGCAGCGCGGCGGCGGCCGCGACGACCCGCTTCCGCTCGGCGGCCGGTACCAGCGCCGCCGCCTCGTCCAGCACACGCGCCCCCTCGCCGAGGTCGTTGGCCAGGTCCTCCGGCCCCTGCCCGGCGGCGATCTTCTTGGTGACCGCGTGCTGCCAGGTCAGGTACGGGTCGGCGAACGCCTCCACGTGGAAGGTCCATTCGCCGACCGCGTCCGGCCGGATGGTGCCGTGCCAGCGATCCTGCCCCGGCTCGCCGGGCCGCATCCGGGTGGCGGGGCGGGTGGTGCCGTCCGGGCCGCGCCAGACCACGGTGCAGCCCAGCGCGTCGTGCCCCTCGCGGTAGGCCCGGGCCGTCACCGGCACCAGCTCACCGACCACCGCCTTGGCGGGGTAGCGACCGCACGAGACGACGGGGGAGACGTCTTCGATGGGGAACCGTCCAGTCACCCCGCCAACCTACTGCGTGTGATCCGCTTCCGCGCGGCTCAGCCCACGGCGCCCACCGACCGGTAGACCTCCAGCGTCCGCGCCGCGATCGCGTCCCAGGAGAAGTGCTCGACCGCCCGCCGCCGGCCCGCCCGGCCGAACTCGGCGATCCGCTCCGGGTCGGCCAGCAGTTCGTTCATCCGGGCCGCCAGGTCGGCCACGAAGCGCGCCGGGTCCAGCGGCCGGCCGGACCCGTCGGTGGCCTGCTCGATCGGGACCAGTAGCCCGGTCTCCCCGTCGGCGACGACCTCCGGGATGCCGCCGGTGGCGGTCGCCACCACCGCGGTCTCGCACGCCATCGCCTCCAGGTTGACGATGCCCATCGGCTCGTAGACCGACGGGCAGACGAAGACCGTGGCGTGCGTGAGCACCTGGATCACCTCGTGCTTGGGCAGCATCTCGGCCACCCAGACCACCCCGGAGCGCGTCGCCCGCAGCTCGGCCACCAGGCCCTCCACCTCGGCGGCGATGTCCGGGGTGTCCGGCGCCCCCGCCAGCAGCACCAGTTGGGTGTCGGTCGGCAGCTCCCGCGCCGCGCGCAGGAGGTAGGGCAGCCCCTTCTGCCGGGTGATCCGGCCGACGTAGACGACGCTCGGCGCCGCCGGGTCGATGCCGAGTCGGTCGAGCACGTCGGTGCCCGGGTCCGGCGCGTACTGCCGGGTGTCGATGCCGTTGTAGACCACCCGGACCCGGTCCGGGTCCACCGCCGGGTACGCGGTCAGCACGTCCCGCCGCATCCCCTCACTGACCGCGATGACCGCGTCGGCCGACTCCACCGCCGTCCGCTCACACCAGTAGGAGAGCGCGTAGCCGCCGCCGAGCTGCTCGGCCTTCCACGGCCGCAGCGGCTCCAGGCTGTGCGCGGTGACCACGTGCGGCACCCCGTACAGCAACTTCGCGGTGTGCCCGGCCAGGTTCGCGTACCAGGTGTGGCTGTGCACCACGTCGGTGCCCGCGCAGCCGGCCGCCATCTCCAGGTCCACACCCATCGTGCGCAGCGCCGGGTTCGCCCCGGTCAGCCCCGGCGGGTCGGCGTACGCGGTGACCCCCGGCTCGGTGCGCGGCGCGCCGAAGCAGTGCACCCGCACGTCGGCGAGTCGACGCAGCTCCCGGGCCAGGTACTCCACGTGCACCCCGGCGCCGCCGTAGACCTCCGGCGGGTATTCGCGGGTGAGCAGATCGACGCGCAGCTGTCCGGCGGCCGGGGAGGAGTCGGTCATGCCCGCACCCTAGTGCAGAAGTCCGACCGTACGAGTGGTGAAGTCGGACGCGGGTGGTTAGCGTCTGAGCATGGCTGCCAAGGTGCTCGCGATCGTCCTGGCCGGCGGAGAGGGCAAGCGCCTGATGCCGTTGACCACGGACCGGGCCAAGCCGGCCGTCCCGTTCGGCGGGATGTACCGCATGGTCGATTTCGTCCTCTCCAACCTGGCCAACGCCGGCTTCCTCAAGATCGTGGTGCTGACGCAGTACAAGTCGCACTCGCTGGACCGGCACATCACCAAGACCTGGCGGATGTCCACCCTGCTCGGCAACTACGTCACCCCCGTGCCGGCACAGCAGCGCCGCGGCCCGTGGTGGTTCGCCGGCTCGGCGGACGCCATCTACCAGAGCTTCAACCTGATCAACGACGAGCAGCCGGACCACGTGATCGTCTTCGGCGCCGACCACATCTACCGCATGGACCCGCGGCAGATGGTGGAGGACCACATCGCCTCCGGCGCCGGCGTGACCGTAGCCGGCATCCGGCAGCCGCTGTCGACCGCCGACCAGTTCGGCGTGATCGAGGTCGGCTCGGACGGCCGACGGATCCGGGCGTTCCGCGAGAAGCCCACCGACGCGGTCGGCCTGCCCGACGCGCCGGACCAGATCTACGCCTCGATGGGCAACTACGTCTTCAGCACCAAGGCGCTCTGCGAGGCGGTGGAGCGCGACGCGGAGGACAAGACCAGCAAGCACGACATGGGCGGCAGCATCATCCCCATGCTGGTCGAGCGGGGCGAGGCGAACGTCTACGACTTCAAGGACAACGAGGTCCCGGGCAGCACGGACCGGGACCGCGGCTACTGGCGCGACGTCGGGACGCTCGACTCGTTCTACGACGCCCACATGGACCTGATCAACGTGCACCCGGTGTTCAACCTCTACAACTTCGACTGGCCGATCTACACCGAGCAGCCGCCGTACCCGCCGGCGAAGTTCGTGCACCAGTGGGGCGAGCGGGTCGGCCGCGCGGTCGGCTCGATGGTCTCGCCCGGCGCGGTGATCTCCGGCTCTCTCGTCGAGAACTCGGTCGTCTCGCCCAAGGTGAAGGTGCACTCCTGGGCGCACGTCGACGGCGCGGTGCTCATGGAGGGTGTCGAGATCGGCCGGCACGCGGTGGTCCGGCGCGCCATCCTGGACAAGAACGTGTTCGTCCCGGAGGGTGCCGAGATCGGCGTCGACCTGGAGAAGGACCGCCAGCGCTACACCGTCTCGGACAACGGCATCGTGGTGATCGGCAAGGGCCAGCGGGTCGAGCCGTGACCCCGGTCGCCGCACGCATGAGACCGCCCGCCGCCGGGAAGGAAGCGGCGTCCGCCCCATCCGCGAGGAGGTTGCCGCAGTGACCCACCCCCGTGCCGGCCAGCCCGCCGAGCCCGCCGACCTGGTCGACGTGCCCCGGCTGGTGACCGCCTACTACGCCGAGCACCCGGACCCGGAGGACCCGGCGCAGCAGGTCTCCTTCGGCACCTCCGGGCACCGGGGGTCGAGCCTGCGCCGCGCCTTCAACTCCGACCACATCCTCGCGGTCACCCAGGCGCTCTGCGACTACCGCCGGGACGCCGGCATCGACGGTCCGCTCTTCCTGGGCCGGGACACCCACGCGCTGTCCACGCCGGCCGCGGTCGACGCACTGGAGGTGCTCGCCGCCAACGAGGTCACCGTGCTGGTGGACAGCCGGGACGGCTACACGCCCACCCCCGCGCTGTCGCACGCCGTCCTCACCCACAACCGGGGCCGCACCCACGGGCTCGCCGACGGCATCGTGATCACCCCGTCCCACAACCCGCCCGACGACGGCGGGTTCAAGTACAACCCGACCCACGGCGGCCCGGCCGACAGCGACGTCACGAGGTGGATCCAGGACCGGGCTAACGCGATCCTCGCCGGCGGGCTCGCCGTGGTCCGACGGATCCCGTACGCCCGCGCCCGCGCCGCCGACACCACCAGGACGTACGACTTCCTCGGCAGCTACGTCGACGACCTGCCGGCGGCGATCGACCTCAACGCGGTCCGGGCCGCCGGGGTCCGGATCGGCGCCGACCCGCTCGGCGGGGCGAGCGTGGCCTACTGGGGCGAGATCGCCGAGCGGCACCGACTCGACCTCACCGTGATCAACCCGACCGTCGACCCGACCTGGCGGTTCATGACCCTCGACGGCGACGGCAAGATCCGGATGGACTGCTCGTCGCCGAACGCGATGGCCTCGCTGATCGCCGCCCGCGCCGCCTACCAGGTCTCCAGCGGCAACGACGCGGACGCCGACCGACACGGCATCGTCACCCCCGACGGCGGGCTGATGAACCCCAACCACTACCTGGCGGTGGCGATCGGGCACCTGTTCCGCACCCGGTCCCAGTGGGGCCCGGCGGCGGCGGTGGGCAAGACCCTCGTCTCCTCGTCGATGATCGACCGGGTCGCCGCCGACCTGGGCCGGCCGCTGCTGGAGGTGCCGGTCGGCTTCAAGTGGTTCGTGCCCGGGCTGCTCGACGGCGCGGTCGGTTTCGGCGGCGAGGAGAGCGCTGGCGCCTCGTTCCTGCGACGCGACGGGAGCACCTGGACCACCGACAAGGACGGCATCCTGCTCTGCCTGCTCGCCTCCGAGATCATCGCCACCACCGGCCGGACGCCCAGCGAGCACTGGACCGAGCTGGCCGAGCGCTTCGGTGCGCCGACGTACGCCCGGATCGACGCCCCGGCGACCCGCGAGGAGAAGGCGGTGCTCGGCAAGCTCTCCCCGGAGCAGGTGACCGCCACCGAGCTGGCCGGCGAACCGATCACCGCCACCCTCACCACCGCGCCCGGCAACGGCGCGCCGATCGGCGGGCTCAAGGTCACCACCGAATCCGGCTGGTTCGCCGCCCGCCCCTCCGGCACCGAGGACGTCTACAAGATCTACGCGGAGTCGTTCCAGGGGCCGGACCACCTCACCCGGATCCAGCAGGAGGCGAAGGACCTCGTCACCGAGGTGCTCAAGCAGGCCTGAGACGACCGACCCGGAGCGTCCGACTCGTCCCGCGTTTCGAAGCGCGGGCGCGGCGCCTCTCCGCTCCGATCTTGGTGGCCTTGCCGGGGCCGTTTCCCCCAAGATCCGGTGATCGTGGCCGTGGCTGTGGGTCGTCGTGCGGCGGTCCCGCCCTGGCGGGCCTCGAGGGCGTGGTGGCGCTCGGACTGGCCTTCGTGGGCCCGGTCTCCGGGCGTGGAGCGCGCCCGGGGGGTGGCTTCGCGGTCAGCGGGGTGGGGGCAGCTCGCGGCGGTTCAGCTGCTCGCGGAGGCCCTCCGGGAGCAGCTCGCGGAGCTGCTCCGGCAACAGCGGCAGGTCCAGCAGGCTGAGCTTGAGCTGGTTGCGCTCCTGGTAACGCCGCGGGTCCAGGCGCACCACCAGCCCCGCCTCCCGGCGGAAGCTGATGTCGACGGTCCCCTCCGTGGCCGCCTCCCGGATCACCAGGCCGTCCATCTCCACCGCCACCGGGGCGGAGCCGGGCGTCAGCTCCAACCGGATCTTCTCGTCCGGCGAGAGCACCACCGAGCGGGAGATCCCGGCCATCGGCGCCGACGGGGTGACCACCACGGCCTGCGTGGCGGGGGAGACCAGCGGACCCCCCGCCGCGTAGCTGTACGCGGTCGACCCGGTCGGGGTGCTCACCACCAGCGCGTCGCAGCGGTAGTAGCCGTAACGCTGGCCGTCCACCGCCAGGGTGGCGGTGACGAAGCCGGCGCCCGGCTGCCGGACCAGCGCGATGTCGTTGAAGGCCACGACGTCGTCGCCGCAGACGTCGCACACCAGGCAACTGTGCGTCTCCACGGTGAAGTCCTTGTTGGCCAGCCGGTCCAGCGCCGCCGGCAGCTCCGGCGGTTCGACCTCGATCAGGAAGCCGAGCCGCCCCAGGTGCACGCCGAGCACCGGCTTCGGGTCGTCGACCACCATCCGGAGCGCGCCGAGCATGGTGCCGTCCCCGCCGATGCTGATCAGCGCGCTCACGCGCCGGGGCAGCTCGTCGTCGGGCAGCGCCTCGACCATCGCGGGCACCCGGTGCCGATCCTCGGCGCGCACGGCGAGGCCCTTGCCGTGCCGGGCCGCCCAGTCGGCGATGATCTCGACAATCCCGGAGACATCCCTCGTCGGGTGCAGCACCAACCCGAGCAGGACGCGGTCCATGCGTACAGCTCATCACATCCGTGCGGGATCGGGCAGCCGTACCGGGAGGTGAGGCGGTAGGCCCGGACCGACCTGACGACTCGCTCCGACTGGACGGCCCCGTGGTCCAATCCGGCCCAGCGAGGTGGATGCGGATTGACCGCAGTCACGGTGATCGCGATGACGTCCATCGTCGAACGGCCGCGACGAACGTCATCGGGCGTAGCCGAACGTTTAGCCATCTCTGGGACACTTGGGCAAGTATCGTGCTGAAGCATGTCCTTTGCCCGAAGCCCTCGTTCCTCAGCAGGTGAACGTCAGATCGGGGTGCGCCCGATGGCCACGGTGAGGGGCGGCGGAGTGCTCAGCTCGCCCGTCGGCGCCGTGCTCCCACCGGGGGAGCGGCGCGGCGACCCGGGCACTCGCTCCGGCGTTGCCGGGCGGTCGGCCGCCCGGGTCTTGCGCTGCTACCCAGTCAGCCTCGTGGTGCTCGCACCGTACGTGCTGTTTATCCTTCCGGTCGCGGTGGTGTATGACAACCCCGACATCGGGTTCCTGGTACGTCTGGTCGGCCTGGCGCTGATGGGCAGCGTGCTGGTGGAGACGGCCGCGATGCCGCTCCGCAGATCATCGCGCGGTTGGGATCGACGCGTACGGGCGGCGAACGACCACCCGCGCATCTACCACATTGCCCGCGGAGTCACCGTGGTCAGCATTGTCGCGGACCTGACCGGCGCCGTGGTCGGGCGTGGAACGGTCTTTACACAGGTGTCCGGAAGCCTTCCCGACTCACCGCTCTCTAGTCTCTCCGCCCTCGTGTCCGGCTGGTCGGCGCTCGCCGTCGCACTGCTGATCGCCTCGCGTCTGGGCGGCCATGCCACCACGCGGAGGGTCGGTGGCTGGCTGCTCGCGCTGGCGCTGATCCAGGCGCTTCTCGTCGTCATGACGGCCCGTTCTGCGCCCCTGCTCGGGTTCATCTCGTTCCTGGCGGCGGCGGGCGCCATCTCAGGGGTCATCCGGGCCCGCTACCTCGCGGTGGCTGCCGTCGTGCTCGCCCTCGCTTGGCCCGCCATCTTCGAGGTGCGCAACGACATCCGTCAAGACGGCGGTGTCAGTGTGTCCGAACAGGTCACGGCGGACGACCGTCTCCGGCTCGACCTTCAGATGTCGGCGGCCGCCCACCACCAAGTCCCGGTGGACCTGCCGCAGCCCGGCCCGGCGGACTACCTCCGGTACGGGCTGGTACCCCGGCTACTTGACCCTGACCGTCCCACAATCTCCACCGGAGTCGAGATAAACCAGTACCTCGGTGGTAGCGCCACCTCGGCCTACAGCTTCCTGGCTCTGGGGAACGTGTACTTCCTCGATGGACCTTGGGCAGTGGTTGTCTTCTACGGGCTGTGGTCGGCCCTCGTGGTGCTGTTGCTCCGTGCGGGCGGAGCTCCCGGTCCGATGCGGCTCGCCGTTCTCTGCTTCGCGCTCGCCGGCCCGCTGCTTTGGTCCAGCACATACCCCGATTCCGTGATCGCCTTCGTACAGCACTCGGTATCTGCAGTGCCGGTGTTCCTGCTGCTTCGCCTTAGCGACCGGCGTGGCAGATCGGCAAGGGAGGAACAGCAGGCAGGCAGGCATCGTCGGGAAGGAGCTGCGGAGGTTGGCCACGCGGCACCCGCCCGAGTGGCGCGCACGGCTCGCGTATGAGGTTTAGAGCCAGACGTTCCACTTCGGGCTGGGGTCCGAACTCGCACCCGTCGGGACCGTCGCCGACGCGGGTGCGGGACGGGGCTCTTCTCGGTCGGGCACACCGATTTGGGCATGTCCATCGGGTGATCGACGAGGTCACCGGCCCGAGAGACGAGTCCCGGACCGACGAGTTGCTCGCCCTGCATCGCTCCGCCGGCAGCAAGGTGAAGGTCCGCGACGTCGTCTGGGACGGGCTGGGACCGGTGCCGCTCCCGACCCACTCTGTTCCGACATCTACCCGCTCGGACGCAGGCCCGTCGACCGCTGACGGCTGGCCCGATCCACGACGAACCCGACCTCGACTGAAAGGTGCAGACTCAATGGACCGTTCCTGGCTTGGTCGCGCCGCCCTGCGTGCCCGTCACCAGGGGCTGGCGCGGAAAATCGCCCTGTACGACGAAGGCCGGGACCGCACGTGGATCGAGCGGCACCAGGTCCGACGGTTCAACGAGGTGTGGGAGTACTGCCTCGCGGAGGTGCCGTTCTACCGGTCGTGGCGTCGGGAGCACGGTCTTCCGGAGCGGATCGACCGGCTCGCGGAGCTGCGGGATTTCCCATCGTTGACAAAGGAAATCCTCATCGCCCGGCACGACGAGATCTTTCAGAACGGCCGCATCCGCGACGCCTACACGACTGGCGGCAGCACCGGGCAGCCGACACGTTATCCACGCGGCGCTGGTGAAGTCGACAGGCGGTGGATCGACGCGTACCTCGGCCGCCACTGGGCGGGGGTTCGCCCGACGGATCCCGGTGTGCTGCTGTGGGGGCACTCTCATCTCTTCGGCGCGGGCCTGCGCGGCAGACTTGCCCAGGCACAGCGAAGGCTCCTCGACCTGGTCGTGAACGTCACTCGGCTCAACGCATACGATCTGAGCGAGCCGTCGCTGCGCGCGCACTACCTGGCGGCGCGCCGACGTGACCCGGTTGTGCTCACGGGTTACACCTCGGCGATCTTCAAGCTGGCTCGGTACATAGAACGGAATCAGCTCGACCTGGGCGAACCACGGCGGTTGCGTGCGGTGGTCCTATGTGCCGAGACGGCCAGCGACGCGGACATCGCAATGGTGGAGCGGGTTTTCAAGGTTCCGGCGGTGATCGAATACGGTTCGGCCGAGACCGGCGTACTCGCCATGTCCCGTCGGAGCACGCGGGACATCAGGGTCATCTGGGACAGCTTCGTCTGTCTCACCGACGCCGACGGGGAACTCAGCGTCACCACGCTGACCGGTCGCCTCTTCCCACTGGTGCACTACGCCATCGGCGACCGGGTCGAGCCCAGCGACGTGGTGGACGGCAACGCCCTTGCCTTCCGCGCCGTCCTCGGCCGGCAACAGGACGTCGTCAGGGTGGGGTCGGCCCGGGGCGTGCTCGACCTGTCCGCGATCCTCCCGGTGCACATTCTCAAGTCGTATCCGGGCATCGTCGGGGTGCAGTTCCAGCAGGTGCGTCCGGACGCCCTGCGCATTCACGTCGAGGCGGACCGGCGACTCGACCTGACGGACGTGGGCGCGTTCTTCGTACGCGAACTGCGTAAGGATCATCCGGAGCTGATCGCGGACTCGATCAGCTTCGCCCAGATCTCCGATCCCGCCCGGACTCGGGCCGGCAAGCACGCTCTTTTCGTCCCGTGAGGACTGACGGTCGTCGTCGAAATACCGTCCGTGTAGCGGAGAGGTGAGGGTCGTTTGAATTTGGTGCCGACACTTCGGGTGTGCGACCGACGTGGTGGGCCTGAGTGAGAATGCGCCACCTCGCCGTGGGTTCACCCCTCCCCGGTACGCGGCCAAACCGTGCCTGTACCGTCGTCCGGCGTTTCGTCGGCGGTCGTGCCCCCTGGGCAGTCCTTACGACCGCTGTGTCGAGCCTGGGCAACCTCCTGCTGTCACTGACCGTCGCCCGGCTGGCGACGATCGACGACCTCGGCCGGTTCGCCCTGGCCTTCTCCCTCTACGTGCTGGCCACCGGCCTGTCTCGGACGGTGGTGACCGAGGCCGTCCTGGCCGAGGCGGTGGTTGAGGGGACGCGTCGCCGTGCAGTCGCAGCGGGCAGCCGTCGCGTCGTCGCCGTCGGCGTCGGGTGCGCCCTGCCACTGCTCGCCGGCGGAATCGTCGACCGGTCTAGCTATCTGCTCCTCGGCGGTGTCGCGCTGCCCGGTCTTTTGCTGCACGACTACGCGAGGAGCGTCGGGGTGGGGGTGGGACGGCCACGCCGTCCGTGCGTCCGGGAGGTGATCTGGACCACGCTGACAGCGCTCGCCGCTCTGCTGGGCCTGACCGGGGTGGTGGGGCCATCTGCCGTCTTCGGCCTGTGGGCGGGTGCCGGCGCCCTGCTCGGGTACGTCACGGCACTCCTGAGCGGCCACCAGATCTGGCCAGGCTGGCGAATGGACCGTCCGGGTAGCCACGCGGCACTCAGCTACGGCCTGCAGTTCCTGCTCACCGCCGGATCGGCCCAGCTCGCTCTGACGGCTCTGGGCGTGACCGTCGGCATGGCCGTCGTGGGCGCGTTGAGCGCCGGGCGCACCGTGCTCGGTCCGGCGACGCTCCTCGTGGGGAGTGCCACCTCGCTCGTCATCCCCTACCTCGCCCGCGTCCGGACGGCGACCGCACCCGCCCGCCGGCGCGCCGCCGCGCGGGTCACGGTCGCCCTGCTCCTCGCCACCGCTCCGGCCTGCCTGTTCGTGCTGCTGCTGCCCGACCGCCTGGGCGAGGCGGTCCTCGGCGACAACTGGCGGCACGCGGAGCCGCTGTTGTGGCTGCTCGCGCTGGAGGTCCTACTCGGCGGGACGGCCATGGTGGCTTTCGCGGGGCATCGGGTTCACGGCGCCGCCCGTCGGGCCCTGCTCCTCGGCGGTGCACTCGGCGTGCTCAGAGTCCCGGTGGTCGTGGCCTGTGCCGTGGTGTGGGGAGCGGTCGGTGCCGCAGTCGCACTGGCGCTCATGGGGCTGATCAGTGCCGCGGCGTGGTGGGCCAGCTACCTGCAAACGACCGGCGGCGGTCACGACGGTGGCGCGCCGGTCGTGGGCGGCCGACCGACCGGTACGCCGACGGCTGCTTCGGGCGCCGAGGGAGGCGAGTCCCGGCTCTCCGCGTCCCGGGTCAGCGGCGGCCGCTGATCCCGGAGAGGGCAGCCCGTACCCGGTCGATGATGACCTTCACGTCCACGTCCGAGAGTTCGGCGAAGGTCGGCAGGTTGATGCCGCGCCGGGCCAGGTCGGCGGTGACAGGGTGGTCGCCGGCGGCGTCCGCATACGGCGGCAGGTCCGGGATGGGGACGAAGAACGGTCGCGTGTCGACGCCGAGCAGGTCGAGCGTCCGGGCGAGCTCGTCGCGCAGCCCTCCCGTGCCGGGGGGACCGACGAGGAAGGATGCCATCCACGGTGCGCGGCGCACGCCGGGCAGGACCGGTTGGGGGTTGATCAGCGGAGGGTCGCTCAACTCACGCTCGTACGTGGCGATGACCGCGTCCCGCCGGCCGACGATCTCGTCGGCGCGTTCGAGTTGGGCGCAGAGCAGCGCTGCCGCGAGGTTGGTGAGCCGATAGTTGAAGCCGACGACGGGGAAGAAGTAGCGCCGGCGGGGATCCATGCCCTGGTTCCGGAGCAGCCGCATCCGCTCGGCAAGTGCCGGGTCGGAGGTGGTCACGCAGCCTCCTTCGCCGGCGGTGATCACCTTGTTGCCGAAGAACGAGAATGTGGTGGCGTCGGCCAGGTCGCCGGTCGGACGGCCGTCCAGGAGGGCGCCGAACGACTCGGCGGCGTCGGCGACCAGGAGCAGTCCGTGCCGCGCGCAGAGCGCCCGCAGCGCGGGGTAGTCGGCCGGGTGGCCGTACAGGTCGACGGCCACGACGGCACGCGTACGGGGGCCGACGGCGGCTGCGGCCTGCTCCACGTCGATGCACCAGCTCTCCGGCGACACGTCGACGAACACCGGTCGGGCACCACAGTAGGTGACCGCGTTCGCGGTGGCGACGTAGGTCAGGGCCGGGACGATGACCTCGTCGCCGGGGCCGATGCCTGCGGCCGCGAGCACGAGGTGCAGCGCAACTGTGCCGTTGCCGGTGGCCACGGCCGTCGCCGCACCGCACCTTGCCGCGAACTGTTCCTCGAATCGTTGGAGGTACGGCCCCTGGGAGGAGACCCAGCCGCTCCGGTACGCGTCGAGTAGGTACCGCTCCTCGAGGTCGGACAGGCAGGGACGCGCGACCGGGTAGCGATCCTGTGCGCTCAACGGGCTCCTCCGGAACTCAACGTTTCGGCGAACGACGACCGAGGGATCGGCCCTGGCCGGCCCGCCCGCACCCAGTCCAACACGGCGACGTAGTCGGCGGCGGTGTCCGGCCATGTGCGTGCCGCCAGTAGTGCGCCGGCCGCCCGGGAGGAGCGCGCATAGTGCTCTCGCTCGCGCAGCAGCCGCCGGACGGCTGCCGCGAGGTCGGCCGGGTCGTGTGCCGCGAAGACAGCCGCCTCGGCCCGGGTGAAGTCGAGCTGGGCCAGCAGCGGTTCCGAGTCGGCGCAGGCCACGGGGAGCCCCCAGCTGAACGCCTCGAGCATGGCCCCGCTGGCCGCCTCCCACAGGGACGGCACGACCACTGCCGAGGCGCGGGCGTACATCGACGCCAGTTCCTCGGTGCTCACGAATCCCGGGAAGGAGACCCGTCCACGCAGGTCGGGCCGGTCGGCGCGGGCGCGCAGCCGGCTTGCCTCGGGCTCCACCAGGGGTCCTGGGCACACGAGACGGCACTCCGGGAGTAGCGCCATCGCCTCCAACAGTGTGGCGTGGTTCTTCAGCGGCGCGGTCGACGACGGATACACCAGCAGACCCGGTTCGGGCTCGGTCGACGGTAGGGTGCGCGCGGCGTGGAAAGCGGGCAGTGGAATCATCGCGATCTTGTCGCGCGCCTCGGGAAACGCGCGCACCGCCTGCTCGTACGGGTGCGGCCAGGACAACACCACGGCGGCCGCCCGGGCCACGTTCCGCCGGATGACCTCCGCGAAGCCCGGAGAGCCGAGGCCCGGCTGAAGCTGACGAAGGTCGTGCAGCACGATGACGGACGGGTCCACGTTCACCGGCACGCCCGCGAACGGGTAGACCGTGACATCCGCGCCCGTAACCGGGGCGCGGTTCCACTGCCGGACGAGGTTGACGGTGCGACGCAGGGCCACCGAGGTCACCGCGCTGCGGGGGGTGTGCCGGCGCAGCAGGCGGCCGAGCCGGTTGTCCGTGCGCAGGGGCGTACGGACTTCCGACCACCCGATTCGCTCCGACGGGACCCGCCGGCGCCACTCGTCGCCGGTGCCGTTCAGCACGTGGACGGTCAGCTCGTGCGGACCGTCGGCCATGCCGTTGAGCAGCCCATAGGTGAACGCCTCGATACCCGCCGAGTGTCCCGGCCGCACGGAGGTGGCGTCGATGCCGATCCTCACCGGTCGACCCGGACGAGCCGGCCCATCCGCTCGTCCTCGAGCAACTGCCGGTCCGCGTCCACCATCACCCGCACCAGATCGGCGAAGTGGGTCTTGGGTGCCCACCCCAGCTTCCGGCGGGCCTTGCCGTAGTCGCCGATCAGTGCGTCCACCTCGGCCGGGCGGAAGTAGGCCGGGTCCGTGACGACGTACGTCTGCCAGTCCAGTCCGACGTGGGCGAACGCGGTCTCGACGAACTCGCGCACGGTGTGTCCCTCGCCGGTCGCGACGACAAAATCGTCCGGGTGGTCCTGCTGGAGGGTGAGCCAGACCGCCTCCATGTACTCCGGTGCGTATCCCCAGTCGCGGACCGCGTCCAGGTTGCCCAGGTAGAGCTTGTCCTGGATGCCGGCCTCGATCCGGGCGACCGCCCGGCTGATCTTCCGGGTCACGAAGTTCTCGCCCCGCCGAGGACTCTCGTGGTTGAACAGGATGCCGTTGGCGCAGTACATCCCGTACGACTCCCGGTAGTTCACCGCCGCCCAATAGGCGAAGACCTTCGCGCACGCGTACGGGCTGCGCGGATGGAACGGGGTCTCCTCGCGCTGCGGCGGCGGGGTCGAACCGAACATCTCCGAGGAGGACGCCTGATAGAAGCGGCTGCTCACCCCGGCCAGCCGGGCCGCCTCGAGCAACCGCAGGGCACCCATCCCGGTGACGTCGGCCGTGTAGCTCGGTATGTCGAAGGAGACCCGCACGTGACTCTGCGCGCCCAGGTTGTAGATCTCGTCGGGTTGGATGTCGCGCAGCAGAGCCACCAGCGAGCCCGCGTCGGACAGGTCGCTGTAGTGCAGGAACAGGCGCGCGTCCGGATGCCGTGGGTGCACGTCGATCCGATCGATCCGCTCCGTGTTGAAGCTCGACGACCGACGCTTGAGACCGTGCACCGTGTAGCCCTTGTCGAGAAGAAGTTCCGACAGGTAGCTGCCGTCCTGCCCGGTGATGCCGGTGATGAGTGCGACTCGACTCATGCCGCGCCTTTCCCGAAAGTGAGAGTTGTCTACGATCAGTACACCGGGGGATGGTTCGGCCGCAGAATCCGCGCGGGAACACCCACCACCACGACGTTCTCCGGAACGTCGTGGACAACCACTGCGCCGGCGCCCACCACCGCGTTTCTTCCAATGGAAATGTTGTCGATGACGGTGGCGCCGGCGGCGATGGTCGCGCCCCGGCCGACCCGGCTGCTGCCCGCCACCCTGCACCCCGGCAGCAGTGTGGCGAAGTCGCCGATCTCGGTGTCGTGACTCACCGTCGCTCCGGTGCCGACGTGTACGTGTCGCCCGAGGCGGACATCGGTCGTGAGGATCGCGCCGGGCCACAAAACACTGCCGTCGCCCAGCGTGCACCGGGCGCCGACGGTCGCCGCCGGAGAGACCAACGAGCCGGGGCGGCGACCGTTGCGGCTGGCCAGATGGTCGATCCGGGCCCGTACGGAACCGTCGCCGACGCCGATGAGGTAGCGCACCGAAAGGTCGGCGCTGTCCAGCCAGTCGTCCTCGCCGAGCCAGGGGACCGGGAGGCGGGCCGCCTCGGCGGCCCGATGCGGGCCCAGGCACCCGAGCAGCGGATACCCTGCCTCCTCCCCGATCCAGGCGATCTCCCGCGCGTGTCCGGACGTGCCCAGCACGACCAGGGGTGAACGGGCGAAAGCGGTCCGGTCGGGGGCGGTAATGCGAGCGACCTCGGCGGTGGTCATGGCACGGTTATACCGGCGTCGCGATAGCGCCATCTCGTCTTTCATGTTTGCCGCGACAATTGCCGGTCGGAGACGAATCTCTCAGCCAGCAAGGTTCGCGGAATCGGTAACCGTCGGCGCGGACGCTCGTTTGCAGAATCGTCGCCGAATCGCTGGACGCGGGAGGTCCCTGGTGCGGGAGAACCACCTGATTCCCCGTCCGGCCCAAGGCGGGCGGCCGATCCTCACGGAACCGGCACCGTTTCGGGTGCTGGTCACCTCCACGTTCTTCGAGCCGGGTTTTCGCGGTGGCGGCCCGGTCCGCTCTGTCGCGCACATCCTCGACGCGGCCGCACCAGGGGTGGCCCCGATCCTGGTCACCAGAGACCGCGATCTGGGCGCGACCGAGGCGTACCCGGGACTGTCTGGGCGGTGGGTCGATCGCGGCCGGGCCCGGGTGTTCTACCTGCCGCGGCGACGGCCCCGGCAGTGGTACGGCCTCTGGCGTCAGCTGCGGGCCGCGCGCTTCGACCTGCTCTATGTCAACAGCCTCTGGGCGCCGATGTCGTTGGTGCCGATCCTCGCCGTCCGGCTGCGCCTGCTGCGCGCGGACCGGGTGATGGTCGCGCCCAGGGGCGAGTGCTCGCCCGGCGCGCTGTCGCTGAAGTCCGGCCGCAAGCGGTTGTTCGTCACCGGCTGGCGTCGGGTGCTCCGTAGTCTCGGCGTCGAGTTCCATGCCTCGACGGAGCGGGAGGCGGCCGACGTGCGCGGGATGTTTCCGTGGGCGACCGTCCGGATCAACGCCAACCAGACGGGGCTGCCGCTCGAGCCGGCGCCGGTCCCCGCTCCCGTGCCGGGCCCTCTGCGGCTGGTGTTCGTAGGCCGGATCGCCGCTATGAAGAACCTGGCCCTCGCTCTGGAGGCCCTGGCGGGCGTGGGACGGCCGGTGACGCTGGACGTCTACGGCCCGATCGAGGACGCCGCCTACTGGCGGCGTTGCGAGGCGCTGTTGGCGGCGCTTCCGCCGAACGTCCGGGCCACATACCGGGGCAGCCTTGCACCGTCGGCCGTGCTGGACGTCTTCGCCGACCACGACGCGCTGGTGCTGCCGACCCTCGGCGAAAACTTCGGCCACGTCATCGCGGAGAGTCTCGCCGCCTCCTGCCCGGTGCTCTGCTCTGACCGGACACCGTGGACCTCGGTGCTGCGGGACGGCGGCGGCGCGGTGCCGCCGGAGCTCACCGCCGGCGCGTGGGCGGCGGAGATCGAGCGCTGGGCGGCGCTCAGTCCCAAGCAGCGCCATGCTGCCCGGCTGGCGGCGGGGGACGCCTACCGCCGGTGGCGCGCCGACCTCGCTGGGGCGAACATCCTGGACCTGGTTCGGGGTGCCGCCGATTCGGGTTAACCGCCGGACGATCAGCGGAAGTTTATCCGGTTTGTGGTGTTTCGGCGTGTCTGACCGATACCTCGCTCGTTGCTCGACATGTGGCCGTCCGACCGCCTCCGGGGGCGCGCCTGATCTGTGAGCAACGAACAGGAGCTTCCGTGACCCACTCAGTAGCCGGACGCCGAGTACTCATTACCGGCGGCACCGGCTCCTTCGGCCAGACCATGGTGCGCCGCCTCCTCGACCGGGGCGCCGGCGAGATCCGGGTGTTCAGCCGTGACGAGGCCAAGCAGGACGCGATGCGCCGGTCGCTCGCCGACGAACGGGTCCGCTACTACGTCGGGGACGTGCGCGACTACGACTCGGTGCTGAAGGCCAGCCGCGGCATCGACTACATCTTCCACGCGGCCGCCCTCAAGCAGGTGCCGTCGTGTGAGTTCTTCCCGCTGGAGGCGGTCCGGACCAACGTGCTGGGCAGCGCCAACGTGGTCGAGGCGGCCGAGCGCAACGGGGTGGGCTCGGTGGTGGTGCTCAGCACCGACAAGGCCGTCTACCCGGTGAACGCGATGGGCATGAGCAAGGCGATGATGGAGAAGGTCGCCCAGGCGCACGCGCGGAACAACCCGACCAGCGCCACGACTGTCTCCTGCGTCCGGTACGGCAACGTCATGTACTCGCGCGGGTCGGTGATCCCGCTGTTCATCGAGCAGATCAAGGCGGGTCGGGCGCCCACGGTGACCGACCCGGGGATGACCCGCTTCCTGATGTCGCTGGCCGACTCGGTGGAACTGGTCGAGCACGCCTTCCGGCACGCCCGGCCCGGGGACATCTTCATCCGCAAGGCCGCGGCCTGCACCATCGGCGACCTGGCCGAGGCGGTCTGCCTGCTCTTCGACGTGCCGGCCAAGCTCGACGTGATCGGCGTACGGCACGGCGAGAAGCAGGACGAGACGCTGGCCAGCCGGGAGGAACTCGTCCAGGCCGAGGACTTCGGGGACTTCCTCCGGGTCCCGCTGGACGCGCGCGACCTCAACTACGCGCTGTACGTCTCCGAGGGCGACCTCGGTCGCGGCCCGACCGAGGACTTCAACTCGGCGAACGCGCCGCGGCTCGGCGTACCCGAGATCGTGGAGTTGCTGAAGACGCTGCCCGAGGTCCGCGCGGAGCTGGCCCTGCGGGATCCGGTGTTGGCGTGCTGAGGCTGGCGGTCACCGGCGCCGGTGGCTTCCTCGGCTGGCACGTCCGGGTGCTGCTGCGCGCGCTGGGCTGGCCGGAGCCGACCGTGCTCACCCGTTCCGATCTCGCCGACCCCGCAGTCTTGGCGGCGAGGGTGGACGGCGTCGACCGGGTGCTGCACCTGGCCGGCGTGAACCGGGGGGAGCCGGCCGAGGTCGCGGCCGGCAACGTGCAGCTCGCCGCGCAGCTCGCCGAGGGTCTCAAGCACTGCGCGAACCCGCCCGCGCGGGTGGTGTACGCGAACTCGGTGCAGGCGGGCAACGGCAGCCCGTACGGCGACAGCAAGGCCGCCGCGGCGCGGCTGCTGGCGGACACCGGGGTCGACCTCGACAACGTCCTGCTGCCGAATCTCTACGGCGAGCACGGCCGGCCCTACTACAACTCGGCGGTGGCGACCTTCTGCCGGGTGCTCGCCGAGGGCGGCCGGCCGGAGGTGCACGCCGACCGCGAGCTGGGCCTGGTACACGTCACCGACGCGGCCGCCCGGCTCGCCGGCGTACCGGCCGGCGGGTCCTGGGACCCGGCCATGCCGGCGCTGCGGATCAGCGTCCGGGACCTGGTCGGCCGGCTCACCGAGGTGGCCGCGACATACCGGACGGGGGAGATCCCGTCCCTGGTGGACCGGCACGACGTGCGGCTGTTCAACACCTACCGGTCGCACTGCTTCCCCGCGCACTATCCGCTCCCGCTGCCCCGCCGCGGGGACGCCCGCGGCGAGCTGGTCGAGACGGTCAAGGCGCACGGCGGCGCGGGACAGACGTTCTGCTCCACCACCCGGCCGGGCATCACCCGCGGCGAGCACTTCCACCTGGCGAAGGTGGAGCGGTTCGTGGTGCTGCGCGGCTCGGCCGAGATCAGCCTGCGCCGCGTCGGCGACACCGAGGTGCTGAGGTTCCCGGTGCGCGGCGAGGAGCCGGTGCTGGTGGACATGCCCACGATGTGGGTGCACAAGCTGGTGAACACCGGCCCGGACGAGCTGGTCACCATGTTCTGGACCAACGAGCTGTTCGACCCGGACCGGCCAGACACCTGGCCCGAGCCGGTGGAGGCCGCCCGGCCGGCGCCCGTGGCGGTCGGGGCGTGAAGATCGGCCTGATCAGCCAGTGGTATCCGCCGGAGGGCGTGTTCATCCCGGGCAACCTGGCCCAGCAACTGGCCGAACGTGGCCACGAGGTGCGGGTGCTCACCACGTTCCCCAGCTATCCGTACGGCCGGGTCTTCCCGGGGTGGCGGCAGCGCTGGCGGCACCGGGAGACCGACGGGCCGGTCGCCGTCCGGCGGGTGCCGGCCTATCCCAGCCATGACACGTCGGCAGCCCGGCGGGCCCTGAGCCACCTCTCCTTCGGCGCCAGCAGCGCGGCCGGGGTGGGGTGGCTCGCCGGCGTCGACGTCACGTACGTCTATCACCCGCCGCCCACGTCGATCGCCGCCGCGGCCCTGCTGCGCGCCGCCCGGCGGACGCCGGTCGTGCTGCACGTCCAGGACCTGTGGCCCGAGTCGGTGCTCGGATCCGGAATGGCGCCGACCGGCCGAAAGGGTCGGGCCATGGAACGCGCGCTGGGTGGGCTCATGCGCCGGACGTACCGGCTCGCCGACGCCGTCGTGGTGATCTCGCCGGCGATGGCGGAGCGGGTCGTGGCGCGCGGCGCCGACCCGGACCGGGTACGGGTGGTCTGGAATTGGACCGACGACGCCCTCTTCCGGCCGGTGCCCGGCACCGACGAGGCCCGCGCGGTGCTGGGCCACCGCGGGCGTCCCACCGTCATGTTCGCCGGCAACATCGGCCTGTTGCAGGGCCTCGAGACGGCCATCCGGGCGGCCGCCGCGGTCGACCAGATCGACCTGGTGCTGGTCGGGTCCGGTGCCGGCGAGCACGCCGCCCGCCGGCTCACCGCCGACCTCGGCGCCGACAACGTACGGTTCGTCGGTCGGCGCCCGGCCGAGCAGATGGCCGAGCTGTACGCCGCCGCGGACTGGCAGCTGGTCTGCCTGCGCGACGTGCCCGCCCTGCGGGCCGCCGTCCCGTCGAAGCTGCAGGCCGCGCTGGCCTGCGGCGTGCCGGTGATCGCCTCCGTGGCCGGCGACACCGCCGCCCTGGTGCGGTCGACCGGGGTCGGTCTCGCCTGCCCGCCGGAGGACTGGCGGGCGCTGGCCGACCGGTTCGTGGCGGCGGCGAGCCTGCCGGACGCCGCCCGGCGGGAGATGGGCGATCGGGCCCGCCAGGTCTACCGGGAGCGGATGTCGCTGCGGGTGGGCGTCGACCAGTTCGAGGACATCCTGACGAAGGCGGCAGCACAGAGAGGACGGGCATGACCCGGATCATGACGGTGGTCGGTACCCGGCCGGAGATCATCAGACTGTCCCGGGTGATCACCCGGCTCGACGACACGGTCGACCACGTGCTGGTGCACACCGGGCAGAACTGGGATCCGACCCTCTCCGACGTGTTCTTCACCGAGCTGCGGCTGCGCCAGCCGGACCGGTTCCTGGAGGTCGACACCTCCTCGCTCGGCCGGGTGCTCGGCGGCGTGCTGGTCGGCATGGAGGCGGCGATCGCCGACCTGCGGCCGGACGCGCTGCTCGTGCTCGGTGACACCAACAGCTGCATCGCGGCGCTGATGGCCCGGCGGATGCGGGTGCCGGTCTACCACATGGAGGCCGGCAACCGGTGCTTCGACCTCAACGTGCCGGAGGAGACCAACCGCCGGCTGGTCGACCACGTCGCCGACTTCAACCTGGTCTACACGGAGCACGCCCGGCGCAACCTGCTGGCCGAGGGGCTGCACCCGAGGCGGATCCTGCACACCGGTTCGCCGATGCGGGAGGTGCTGGAGCACTACCGCGCGGACATCGAAGCCTCCACGATCCTGCGGCAGCTCGAACTCGACCGGGGCCGCTACTTCATGGTTAGCGCCCACCGGGAGGAGAACGTGGACCAGCCGGCCCGGCTGCGGCGGCTGCTCGACTGCCTGCGGGCGGTCCACGACCGCTGGGGCCATCCCGTGCTGGTGTCCACGCACCCGCGTACGCGCAAGCGGCTGGAGGCGCTGGCGCCGGACGCCACGGCGCTGGAGGGGATCGCCTTCCACGAGCCGTTCGGCCTGGTCGACTACGTGCACCTGCAGACCCGGGCGTACTGCACGCTCTCTGACAGCGGGACGATCAGCGAGGAGGCCGCGATCCTCGGCTTCCCCGCGGTCACGCTGCGCGAGTCGATCGAACGGCCGGAGGCGCTGGACGCTGGCGGGATCATCATGACCGGCCTCGACCCGGCGGGCGTGGTCGAGGCCGTGCAGGTCACCGTCGACCAGGTCGCCGCGCAGGGTGTTCCCTGCCCGGTCGACTACCAGGTCCCGGACACTTCCCGGCGGGTGGTGGACTTCATCCTCTCCACCGTCCGCCGGCACCACGACTGGGCGGGCATCCGCCGCTGACCCGCGTCACCCGAGGCCGGCGACCACGACCGTGGTCGCCGGCCTCACCGTCTCTCCCCGCGCCGGGCCGCGGGCCCGTGCCCCCTCGCTCGCGCCTCGCCGGTGTCGGCCTCCGTCGCCGGCGGGTCTGCACGAGACGGGGGTGGCACCCCGTACGGTGCCACCCCCGGTTGCCTCGTCCGCCACCCCACGCGCGGGGCGGGGCCGGTGGATATCAGTGCGACGACATCGGCACGCCCAGCGGACCGTCGACCACCGGGTCGACCGGAAGGGCGCAGAGCAGGGCGAGCTGTTCGACGACCTTGGCCGGCTCGGCGTACGGGTCCAGCCCGCTCACCTCCATCGGGTCGAGGGCGGGCACGCGCACGTGCGACACCAGCGGGTGGAACGGGCGGGTGTCGATCTCGCCGGTGCCCAGCAGGTCCTCGTGCAGCTTCTCCCCGGGGCGCAGGCCCGTGTAGACGATCGGCACCGAGCTGGACGCCTGCTCGGCCATCTGCCGGGCCAGGTCGGCGATACGCACCGGCTCACCCATGTCCAGCACCAGCGCCTCCCCGTCGCGCCCGATATCGGCGGCCTGGAGCACCAGGTGGACGGCCTCCTGGACGGTCATCAGATAGCGGGTGACCTCCGGGTGGGTGACGGTCAGCGGCTTGCCGGCCTCGATCTGCTGCTGGAACGCCGTCACCACGGAACCGCGGCTGCTCAGGACGTTGCCGAACCGGACGCTGAGGAACGTGCCCGGGAACCGTGAGGCGGCGTGCGCGGTCAGCCGCTCGGTGATCCGCTTCGAGTAGCCGAGCACGCTGATCGGGTCGGCCGCCTTGTCGGTGGAGATGTTCACGAACTTCGCCACGTCCCGGCAGGCGTCCAGCACCGACAGGGTGCCCCAGACGTTCGTCTTGACCGCCTCACCCGGGTGCCGCTGGAGCAGGGTCAGGTGTTTGAGCGCCGCGGCGTGGAAGATGATGTCGGGACGGCGCTCCCGGATGATCTGCCGGATGCCCTCGTCGTCCCGCAGGTCGGCCAGGATCAGCTCCGGGCCGTCGAGCAGGGCCCGACCGGCGAGCGACATCTGGAGGCCGTGCAGGGCGGACTCGTCCCGGTCCAGCATCATCAGCTCGCCCGGGTCGGCCTTCATCACCTGCCGGCACAGCTCCGAGCCGATCGACCCGCCGGCGCCGGTGACCAGGATCCGACGCCCGGTGAGGCTGTTCATGCTGAACGGCAGGTCGCCGACCACCTGGCGACGGCCGAGCAGGTCGCTGATCCGCACGTCGCGTACGTCGGTGACGGTGATCCGGTGGTCGACCAGGTCCCGCACCGGGGGCAGCACCTTGAAGGCGGCCCCGGCGTGGAGGGTGGCCTCGCGGATCTGCCGGATCAGGGAGGCGTCGGCGTTGGCGACCGAGAAGATGACCGCGGTGGCACCGGTACGCCGGACCGCGGCGCCGACGTCGTGCCGCCCGCCGAGCACGCGTACCCCTCGGATGCGCAGGTCACGCTTGTCCGGGTCGTCATCGAGGGCGCCGACCGGCAGGTACCGTCCCCGCGGGTCGCTGAGCAGGGCGCGCAGCAGATCCTGCCCGGCGTCGCCCATCCCGAACAGCAGCACCGGCGTCGAGGACCGCACGTCCGGTCGCATGGCGAGGTCGCGCCGGTGTCGGTACGCGAACCGGGCGCCGAGCATGAACAGCAGCGCGAGCGCGCCGCCGACCAGCGGTGTGCTCGCCGGCACCGGCCGGTCCGCGGAGGGCAGCAGGCCCAACAGCACGATGGCCGCCGTCGTGATCGTCGTGCCGGCGACGCCCTGGACCTCCTGCAGGCTGCCCAGGGGGTGCCGTCCGGAGTAGAGCCGGCGCAGCGCGGCCACCGCCACGTACACGATCGCGGCGACCGCGCCGATCGCGGCGGCCCGGGCCAGCTGACCCGGGGGGAGCTGGAACTCGTAGCGGGTCCAGGCGGCCGCGACGAGACCGCCGATCCAGGCGGTGGTGTCGGTGGTGAGGAACCCGACGGCGCGGCGACGCGCCCGGGCCCGCCGCGACCGCCGATCCGTGCGTTCGCTGCTCTCAGTGTCCTGCGGCATATGGGTGGCTCCCTGTCCGTCTCCCGACCGCTTCCGCCCGAACGGCGGAAGGAGCGGCTGTGCTCTTTGTCCTTGTTACATGCCGTCACTGCCCCGATGGGCGGTTTCAGGAGTGATGGGTCGAATATCCTGTACGTCCCGGTGCGATCAGCGGGCCGGTACGCCCTTCACGACCACCTGGTCGGGCACGTCCCGGACGACGCACGCGCCGGCGCCGACCGTGCTGTCCCGCCCGACCCGCAGGCCCTGCAGCACCGCGGCGGTGGTCCCGATCAGTACGCCCTCGGCGAGATCGCAGTCACCCGACACGGCGGCGAGCGGGTTGACCCCGACGAAGTCCGCGAGGGTGCTGTCGTGGCCGACGGTGGCGTTCTGGTTGAGGTGCACGTGCCGCCCGATGGTGACGTTCGTGGTGACCCGGGCCCCGGGGAACGCCACGAAGCCCGGCCCGTGCCGGGTGTCCGGCCCGATCGTGGCGGCCGGGTGCACGAGACTCGCGGCCGGCGTCGGGTACCCGTCGACGCGCCGGGCGACGGCCCGGCGGATCCGCGGGTCACCGATGCCGATGACGTGGTGGACGTCCGGCGCCGCGTCGCGCAGCCAGGCGACGTCACCGAGGTACGGCACGTCGAGGCGCTGCAACCGCTTCAGGTTCTCCTCGGTGGGCCGGTCGTCAACGACCCCGAGCAGGTGCCAGCGCGGCCGGAGGGAGGCCTCGTTCACGGCCCGGGCGATGGTGAGCACCTCCCGGCCGTGCCCGCCGCAGCCGATCACCACCAGTCCGGTCGTCACGCGGTCGATCCTCCGGTTCGGACGGTGAGGAACTCGTCGATCGTGGCGAGCACCCGGGCGATCTGGGGCTCGGTCAGGGCACTTCCGCTGGGCAGGGTGAGCCCGTCGGCGAAGAGCCGCTCCGCGGCGCCGGTGAGCACGCTCTCGATCCCGACGTGGACCGGCTGCATGTGCATCGGTTTCCACACCGGCCGGGTCTCGATGCCCCGCTGCGCCAGGTGGGCCGCCAGGTCGGCCGCCCGCCA
This sequence comes from Micromonospora sp. WMMD812, assembly GCF_027497215.1. Lineage (NCBI taxonomy): Bacteria > Bacillati > Actinomycetota > Actinomycetes > Micromonosporales > Micromonosporaceae > Micromonospora > Micromonospora sp. WMMD812. The sequence goes on along the minus strand of NZ_CP114904.1, from coordinate 2,451,838 downwards.
CCCGCACCGGCGCTCCTCGACCGTGATGACGGTCAGCCAGCAGTTCGACTCGGTGTCCTCCGCGCCGAGCAGCCGGACGCCCGGCACCGGGGCGAAGAGCTTGGCGTAGCGGTCGCGCAACTGACGGCGTCGGGCGATCATCCCGTCCAGCCGGACCAGTTGGGCCCGGCCGAGCGCGGCGAGGAGATTGCTGAGCCGGTAGTTGTAGCCGGTCTCGCGGTGCTCGTAGTGCGGCGTCGGTTCCCGGGCCTGGGTGGAGAGGTGCCGGGCGCGGGCGAGCAGGGCCGCGTCGTCGGACACGAGCATCCCGCCACCCGAGGTGGTCATGATTTTGTTGCCGTTGAAGGAGAGCGCGGCGACGCTGCCGAAGGAGCCGGCCGGCCGTCCCCGGTGGCTCGCGCCCAGGGCCTCCGCGGCGTCCTCCACCAGGGGGACCCCGGCGTCGGCACAGAGCGGTGCCAGCGTGCTGTAGTCGGCGCAGCTACCGAACATGTCCACCGGAAGGACCGCGCCGACCCGCTCGCCGCGCGCCCGCAGCCGGCCGAGCAGGTCGCCGACGAGGCCGACGTCCACGTTGCCGGTCTGGGGGTCGCAGTCGACGAAGACCGGACGCGCGCCGATGTAGCGGACCGCGTTGGCGGTGGCGACGAACGTCAAGGTGGGCACGACGACCACGTCGCCGGGGCCTACGCCCACCCCGAGCAGGGCCAGGTGCAGGGCGGCGGTTCCGGAGCTGACCGCGACGGCGCCGCGGGTGCCGACCCGCTCGGAGATGTCGTTCTCGAACGCCTGCAGGTCCGGGCCGGCCGGTGCGACCCAGCCCGAGCGCAGGGCGGCGATCAGGTACGACTCCTCGAGCGGCCCGACGTCGGGCGGGGACAGGAGGATCGTCTGACTCGCCGGGCCGGCTTCCGGGCTCGTCATACCGGTGTCCGGTCGCGTTGCGCCGGTGCCGGGCGGTCGGGCGTACCGAGGAACTCGGGGGCGGTCGCCGCCCCTGCCGCGGTGATCCCCTCGCGGCGCAGCACCGTGCGTACGGTCGCGAGGAGGATCGACAGATCGACCCGAGGGCTGCGGCTGTCCACGTACCACACGTCGAGGTCGAGCTTCTCCTCCCAGCTCAGGCTGTTGCGCCCGCGCACCTGGGCCAGCCCGGTCACGCCCGGCCGCACCTCGTGTCGGCGGGCCTGCCAGGGCGAGTAGCGGTCGAGGTACTCCGGCAGCAGCGGGCGCGGGCCGACCAGACTCATGTCGCCGCGCAGCACGTTCCAGAGCGTGGGCAGCTCGTCCAGGCTGGTGGCACGCAGCCAGCGCCCCAGCGGCGTGAGCCGGGCGGCGTCGCCGACCAGGCCGCGGCTCGGGTCCGGGGGCCGCATGGTGCGGAACTTGATCACCTCGAAGGGCTGGCCGTCCAGGCCGGCGCGGCACTGGCGGAACAGCACCGGGCGGCCGAGCCCCACCGCGACCAGGACCGCCACCACCGCGAGCACCGGCGCGACGAGCACCAGCAGGACGGCCGCCACCACCGCGTCGACGAACCGCTTGCCCCGGTCGGGGCGCGTCCGCGACAGGGCGCGATCGGGGGCGTTCACGAGACCACCAGGCACCGGCACCGTTCCGACCTCCGCAGAATGCGACAAAGCGCTATAGATGGGTTTTATCAGCCTGAGACAGCTCAGCGGCGCCGAATGGTGACACTCGGGCTGCTTCGCCCCGATCAACCCCCAAACTCCTCACCGGGACACGGCTGACCAGCGGTCCCTTGTGCGGTCAACGGGATCAGCGGACCGGGCGGTAGAGTCGCGGCGGCCAGACGGGCGAGGCATGGGCTGGCCGGTCGGGCGAGGGGGAGACGTGCTGCACCTGAGGGTCATCGCTTCACCGGACCAGTCGACGGAGGTGGCCGACCTGCTCGCCGCCGAGCCGGGGGTGACCCACCTCGTGGTGCTCCCGGGCGTCGCCCGACAGCCCGCGGGCGACCTGATCCAGTGCGACGTGGTCCGGGAGAGCGCCGACACCGTCCTGCAGGGCCTGCAGCAGTTGGGTGTGGATGTCCGCGGCGGCATCGCGGCCGACGACGTGGAACTGACGATCTCGGCGGCCGCCGAGCGGGCGGCGGAACGGGCGCCCGGCAGCGGCGCCGACGCCGTGGTCTGGGACGAGATCGCGGCGAAGACCGGCGAGCAGACCGAACTCTCCGGCACCTACCTGGTGCTGATCATCGTGGCCACCATGATCGCCGGCATCGGCGTCCTGCTGGACCAGCCGATCCTCGTCGTCGGCGCCATGGTCGTCGGCCCCGAGTTCGGCCCCCTCGCGGCGCTCTGCGTGGCCCTGCTCCGCCGCCAGGTCCGGACGATCGGGCGCTCGGTGCAGGCACTCGTGGTGGGGTTCCTGGCCGCCATGGCGGCCACCGTGCTCAGCACCTGGGCGCTCACCGCCGCCGACCTGGTCAACCGGCAGATGCTCCTGGCCGAGCGGCCGCTCACCGACTTCATCTGGCGACCGGACGCGCTCTCCTGGGTGGTCGGACTGCTGGCCGGGGTCGCCGGCATGCTGTCACTGACCTCGAAGAAGTCCGGCAGCCTGGTCGGGGTGCTGATCTCGGTCACCACCGTGCCGGCCGCCGCGAACGTGGCCGTCGCCGGCGCCTACGGGGTGTGGCACGAGGCGGCCGGCTCGGCGCTCCAACTGGTCATCAACGTCTGCGCCATCGTTCTCGCCGGCCTGCTCACCCTGGTCGTGCAGCAGCTGTGGTGGTGGAACCTCAACCGTCGTTCCCGGCGTCCAGCCGGCGCGTGAGAAGCACTCGCAGCGGGATCGACTCGCCGTCCCGACCGCCCTCGCCGACGATCAGCGGCGGCGGGCTGGGCTCCGGCTCGGCGCCGAGCAGCCGGGCGCGCAGGCCGCCCGGCACGGTCAGCAGATGGAACCCTCCCTGCACGTCGACCGCCCGGCTCCGGGCCCGATCCACGTACCAGCCGGTGAGCCGGGTCCGGTACCGGCCGCGGCCGTCGTAGGAGCGCGCGACGAGCCGGGTGGGGCGAAGCCCTCGGCGGTTCGCCTCCGCCACGAACCAGGCCACGATCCCCGCCGCCTCCGCGTGCTCCGCCGCCCGCCGCCGGGCGTCGGCCTCGGCGTGCGCCAGCACCGCCCGCCGCTGCCGGTCCGGCCAGTCCAGGCCGTCGTCCTCACCCACGCCCCGACGGTACGCCCACCGCCCGGCTGCAGCCCGGTTCCCGCCCAGGCCGCCTCCCGGCGCGCCGTCGATCTGCCTCGGTCCGGCAGGGCACTGCGCTGGCCTTCGCCCGCCCGCAGCGCCGCCATCGCGTGAACGCCCGGTGATCCCGCCCGCATGTCTCCCGGGCCCTCTGGAGCTGAGTCGGTAGCGACATCACGCGATTCGTTGACGACATCAGCTCCACAGCATGCCGCGATAGGACGAGGTCGCCCTGTTCCTCGACGACGCGGGCGGTGTCGCGGTGGTCAGGATTCCGAGGCCGACCAAACCGCCCAGCGAGCGGGCGACGCGGGCGGGGCGACGCGAACAAGGCGGACGTGCGCCGCGCCGCGCGCCGCCGCTCGGCGAGGCCGCCGGCGGTGGAGCGCAGATGAGGTTGGCCGCCTGTCGAGCTGCCCCAGGTATGGGGCAGCTCGACAGGCACGGCAGGGAGCCACCGTCGCTCGTGCCAGCCGCGCGTCAGGTCCGGCAGCAGCCGCCCCGCGGCCGGCGGGACGGCCGACGGGTTCGATCAGGCCAGGCCGGCGCGACGCAGGGCGTCCGCCATCGCGCTGTTGGCCGGCGGGGCGGCCGCGCCGCGGCCCTGCCGGGCGCCACCCCCGTCGCCCTGACCGCCGCGCCCGCCGCCGCCCTGACCGCGCTGGCCGCCGCGCTGACCCTCGCGTCCGCCGCCGCGCGGGCCCCCGCCCTGACCGCCAGCGCCGCCCTGACCGCCACCGCGCCCGCCGGCCTCGCCACGGGCTCCGGCGTCGCCCCGGCCGCCGCGGGCCGGTCGCGCGCCCGCCTCGGCGCCGGGCTCGTCCTCCAGCCGCAGGGTCAGGGAGATCCGCTTGCGGGGTACGTCGACGTCGAGCACCTTGACCTTGACCACGTCGCCGGACTTGACGACCTCGCGCGGGTCCTTGACGAAGGTCCGCGACATCGCCGACACGTGCACCAGACCGTCCTGGTGCACCCCGACGTCGACGAAGGCGCCGAACGCGGCCACGTTCGTCACCACGCCCTCCAGCACCATCCCCGGGGTCAGGTCACCGATCTTCTCCACGCCCTCCACGAAGGTGGCGGTGCGGAACTCGGGTCGCGGGTCGCGGCCCGGCTTCTCCAGTTCGGCGAGGATGTCGGTGACCGTGGGGAGGCCGAACGTCTCGTCGACGAAGTCGGTGGCCTTCAGCCCGCGCAGGATCGTCGACTTCCCGATCAGCGACCGCACGTCCTGACCGGTGCTGGACAGGATGCGGCGCACCACCGGGTACGCCTCCGGGTGCACGCTGGACGAGTCGAGCGGGTCGTCGCCACCCGGGATGCGCAGGAAGCCGGCGCACTGCTCGAACGCCTTCGGCCCGAGCCGCGCCACCTTCTTCAGCTCGGCCCGGGTGCGGAACGGCCCGTTGGCGTCCCGGTGCAGCACGATGTTCTCGGCCAGACCCGCACCGATGCCGGAGACCCGGGTCAGCAGCGGCGCCGACGCGGTGTTGACGTCCACCCCGACTCCGTTCACACAGTCCTCCACCACCGCGTCCAGCGACCGGGAGAGCTTCACCTCCGACAGGTCGTGCTGGTACTGGCCGACCCCGATCGACCGCGGATCGATCTTGACCAGCTCGGCGAGCGGGTCCTGGAGGCGGCGGGCGATGGACACCGCGCCGCGCAGCGAGACGTCCAGCCCGGGCAGCTCCTGGGCCGCGTACGCGGAGGCCGAGTAGACCGACGCGCCGGCCTCGGAGACCACCACCTTGGTCAGGTTCAGCTGCGGGTACCGCTTGATCAGGTCACCGGCGAGCTTGTCGGTCTCCCGGGACGCGGTGCCGTTGCCGATCGCCACCAGCTCCACGCCGTGCGCCCCGGCGAGCCGGGCGAGGGTCTCGACGGACGCGTCCCACTGCCGGCGCGGCTCGTGCGGGTAGATCGTGTCGGTGGCGACCACCTTGCCGGTGGCGTCGACCACGGCCACCTTCACCCCGGTACGCAGGCCCGGGTCGAGGCCCATGGTCGGCCGGGCCCCGGCCGGGGCGGCGAGCAGCAGGTCACGCAGATTGGTGGCGAAGACCCGCACCGCCTCCTCCTCGGCCGCCTGCCAGAGCCGCATCCGCAGGTCCGCGCCGAGGTGGATGAGGATCCGGGTGCGCCAGGCCCAGCGGACCGTGTCGGTCAGCCACCGGTCGGCCGGCCGACCCTGGTCGCTGACGCCGAACCGGCCGGCGATCGCCGCCTCGTACCGGCTCGGGCCGGTCGGGACCGCGTCCGCCTCGCCGGCCTCCTCCGGCTCCATGGTCAGGTCGAGCACGCCCTCCTTCTCGCCCCGGAACATCGCCAGGATCCGGTGCGACGGCAGCCGGGTGTACGGCTCGGCGAAGTCGAAGTAGTCGGCGAACTTCGCGCCGGCCGACTCCTGCCCGTCGCGTACCCGGGACACCAGCCGGCCCCGCGACCACATCTGCTCGCGCAGCGTGCCGATCAGGTCGGCGTCCTCGCCGAAGCGCTCGATGAGGATGGCCCGCGCCCCGTCCAGGGCGGCGGCGGCGTCGGCGACGCCCTTGTCCGCGTCCACGTAGCCGGCGGCCACCGCTTTCGGGTCCTGCGCCGGGTCGGCCAGCAGCGTCTCGGCGAGCGGCTCCAGCCCGGCCTCGCGGGCGATTTGGGCCCGGGTCCGGCGCTTCGGCTTGTACGGCAGGTAGATGTCCTCCAGCCGGGACTTCGAGTCGGCCGCCATGATCTGGGCTTCCAGCGCCTCGTCCAGCTTGCCCTGGCCGCGGATCGACTCCAGCACCGCCGCCCGCCGCTCGTCCAGCTCGCGCAGGTAGCGCAGCCGCTCCTCGAGCGTGCGCAGCTGGGTGTCGTCGAGCAGGCCGGTGGCCTCCTTGCGGTAGCGGGCGATGAACGGCACGGTCGCGCCGCCGTCGAGCAGCTCCACGGCCGCCCGGACCTGGCGCTCGGCCACGCCGAGCTCCTCGGCGATCCGCTGATGAACAGAGAGGGTCACGATCTCGATCCGCCTTCGGGAGTGGTTTCCGCCGAGCATTCTGCCGCGCTAGTGCGGTTCCCACTAACGTGCACCGGGTGTTCCGGTGGTGTGTTGTGGATCCTCGCCCCTGACGGGCGAGCGACTCCCCACCGGGTGGTGGGGTGGGCCACCGCGGGCCAACTGATCCTCGCGCCGCGCGTTCGGGCGGCGGGGCTGTCACGTCGGGACCGACCAGCACCGGGGAGGTGCCGGCCGGCTCGACGGCGCGTGACCACCCCTGGCGGCACCGTCACGGCCGTCGTGGGGGTGGTGGGTCCGCCGCCCGGGGTGCGGGTGGCGATGTTGGCCGCCGCGACAAGATCGCGGTGCCCGGAAAATCGGCAATGTGGGCAGGTCAGTGTCCGGTCACGGGGTTTCGGTATCCGGCGGTGGCAATCGGGGCAGGTCGATGATGTGCCACGTTCGTCGACGAGCCGCACGGTGATGCGGGCGAGGGCGGCCTTGTCAACGAGGACCTGTATCAGCCGGCCGATCTGCCACTGCCGCAGCCGCAGGTTGTGCCGCCGGCCCGCCGGAATATCGAGGACGCCTCGTGGGTCGCCGACGTGCAGCACCCCCACCCGTTGCTGCCGGGCCCAGGACACGACGGTGCGGGCGGCCTCATGCTGGGCTTGGCGGACGCGCCGCCGATGCCGTCCCTCAACCAGTCGCACCCGGCGGGGGTATTGGCGCCACCGCCGTGATCCCCGTTCGCCCGGTTTCGGTGCCCGTCTCGCCACCGCGCGGTGGCGGGCCTTGGTGTCGGCCAGGTGCATCCGCTGCTCAGCGCGGATCGCCCGTCCGGACACCAACAGCCCGGCACCGTCAGGTCCGGCAACCGCGTAAGGGTGGATGATGCCCAGGTCCACCCCGGCGACCCGTCCGGGGTCCGGCTCTTGGCCAGGCGGGTAGACGGTGACCGGGACTTCGGCGGTCACGTCGAGGAACAGACGACCACCCTCACACAGAAGAGTGATTGAGCGGACCTGTTCCACCGGATAGGGCAGATCCCGGGCCAGGCGAACCCACAACGGGGCGGCGCCTCTCGCCGATGGGATCCGCACCTGCCGTCCGTCAACCGTGAATGTGCCGTGATACCAACGCACCGGCACCAACCCACGACGACGACGCGGAAACCGCGCCGCGTCGTCACCGGATTTGCGGCGCTTTGCCGCCGCGAACCACGCCTCCGAGAACCGGCGCAACACCGACCGCGCACCCGTGGTATCCAGCTCGCCGAACGTGCCAGGCCCCGACGCGGTCAACTCCCGGCACAACTCCTGATAGCCGGCGAGCGGCACATCACCGCGGCGACGCCGCCACCCGTTGACCTCCAACACACACGCCCACACGTCATCAGCCGACCAAAGCAGACCGAAACACCGCCGCCGCTGACCCGGCGTCACCCGCAACCCGACCCGAGCCGTGCGATGCAGCACCGGAGGCGCGGCAGGGTCCCGACGGCGAGGCACGAACCTCAGCCAACACCACGCCTACGACAATCCTTCAAATCCGCGAGCAACCTGGTGAATGTTCATGGCGGCCGCGCTAGCGTGGCGATCATGGAACCACCTGTGGAGCCGCGTGTCCGGCGGCTCTTCGGCGGCAGCGCCCGGGCCCTCGGCGACCTCGCGACCAGCCCCTTCCGGGCCGACCGCGACCGGATCGTGGGCTCGCCGTTCTTCGCCCGGCTCGGCGGGGTCACCCAGGTGATCAGCCCGGTCGGTTCCGGCCTGCTGGTGCACAACCGGCTCACCCACAGCCTCAAGGTCGCCCAGGTCGCCCGGGCGATCGCCGAGCGGCTCACCGCCGACGAGGGTCGGCGCGCCCGGCTCGACGCGCTCGGCGGCTGCGACCCGGACGTCGTCGAGGCGGCGGCGCTCGCCCACGACCTCGGCCACCCGCCCTTCGGACACCTGGGCGAGCGGGTGCTGGACCGGCTGGCCCGGCAGCGGCTCGGCCTCGCCGACGGGTTCGAGGGCAACGCGCAGTCGTACCGCATCGTCACCAGCACCGAGATCCGCGGCGCGGCCACCACCGGGCTCGACCTCACCGCGGCGGTGCGGGCCGCGATGCTCAAGTACCCGTGGACCCGGCTCGACCACCCGGACCCGCACCCGCGTCTGCTGGACCCGCCGCCGCGCGGGGCGACGCCGCCACCGGACGATCCGGAGAGCGGCTCGTCGAAGTTCGGCGCCTACCGGACCGAGGTCGACGACCTGCGCCAGGCGCGGGAGCCCTTCGTCGGCCGGATCCCGGACTGGCAGCAGACCGTGGAGGCGTCCGTGATGGACACGGCCGACGACATCGCGTACGCGATCCACGACGTCGAGGACTTCTACCGGGTCGGCGTGCTCCAGCAGGGCGCGGTGTCCGCCGAGCTGATCGCCTGGCAGCGGGAGGGCGGGCACTTCCGGGCGATCACCGACGCCGCGCTCGCCACCGCGGCCCGCCGGCCCGGCGCCGCGATCGAACTGCTGCGCCGGCAGCTGCACCGCAAGGACGCCTGGGTGGCCGACGACGACGCGTTCGCCGCCGCCGTCGAGCACGTCCGGGAGGAGCTGGCGGACGGGCTGCTGGCCGTGCCCTTCGACGGTTCGATCGAGGCCGAGCAGTACGTCGCGCGCTTCTCCGCCCGCTGGTCGACCCGGTTCGTCGAGGCGGTCACGGTGACCGACCGGCCGTCGGTGCGCTCCGGGTACGTGCTGCTCGCCCCGGCCCAGTGGCACGAGGTGCAGGTGCTCAAGTTCGTCCACCACCGCTTCGTGCTGGCCCGCCCCGACCTGGCGCTGCACCAGCGCGGGCAGGCGCGGCTGCTGGGCACCCTCGTCGAGGCGCTGTGGGAGTGGCTGCTCGACCCGGAGGAGGAGTCGCGGCTGCCGCGACGCCTGCACGACCTGGTCGAGCTGGCCGAGGCCGAGCTGCACCCGCGGACCGCGGACCGGCTCGCCCGGGCCCGGGGACGGGCCATCATCGACTTCGTCGCGCAGCTCACCGACAACCAGGCGGTGGCGATGCTGGACGCGCTCTCCGGGCGCTCCGGCGCCCTCTGGACCGACGCGTTCGTGCTCTGACCGTCGCTTGCGCGCCGTCTCCGCGCCGGCCGGGCCCGAGCGACGCGTTCGTGCTCTGAGCACCCCGCGCCGACCCGCCGGGCCGGGACTCAGGCGACCGCCTGCCACCAGCCGTCGACCGGCGGTGGGTCGTCCACCACCACTCGTTCCCCGGGTCGTGGGACGGCCAGCCGGACGTCCCGGGCCTTCGCCTCCGCCCAGAGCCGGTTCACCGGCTCGGCCCAGTCGTGCAGGGCGAGGTTGAACGTCGCCCAGTGCACCGGGATGAAGAGCCCCCCGCGCAGGTCGAGGTGGGCGGTGACCGCCTCCTCCGGGTACATGTGGATGCTCGGCCAGGCCCGGTCGTACGCGCCGATCTGCACGAGCGTCACGTCGAAGGGGCCGTGTTCGGCGCCGATGGCGGCGTAGCCGGCGAAGTAGCCGGAGTCGCCGCTGTAGAAGACCCTGCGGTGCTCTCCGGCGATGACCCAGGAACTCCACAGCGTGCCGTCGCGGCGCAGCCCGCGCCCGGAGAAGTGCTGGGCCGCCGTCGCGGTGATCTCCAGGCCGGCCAACCGGTGGCTCTCCGACCAGTCCAGCTCGATGATCCGGTCCGCCGGTACGCCCCACCGGTCGAGGTGCACGCCGACCCCGAGTGGCACCACGAACGGCGCGGACTGGCCCGCCAGCAGCCCGCGCACCGTGGGGAGGTCGAGGTGGTCGTAGTGGTCGTGGGAGATCAGGATCGCGTCCAGCGGCGGCAACTCGTCGAGGCGCACCGGGGGCTGGTGCAGCCGGCGCGGGCCGACCAGCGCGGACGGCGAGCAGCGGTCGCTCCACACCGGATCGAGCAGCACCCGGCGGCCCTCGATCTCGATGAGCGCGGAGGCGTGGCCGTACCAGATGACGTTGAGCTCGCGGGTCGGGTCGGTGCCGGCGGGCGCCTCGAGCGGCCGCAGCAGCGGCACGGCGGCGCTCGGACGGCGCTTCTGCTTGCCGAAGAGCAGCTCCCAGACCAGGTTTCGGCCCGGCTCGGCGAGAGTCGAGCGGACGCCCGCGGCGTTGTGGAAGGTGCCGTCGCGGAACTGCGGCGATCGTGCCGCCCGCTCGGCCCGCGCGCCGACCAGCCGGCCGCCGAGCGCCAGCGGCACGTCCCGGGCCACCCAGGCCAGCCCGGCCAGCGCGGCCACGCCGGCGAGCCCGCCCAGCCGCCGGCCGAGGGCCCGGTCGCGTTCCGGTCGTTCCGCTGATCCGCGCATGGTCGTCCCTCCGGCCGTCTCCCGCAGTACACCGTAGCCACCGCGCGCCGCCGCGCTCCGGGGAACCCGGCGCGCGGCGGCGCCGCGAGGCCGGCCAGGGGCGGGGAGCCCGCCGTGCGGCGGCGCCGTGGGGCCGGTCAGCGCTGCTCCGGGGTGGGAAGCCGGCGTGCGGCCGCGCCGTGGGTCCGGCACCGGGCGGATCGGGACGTGCCGACCCGCCCGGCGTCGGACGGGTCAGCCGCCGTTGCTCGGGCGCTGCGCGGTCAGCCGGTGCCGCGCGCCCGTTCCGGTCAGCCGCGCCGTCGCGTCGAGGAAGACCCGGCCGAGCCGGGCCCGGGCCTGCACGGCGGGGTGGGTGGCACCGAAGTCGTCCGCGCCGGCCTGCCCGTCGGCGAAGAGCGCGTACGTGAGCAGCGGGGCGCCCGCAGCGTCGAAGACGATCCCGGCCTCGTGCCGCGCGCTGCCGAACCAGCCGGCTTTGGTGGCGATACGGGCCCGCTCGTCCGACGACATGGTGCGCCGGATCCCGTCGGTGAACGCGATGGGGGAGCGCAGCAGGTTGAGCAGGAACGTGGTGGAGGCGGGGGAGAGCAGCGTGCCGGCCACCAGCGCGCGCAGCAGCTCGTGGGTCTCCCGGGGGGTGCTGGTGCCGAGGAAGAACCGGTTCGGGTTGGCGACCGGCTCCACCTGCGTGTTGGGGAAGCCCTTGGCGACCAGGATGCTGTTCAGCTCGGCGGCCGGGCAGACCAGGCCGCAGAGCCGGACGGCGGTGTCGTCCGAGACGGTCAGCAGGGCCGCGAGGGCGTGGCCGAGGGTCACCGAGCTGGGGTACGCGCCGTCGAGGCTGAAGATGCCGTCTCCGCCGGGCACGACGATCGACGCGGTCACCTCCACCCGTTGGTCCAGGGCGAGCAAACCCCGGTCGACCTTGTCGAGCACGGCGGTGGCGACGGCGATCTTGTTCACGCTGTACGCCTCGATCCGCTGGTCGGGCGACTCGGCGACGGCTACGACCGGTGTGCCGCCGGCGGTGCCGGCCACGCTGACGTACGCCTGCCAGTTCCCGCCGGCCCGCGTGGTCTCCCGCTCGTAGGCCGCGGCCAGCCGGGCGGCGACCCGTTCCGGTGTGGCGGCGGGCGCGGTGTCGGCGGACGCCGGTGTGGCGGTGCCCAGCACGGTGCCGGCCGTGGCCACCGTGCCGAGGCCGAGCGCGGTCCTGCGGTTCACCCTGATAGTCAATCGTCTCTCCCGTCGTGGTGCGCCGGAGTGCTCTCCGGTCCACCACCCTAGGCGAGCCGATCGATACCGGTGATCCCGGCGACGGGTCACCGCGCCCGCCGCCGGACCCCGGCGACGACGGCGCCGGGCAGTCCGCGGACGGCCCGCAGCGGCCGTCCGAGGTCGGGCAGCCAGCCGCCGCGCACCCTCTCGCTGGCCGGGTCCGGGGCGAAGACCACGCCGTCGTGCGGAGCGACCGTCGGGCCGTCCAGTCCCAGTCGCCGCATGAGCGGACCCACCAGGGTGTCGTAGAGGCCGGGCAGCACGGTGAAGCCGACCCGCATCAGCGGGTTGAGCCGGCCCACCGACACCTGCCGGCGGGGCCGGTCGGCGCAGTCCACGATGGCGCGGGCCACCCGCTCCGGCGTGGTGATCGGCGGGGGTGGCCGACCGGTCCGGCCCAGGTGGTGGGCCGCCCGCTGGTAGATCGGGGTGTCCACGCTGCCGGGGTTGACCAGGCAGAGGTGGATGTCCGGGGCGTCCCGCAACTCCTGCTGGAGCGTGCGTGCCAGCCCGGTCAGTCCCCACTTCGCCGTGGCGTAGCTGCTCAGGTAGGGCGCGGTGATGTGCCCGAGCACCGAGCCGGTGAGGATCAGGGTGCCCGCCGAGGCGACCCGGAAGTGCCGCAACGCGACCCGGGCCGCCTCGGCGGCGGCCAGCAGGTCGGTCCGCACCACCTGGTCGAAGGTCCGTGCGGGCAGCCGCTCGAAGGGGCCGTACGCGGTCACCGCGGCGGTGTGCACCCAGACGTCGATCCGGCCGAACCGGTCGACGGTGGCCTCGGCCAGCGCGTCCAGCGCCCCGGGGGTGGTGACGTCGGTGGGCACGGTGAGCACCTCGGCCCCGACGGCCGCGCACTCGCCGCGTACGTCGGCCAGGGCCTGTGGGGCACGGGCGGCGAGCACCAGGCGGTCGCCGCGCCCGGCGAACGCCCGGGCCGCCGCCCGCCCGATCCCGCTGGTGGCCCCGACGACCACCACCACCCGGCTCACGGTTCCAGCACGACCTTCACGCAGCCGTCCCGCTTCTGCTGGAACATCTCGTACGCCTCCGGCGCCCGCGGCAACGGCACCCGGTGGGTACGCAAGTCCTCCACGCCCAGCGGATCGTCGTCGCGGTCCAGCAGCGGCATGATCTCGTCGATCCACCGGCGGACGTGGCACTGGCCCATCCGCAGCTGGATGCCCCGGTCGAACATCTCCATCAGCGGCATCGGGTCCTGCTCGCCGCCGTAGACCCCGGAGATCGAGACGGTGCCGCCCCGCCGGACGCCCTTCACCGCGGCGTGCAGCACGGTGAGCCGGTCCACACCGGCCCGGTCGATCATCCCCTGGGCCAGTCGGTCCGGCAGCAGCCCGGCGGCGGCTTGGGCGATCTTGCCGGCGGGGGCGCCGTGCGCCTCCATGCCGACCGCGTCGATCACCGCGTCCGGGCCGCGCCCGTCCACCAGGTCGACGAGCGCCCCCGGCACGTCGTCGAGCTCCCGGACGTCGAGCACCTCCACGCCGTGCTTGCGGGCCAGCTCCAGCCGCTCCGGAACGAGGTCGAGGCCGATCACCCGGCCGGCGCCGAGGTGCCGGCCGACCCGGGCGCAGAACTGCCCCACCGGGCCGAGTCCGAAGACGGCCAGGGTGCCGCCGGGCGGGGTGTCGGCGTACTTCACCGCCTGCCAGGCGGTGGGCAGGACGTCGGACAGGTAGAGCCACCGCTCGTCCGGGCCGCTCTCCGGGACGACGATCGGGCCGAAGTCGGCGTGCGGCACACGGAGGTGCTCGGCCTGCCCGCCGGGCACCGAGCCGTAGAGGGAGGTGTAGCCGAACAGCGCGGCGCCCTTGCCCTCGCTGCGGACCTGGGTGGTCTCGCACTGCGCGTACAGCTGCCGCCGGCACATCCAGCAGTCGCCGCAGGCGATGTTGAACGGCACCACCACCCGGTCGCCCGGCTTGAGCCGGGTCACCGCCGAGCCGACCTCCTCGACGATGCCCATCGGCTCGTGCCCGAGCACGTCGCCCGGCTTGAGGTACGGCCCGAGCACCTCGTAGAGGTGCAGGTCCGAACCGCAGATCGCGGTCGAGGTGATGCGGACGATCGCGTCCGTCGGCTCCTCGATCCGCGGGTCGGGCACCTCCTCCACCCGTACGTCCCGCCTGCCCTGCCACGTCAAAGCCTTCATGTCCGGTTCCCTCCCCGGGGAGTTCTCCCCGGGGCTGCTACCCCCGTTCGGGGACTTGAACCGGCAGCGCCCGGTGCACGCTGTCGACCTGCTCCAGATCTGGGGCCAGCGGGCGGCGCGCGGACGCGGACGGGCCGCCGCGCCCGTGGGTGCGGCGGCCCGTCATCCGGCCTGGAGGTCAGGAACCGGGGGTGTTCTCGCTCCGCTTCGTGGTGGTGGCCGCGAGGAAGTCGCGGTTGAGGCGGCCGATGGTGTTGAGCGGGATGCCCTTCGGGCAGGCCACCGTGCACTCGCCGGCGTTGGTGCAGCCGCCGAAGCCGGCCTCGTCGTGCGCGTCGACCATGCCGATCACCCGGGTGTACCGCTCCGGCTGGCCCTGGGGCAGCAGCGAGAGCTGGGTGATCTTGGCAGCGGTGAACAGCATTCCGGAGCCGTTCGGGCAGGCCGCCACGCAGGCGCCGCAGCCGATGCAGGCCGCCGACTCGAAGGCGGCGTCCGCGTTGGCCTTGGCCACCGGGGTCGCGTGCGCCTCGGGCGCGCTGCCGGTCGGCGCGGTGATGTACCCGCCGGCCGCGATGATCTTGTCGAAGGCGCCCCGGTTGACCACCAGGTCCTTGATGACCGGGAAGGCCCGGGCGCGCCACGGCTCGATGTCGATCGTGTCGCCGTCGGAGAACTGCCGCATGTGCAGCTGGCAGGCGGTGGTGCCGCGCTGCGGCCCGTGCGCCTGGCCGTTGATCATCATTCCGCACATGCCGCAGATGCCCTCGCGGCAGTCGTGGTCGAACGCCACCGGGTCCTCGCCGGCGAGGATCAGGCGTTCGTTGAGCACGTCGAGCATCTCCAGGAACGACATGTCCGGGGAGACGTCGTCGACCTGGTACGTCACCATCCGACCCTTGTCCTCGGGGCCGGTCTGGCGCCAGATGCGCAGGGTCAGGTTCACTTGTAGCTCCGCTGCGTGGGGTGGACGTATTCGAACTGCAGGTCTTCCTTGTGCAGCACCGACGGCTGGCCGGTGGCGGTGAACTCCCAGGCCGCGACGTACGAGAAGTGCTCGTCGTCGCGCTGGGCCTCGCCGTCGGGGGTCTGGTGCTCGGCCCGGAAGTGGCCGCCGCACGACTCCTCGCGGTGCAGGGCGTCGATGCACATCAGCTCGGCCAGCTCGAAGAAATCGGCCACCCGGCCGGCCTTCTCCAGCGACTGGTTGAGCCCTTCGCCGTCGCCCAGCACCCGGACGCGCCGCCAGAACTGGTCGCGCAGCGCCCGGATCTCGTCGATCGCCTTGCGCAGCCCGGCCTCGGAGCGCTCCATGCCGCAGTGGTCCCACATGATCTGGCCCAGCTCACGGTGGAAGGAGTCGACGGTCCGGTCGCCGTTGACCGCCAGCAGCCGCTGGATCCGGTCCTCCACGTCGCGGCGGGCCTCGACCGCCGCCGGGTGGCTCGCGTCGACCTTCTCGAGCGGGCCGGCCGACAGGTAGTTGGCGATGGTGTTCGGCAGCACGAAGTAGCCGTCGGCCAGGCCCTGCATCAGCGCGGACGCGCCGAGCCGGTTGGCGCCGTGGTCGGAGAAGTTGGCCTCACCGATCACGAACAGGCCGGGGATGCTCGACTGGAGGTCGTAGTCGACCCAGAGGCCGCCCATCGTGTAGTGCACCGCGGGGTAGATCCGCATCGGCACCTCGTACGGGTCCTCACCGGTGATGCGCTCGTACATCTCGAAGAGGTTGCCGTACTTGGCCTCGACGGCCTTGCGGCCGAGCCGCCCGATCGCGTCGGCGAAGTCCAGGTAGACGCCGAGCCCGCCCGGGCCGACGCCGCGCCCCTGGTCGCAGACGGCCTTCGCCGCCCGGGACGCGATGTCGCGGGGCACCAGGTTGCCGAACGAGGGGTAGATCCGCTCCAGGTAGTAGTCCCGCTCGTCCTCGGGGATGTCCTTCGGGTTGCGGTCGTCGCCCTTGGCCTTCGGCACCCACACCCGGCCGTCGTTGCGCAGCGACTCGCTCATCAGGGTCAGCTTCGACTGGTGGTCGCCGGAGACCGGGATGCAGGTCGGGTGGATCTGCGTGTAGCAGGGGTTGGCGAAGTACGCGCCCTTGCGGTGCGCCCGCCAGGTGGCGGTGACGTTGCAGCCCTTGGCGTTGGTGGAGAGGTAGAAGACGTTGCCGTAGCCGCCGGAGGCGAGCACCACGGCGTCCGCGAACTCGGAGGTGATCTCGCCGGTGACGAGGTCCCGGACCACAATGCCCCGGGCCTTGCCGTCGACAATGATCAGCTCCAGCATCTCGTGCCGGGAGTTCATCTCCACGTTGCCGAGGCCGATCTGCCGCTCGAGGGCCTGGTACGCGCCGAGCAGCAGCTGCTGGCCCGTCTGGCCCCGGGCGTAGAAGGTGCGCTGCACCTGGGCGCCGCCGAACGAGCGGGTGTCGAGGAGGCCGCCGTACTCGCGGGCGAACGGCACGCCCTGCGCCACGCACTGGTCGATGATGTTGACCGAGACCTCGGCCAGCCGGTGCACGTTCGACTCGCGGGAGCGGAAATCGCCGCCCTTGACGGTGTCGTAGAAGAGCCGGTGCACCGAGTCGCCGTCGTTGCGGTAGTTCTTGGCGGCGTTGATGCCACCCTGCGCGGCGATCGAGTGCGCCCGGCGCGGGCTGTCCTGGTAGCAGTAGGACTTGACGCGGTAGCCCTGCTCGGCGAGCGTCGCGGCGGCGGAGCCGCCGGCCAGGCCGGTGCCGACCACGATCACCGTCATCTTGCGGCGGTTGGCCGGGTTGACCAGCTTGGCGTCGAAGCGGCGCCGGTCCCAGCGGGTTTCGATCGGGCCGTCGGGAGCCTTGGTGTCGGCGATCGGGTCGCCCTCGGTGTAGAGATCCATGGTCAGGACACCAATCCGGTGAGTACGGCGAACGGAACCACCAGGAAGCCGGCGCAGAGCGAGACGGCGAAGACCAGGGCGGCGATGCGCGCCCGCCGCTCACCCTGCGGGGTCTGCTGGCCCAGGCTGCGGAAGGCGCTGAACGCCCCGTGCCGCAGGTGGAAGCCCAGCGCGACGATCGCCAGGGTGTAGAAGAGCGTGACGTACCAGCGCTCCGGCGCGAAGTCGGCGACGACGTTGGCGTACGGCGTGGCCGGGTCGCCGACCGGGTTCAGGTGACCGGTGGTCAGGTCCAGCAGGTGGTAGACCACGAAGAGCAGGATGATCACCCCGCCCCAGCGCATGGTGCGGGCCGCGTAGCTGCCCCGGACCTTCGGGCGGTGCGCGTACCGGACCGGGCGGGCGGCGCGGGAGCGCAGCGCCAGCGCGGTGGCGGCGGCGATGTGCCCCAGGACGGCGAGGGTCAGCACGCCGCGCTGGATCCAGAGGAACCAGACGCCCGGCAGCAGCGGCTTGCCGATGTCGCGCAGCCAGTGCGCGTAGTGGTCGAACGAGGTCTCCCCCGTGAACACCTTCAGGTTGCCGAGCATGTGCAGGATCAGGAACAGCACCAGGATGATGCCCGTCACCGCCATGACGGCCTTCAGGCCGACGTTCGAGCGGATGGGCGACCGCGTTCTCGTGACTACCACAGATCCGACGCTAGGAGCAGTTTGATCAGTCGTCCAATGCATCGACCGCGCAGTCTTGATAGCCGTAAGCTATGTAGATGCAGCTCCATCAGCTGAGGTACTTCGTCGCGGTCGCCGAAGTACGACATTTCACCCAAGCCGCCGACATCGTCGGCATAACCCAGCCCTCGTTGAGTAAGCAAATTCACGCCCTGGAGGCCGACCTCGGCGCCCCGCTCTTCGAACGGGTAAGGGGCAACATCGCGCTCACCACCGCGGGCGAGGTGCTGCTGCCGTTGGCCAAGCGGATCCTCGCCGACGTGGACACGGCGACCCGGGAGGTGCAGGAGCTGGTCGGCCTGCGCCGCGGCCGGGTACGCCTCGGCGCCACGCCCAGCCTGGCCACCTCGCTCGCCCCGCCGGTGCTGCGCCGGTTCCGGGACGCGCACCCCACCGTGGACCTGCGGGTCGAGGAGGGCGGCTCGCAGGACCTCGTCCGCGACCTGCTCCGCGGCGACCTCGACCTGGCACTGATCATCATGCCGGCCCACGGCACCGACCCCGGGCTGCGGGCCGACCCGATCCTGCGGGAGAGCCTGGTGGTCGCCGCGCCAGCCGAGCCGCCGGCCACCGCCACGACCGGGGAGCTGCGCATCACCGACCTGCGCGATCAGCCCATGGTGATGTTCCGGGAGGGCTACGACCTGCGCGACGCCACCCTTCACGCCTGTCGGGACGCCGGCTTCGAGCCGACCATCGCGGTCGACGGCGGCGAGATGGACGCCGTGCTCAGCTTCGTCGAGGCGGGCCTCGGCATCGCGCTCGTGCCCGGCATCGTGGTCGCCCGCCGGCCCGGGGTGCGGATCACCCAGCTGGCGCCGCCCGGCGTCACCCGGACGATCGCCGTCGCCCGACGCCGGGACGTGGTGCCCACCCACGCCGGCCGGGAGCTGCGGCGCATCCTGCTGGAGTACGTGCGCGACGCCACCACCGAGGGGGAACTGCCACCGGGTGTCGAGCCGTTGTAGCCGGCCGGGACCGGGCCGCCGGACCGGCCGCCCCGTCCCAGCAGGGCGAGGAGCACCAGCAGGCACACCTCGGCGAGGCAGACGAGGCGTTCGATCAGACCGACGAACGGGCGCAGCGGCGAACCCACCAGATAGGCGGCCACGAAGGGGACGAGCGCGACCCCACAGGCGCTCGCCCCCACGACCACCGTGCGGGCGAGCGGCCCCGGATGCCGTACGGCGGTCAGCAACGCACCCAGCGGGAGGCCGCACAGGGCGGCGACCGCGGCCCAGCGGTGGATGTCGCCGGTGATCGTGACCGCCGCGCCGACCGGGTCGCGCGGGAAGACCACCAGGACCACGAGGCCCAGGCACCACGCGCCCAACCCGGCCGGCCCCACCGCCGCCAGTAGCCGGCGCCGCCCTACGGCGGGCCGACCGGACCGTCGCGCCACGGGGGCGAGCAGCAGAGCCGACCCCGCGGCCAGCGCGAGGACCGCCATGTTGAACAGCCAGCCGTGACGGGACAGCGCGTAGTCGCTGACCGTCTCCCGCACCGGATCGATCGGGTTCCCCGGGACATGCAGGACGCCGAACAGCAGCATCGCCAGTCCGGTGCCGGCCAGCCCGACGACGCGGGCGGCGGCCACGACGCGGGCCGGCCGAGGCCGAGGGCCCTGCGGGTGAGCCGGATCCCCGGCGGAGGCGGCACCGGTGCCGGGGACGGACCCGCGGGCGGCATGGGCAGTGGGCACGAGATGGTCTCCTCACCCCGGCGGCGCACCCGGTCGGCGCGCGAGGGCGACCGGTGTTCCCGCTCCGCGCGGCGCCACACCACCCGATCGGGGCACGCCGGTGCCGCCGGGCCGGGGCGGTCGCCCCGCCGCCCGGATCAGCGGCCCTCGGCCTCGTCCATCGCCCGGTAGATGCGCTGCTCGGACACCGGATACGGGGTGCCGAGCGCCTGGGCGAAGACGTTCACCCGCAGCTCCTCGATCATCCAACGGATCTGCCGGACCGCGGCCTCCTGCCGACGGGCCGGTGACAGCGCGG